>NZ_JASCAE010000014.1:0-3742 GCF_029967975.1 Pseudomonas sp. V98_8
GCGATGGCGTCCGTGAGATCGCCATCGCCAGCAAGCCGGCTCCTGCAGGTATCGTCAACGTTCGATGATGGCGGTTACCCCCTGACCACCGGCGGCGCAGATCGAGATAAGCCCACGCCCCTTTCCCGCCGCATCAAGCAACTTGGCCAGGTTGGCGAGGATGCGCCCGCCCGTGGCTGCAAACGGGTGCCCGGCCGCCAGTGAACTGCCTTTGACATTGAGCTTGCTGCGGTCGATGGACCCCAGCGGTGCGTCGAGGCCCAGCCGGCTTTTGCAGTACTCGGGGTCTTCCCAGGCCTTCAAGGTACAGAGCACTTGCGCGGCGAACGCTTCATGGATTTCGTAGTAATCGAAGTCCTGCAAGGTCAGGCCATTGCGCGCCAGCAACCTTGGCACGGCATACACCGGCGCCATCAACAAGCCCTCGGCGCCATTGACGAAATCCACCGCCGCGGCCTCGCCATCGCGCAGGTAGGCAAGGATCGGCAAGCCACGTGCCTTCGCCCACTCTTCACTGCCCAGCAGCACCAGCGAGGCGCCATCGGTCAGCGGCGTGGAGTTACCGGCAGTCAGGGTGCCTTTGGCGCTTTTTTCGAAAACGGTCTTGAGTGAGGCGAGTTTTTCCAGGGTCAGGTCCGGGCGCAAATTGTTGTCGCGGGTGAGGCCAAGAAACGGCGTCATCAAATCATTTTGCCAACCTTCGGCATAGGACGCGTCAAGATTCTGATGGCTCAGCAGGGTCAGCTGATCCTGCTCTTCGCGAGGAATGTTCCAGGTTTGCGCCATCAACTCGCAATGCTCGCCCATGGACAAACCGGTGCGCGGCTCGCCATTGCGCGGGAACTCCGGAATCAGGTGCCGGGGGCGCAACTGCAGGAAGGGCTTGAGTTTTTCAGCGGTCGTGTTGGCGCGATAGGCTTGCAGCAAAATCTTGCGCAACCCTTCGTTGACGCTGATCGGCGCATCCGAGGTGGTGTCGACGCCACCGGCAATGCCGCAGTCGATTTGTCCCAAGGCAATTTTGTTAGCCACCAGCAGCGCCGCTTCAAGCCCGGTGCCGCAAGCTTGCTGGATGTCGTAGGCCGGGGTAGCGGGCGACAATCGCGAACCGAGCACGCACTCGCGCGTCAGGGCCATGTCCCTCGGTAACTTGAGCACAGCCCCGGTGACCACTTCGCCAAGGCGCAGGCCATGCAGGTTGTAGCGTTCGATCAGGCCTTCGAGCGTGGTCGTGAGCATGGCCTGGTTACTGGCGGTGGCGTACGGCCCGTTGGACCGAGCGAAGGGTATCCGGTTACCGCCGATGATCGCGACGCGACGCAGCTGAGTCATGAAAAGCTTCCTATTCTGTGAAGGCCATTACCCGCAAGCGTAGGCCTTTTCCAGTGAATCGAACGACTGATTGCCATTCATGGTCCACACTTTGAACCTCATCTGCTGGAGCGCGTTCCATGTCCGACCGCTATATCGACTTCGCCAACTCGTCCATCGGCCATCGAATGGTCGCAGCCCTGGGTCTTCCTTCGCCGGTACGCCTGGAGCGCTGGCAAGCAGGCCGATTGCGCCCTGTCGAAGGTGCTTTGCTGATTGGCGGCGGCCCATTGGCGGAAAAGGTCAGTGCCTTCGCCAACCGCCTGACGGACGCGATCTACACCTACGGCACCGATCCCTCGATGGCGGCCGCGTGGATTCCCGGACATGGCCCGAAACTAAAGGCGGTGGTATTCGATGCCACTGATCTTGTGCAAGCCGACCAGCTCAAGCAACTGCGCGAATTCTTCCAGCCACTGATGAAAAATCTCGACCACAGTGCGCACCTGGTGATCCTGGGGCGTGACCCGCGGACCTTGAGCGACCCATTCGCCGCCAGCACCCAGCGCGCCCTCGAAGGTTTCAGTCGCTCGCTGGCCAAGGAACTGCGCAGCGGTGGCACCTTGCAGCTGATCCATGTTGGCGAAGGTGCAGAAGATCAACTGGAAGGACCTCTAAGGTTTTTCCTCTCGCCGAAAAGCGCCTTCGTATCCGGGCAAGTGATTGGCCTGCAAGCCTGCGACACCCAGGTGACGGACTGGACGCGCCCGCTGGCCGGGCGCAAGGCACTGGTTACCGGCGCTGCGCGTGGCATCGGCGCCGCCATCGCCGAAACCCTGGCCCGTGACGGTGCCGAGGTCATCCTGCTCGACGTGCCCCCGGCCAGGACCGATCTCGACGCCCTCGCCGCACGCCTCGGCGGGCGTGGTATCACCCTGGACATCTGCGCCGAGAATGCCGCGACGGAGTTGGTGGAACAGTTACCCGACGGCATCGACATCGTGGTGCACAACGCCGGCATCACCCGGGACAAAACCCTGGCCAACATGACGCCGGAGTTCTGGGACGCAGTGCTCGCCGTCAACCTCAACGCCCCGCAAGTGCTGACCAAGGCCCTGCTCGACAGCGGCACCCTGCGCGACAATGGCCGGGTGATCCTGCTGGCGTCGATCAGCGGCATCGCGGGCAATCGCGGACAAACCAACTACGCGGCGAGCAAGGCCGGGCTGATTGGCCTGGCACAGGCGTGGGCGCCGCTGTTGCATGGGCGGGGCATCAGCATCAATGCCGTGGCCCCGGGCTTCATCGAAACGCAAATGACCGCGCACATTCCATTCGGCCTGCGCGAAGCCGGGCGACGCATGAGCTCGCTGGGCCAGGGTGGCCTGCCGCAAGACGTCGCCGAAGCAGTGGCCTGGCTCGCGCAACCGGGCACGGGCGCATTCACCGGCCAGGCATTGCGTGTCTGCGGGCAAAGCGTTCTGGGAGCCTAGGCATGATCATCGACTGGCACACACTCAACCGCGAACCCAGCCTGCCGGGGCTGTATGTGCAGGCGGCGACGCGGCGCAAAATCACCGGCACCACCCTGCCCCATTCGGGTTTGCGCTGCTGGCTCGATGTCGACCCAAAGCGCCTGGCGGCCTATCGCAAGGTCTGCGGCTTCGCCGACAACAGCCTGCTGCCACCCACCTACCCGCACATCCTTGCATTCGCCTTGCAGATGCAATTGCTCACCGCCCGGGACTTTCCGTTCCCGCTGCTGGGGCTGATTCACCTGAGCAATCGCATTCGCGTGCTGCGCCCCATGGGCGGGGTCCACCGGGTGCGGGCCAGCGTGTGCGTGGAGAACCTGCAACCCCATGCGAAGGGCGCGACCTTCGATCTGGTGACGACGCTGGATGATCAACTGGGACCGCTCTGGGAGGCGCAAAGCCAGATGCTGTGCCGGGGCGTGAAGCTTGAAGGCGAGCCCGTCGAGGAGGAGCTGGCCTCGACGCTGGCACTGACGCAAGTCGACCACTGGAAAGCGCCCGCGGACATCGGCCGGCAGTACGCCAAGGTATCGGGCGACTACAACCCGATTCACTTGAGTGCTGCTAGCGCCAAAATGTTCGGTTTTCCATCGGCGATCGCCCATGGCTTATGGAACAAGGCCCGCACCCTGGCCGCCCTCGCCGAGCATCTGCCGGCCGCAAACGTCGAGATCGTGGTGCAATTCAAAAAGCCGGTGCGCCTGCCCAGCGAGGTGACCTTACTGGCCAGCGCCGCAGGTTCCAGCGGGGATCTGCAACTGGTCGGGGCTGGTGATCTGGAGCACATGGTTGGCCACTGGCGGCCGATTGCCTGACCCTGGCGAATGTACCTCGCTCCTGTAGGAGCTGCCGCAGGCTGCGATCTTTTGATCTTTTGCCCCCGGGAAGATCAAAAG
>NZ_JASCAE010000015.1:0-3714 GCF_029967975.1 Pseudomonas sp. V98_8
GAAGTGGGGCGAATTATAGGCTTCCAGAATCTGCCGTCAAGCATTGATTTGGTTTCCTGGCAAAAAGGTACTTGATACAGAAGTAGTCGCCCTTTCCACTATATAGAAGAGCCCAAACCGGAAAGGATGGCCGGGTCCTGCCACATATATGAAAAAAGCCCTGCCAGATACGCGTCTGAGCAGGGCCTTTTTATGCCGGAAGCAGCCCATGTGCACCCGCCCGCCCCCATAAAGGCCTGGAGCGAAATTCATGAACTGCTGAAGACTTGATTGAATGGTGTCCCAGGGCAGGTTCGAACTGCCAACCTTCCCCTTAGGAGGGGGATGCTCTATCCAATTGAGCTACTGAGACACAAGATGCCCGCGAAGAGACGCGTAGCGATAGACGGCGAGCATGTTAACGGGCGAACCTGCCTTTGTCATGTCATGCGTAGGCTTTTTAAGTGTAGGCAGATGTCACGCGAACGCTCGAAGGTTTGACGAGCGATCAGAAGCGAACCAGCGCCTGCGCCTCCAACGAAGCCCACCCCCACGGAAAATCGACCTGCCACCCATCCCAAATGAGCCTCGTCATACGACTGACACTAGTAAATCGGCCATTTGCCACTATCCTGTACAGATAAGGAACAGTGATCGAATTCGCATGGGATGCCCCTCGGCTTTTTCAAGAGTTCTGCGGGCAAAGGACGCGGCCAGAGACACGGACCCGGTGCTGTTTTGAAAACCAGTCCGCATTTCTGACAATTGGTGCTGGCATAACGCCTTTAGTCAGCTCAATATTTGTCACAGAATTGACGCCAATGAACTGGCGAGTTTGAGGCATGATGCGTGCCTCTACCAATTCAGGTTGAACATTTGGCCAGAGCGCTTGTCCTATCTGACATCCTGCGGCCAATCCCGAGAACCGCTCCCCTGAACTAACCGGTTAAATATATGCGCCCATTGAAACAGGCAATTTATTCCAGCCGTACGGCTGACAAGTTCGTCGTACGTCTGCCAGACGGAATGCGTGAACGCATTGCCGAGGTGGCTCGCAATCATCATCGCAGCATGAACTCCGAGATCATTGCGCGCCTGGAGCAGAGTCTCATTCAGGAAGGCGCACTGGGCGAAGAGCTGAGCATGCGCCTGGACAGCCCGGAGCTGTCATTGCACGAGCGCGAACTGCTTCAGCGTTTCCGCCAACTCTCTCACCGCCAGCAAAATGCGCTTGTTTCACTGATCGCCCATGATGCCGAAATGACTGCAGACGCCTCCTGATTCATCCCCGCAAGTTCAAGCCAGCCTGATCGCTGGCTTTTTTTTGCCTGAAATCTGGCAAAAAAAAACCCGCCGTAGGGCGGGTTTTGGAACAAGTTCCTCAGAGCAGGAAAATCGTTGCCAGCCCGAGGAAGATAAAGAAGCCACCACTATCGGTCATGGCGGTAATCATCACACTCGCCCCCATGGCAGGATCACGCCCAAGCCGCGCCAGCGTCATCGGGATCAAGACCCCCATCAATGCCGCCAGCAATAGATTGAGGGTCATGGCAGCGGTCATTACCACACCGAGCGACCAGCTGCCATACAGCAGGTAGGCAACTACGCCAATGACTCCCCCCCAAATCACGCCGTTGATCAAGGCAACCGCCAGCTCCTTGCGCATCAGACGCGAAGTGTTACCTGTACTCACCTGGTCCAGCGCCATGGCCCGAACGATCATGGTGATGGTCTGGTTGCCGGAATTACCGCCGATACCTGCAACGATGGGCATCAGGGCCGCCAGCGCCACCAGCTTCTCAATGGAACCTTCGAACAAACCAATCACCCGGGAAGCAACAAATGCGGTGATCAGGTTTACTGCCAGCCAGGCCCAACGGTTGCGCAGGGACTTCCAGACCGACGCAAAAATATCCTCTTCTTCTCGCAGACCTGCCATGTTGAGAACTTCGTTTTCGCTCTCCTCACGAATCAGGTCGACCATTTCATCGATGGTCAGACGGCCGATCAGCTTGCCGTTCTTGTCGACGACGGGGGCCGAAATCAAGTCGTAACGCTCAAACGCCTGGGCAGCATCGTAGGCTTCTTCATCCGGATGGAAACTCACCGGATCGCTGGCCATGACCTCGGAAACCTGCTTATCCGGATCGTTGACCAGCAAGCGCTTGATCGGCAGCACGCCCTTGAGCACGCCGTCGTAGTCAACCACGAACAATTTGTCGGTATGACCTGGCAGCTCCTTGAGACGCCGCAGGTAGCGCAGGACCACTTCGAGACTGACATCCTCACGGATGGTGACCATCTCGAAGTCCATCAGCGCGCCGACCTGATCCTCATCATAGGACAACGCCGAGCGCACACGCTCGCGCTGCTGAGCATCGAGGGTCTCCATCAGCTCATGGACGACATCTCGTGGCAGCTCGGAAGCCAGGTCGGCCAGCTCGTCGGCATCCATGTCCTTGGCTGCAGCCAGGAGCTCGTGATCGTCCATGTCGGCGATCAGGGTTTCACGAACCGAATCGGATACTTCGAGCAGGATGTCGCCGTCGCGATCAGCCTTGACCAACTGCCAGAGCGTCAGGCGGTCATCCAGTGGCAGGGCTTCAAGAATATAGGCGACGTCGGCGGAGTGCAGGTCATCGAGCTTGCGTTGCAGCTCAACGAGATTTTGCCGGTGAACCAGGTTTTCGACTCGATCCTGATTCGGACCTTCCTGGCGATGAGTCAGGTCTTCAACCACTCGCTGGCGCTGCAGCAGCTCAACAACTTGAGCCAGGCGGTCCTGCAAGCTTTCCTGCGTTTTCTTTACTTCTACTTCAGACATAGGCGAACTCCACTCCCAGCAGCGGGGTGCGCCGGAAGGATCAATCAGTCAATTCATGATTGGAAAATCGGGGTATTGAGTAACTACTGGGTAAGTCCATGGAGGTAATCCAAAAGCCCCGGCGGGGCTGACGGGCGCAATCATACACCGACTGACGGCTTAAAACGTTAAAAAATCGCGGCTGAAACAAGCGCTTGCGAAACAATCCTGAGTGCGCGCCTGATACATGAAAGTGCGACGACTCATCTCGAAAAAAAAACACACTGGCGATCAAACATGCAGGCGCTAGTCTTGATCGGTAGCCGTCACGGAGGACGCGCAATGCCATCGAGATTATCCCGCCTGGGGCTCGCCACCCTGCTCTACCTGCCGCTGGACGCACCCGGCGCAACGGTTAACCGCTGCGAAGCGCCTGACGGGCGCATCACCTTTACCACGACAAACTGCGCCATCGACGAAAGCCTTTCCTACCAGAGGGTGAGCCCCTACCGGCCCGGCACGATTATCCCACTTGCGCCGCAACAGCAGCGGCAAACATCGAACCTGAAAATCGATCACCGCGATCCATTGGTTGTCGGCCAGGCAGTAGACAAATGTGCAAACTTGATCAGCGCCAGCGAGCGCCGCGCAGCAATCATCAATCAGCGCGTGATCGCCGGCATGACCCAACAGGATGTTGAAAGCGCTCTGGGCAAGCCAGACAAGATCAGCATTCGAAACTCAAGCAGCCACTACCACTACCAGACCAAGCGAGGTCGAAGCGCCAGCATCGAGTTTGACGAAAGAGGATGTACGAAGGGAAAAGCCAAATCCCAGACGGCAAAAAGCCCGCTTTAAAGGCGGGCTTTTTGTTTGTATGGTGCACTCGACAGGATTCGAACCTGTGACCGCTCGGTTCGTAGCCGAGTACT
>NZ_JASCAE010000016.1:0-3113 GCF_029967975.1 Pseudomonas sp. V98_8
TGCAAGGCAACACCGTCGCCGCCGATGGCTCCGACCGCCTGCAAGGCAACACCGTTGCCGCCGATGGCTCCGACCGCCTGCAAGGCAACACTGTCGCCTGACCCTTTCGCTTCACCGCGATCACAAAAAGCCCGGCCTGATCAGCCGGGCTTTTTCATGCCTGTTAAAACTCGAAAGTCATACAGCGTCCGGTCGTTCGCCAATATCTTCAGCCTGCCCGCGCCATGCAGCGCTGGTAACGCTCATCGACCCGCTTGGCAAACCAGGCAGTGGTGAGCTTGCGGGTGATTTTCGGGCTTTGCAGCACGATCCCCGGCAGTACCGCGCGCGGCAGGGAACGACCTTCGGCCTGTTCAGCCAAGGCGAAAACCCGCTGATAGAGCTCGCTGTCCTCGAACGCCAGCGTATTGCCCTCCTCCAGTTGATCCCTGATCGTCGGATTGCGCATGCCCAGCTGCTTGCCCAAGGTGCGCACCGCCAGCTCCGTGGTGCCAGGCATGATCGAACCGTAGCGGACCAGGTCGCCATCCAGCGCGAGCGGGATGCCCGAGGCCCGGCTCACGGCGTTCTGGAAGCCAGCATTGCGACTGGCGTACCAACCGGCATTGAAATCGGCGAAGCGGTACAACGGCTGCTTGTAGCTCACCGGATAACCGAGCAGATGCGCGATGCCGAAGTACATGCCGCCGCGGCGGGTAAAGACTTCACGCCGTATCGAACCTTCCACCGGATACGGATAGCTTTTGGCATGCTGTTCGGCAAAGTCGATGCTGACCTGCATCGGCCCGCCGGTGTGTACCGGGTTGAAGCCTGCGAACAGGGTCTTGCCCATGGGCACCATGCCAATGAAGTCATCGAAAATCGCGCTCAGTTCCTTTTCACTGCGGGCGGCATTCAGCCGGTCGCTGTAGGTTTTGCCGTTGGGCGAACTCACCCGCAGTGCACCGCTGACCAACAGTTGGGGGATATGCGCCTTGGCCGCCCGGCGATCGATCTCGTCCCGGGCGATCTTGCCCAGCCCCGGCACGCCGGGATCCACCTGGAAAGTCGACTCCTGCTCGGTGACCGCCAGCACCGAACAGAGGTTTTGCGTGGTCGGCGCAATGTTCTGCGCGGCAAACGCGGCGTAGATGTCCGTGGCCCACCCTTCGCGGTCGACGGTTTTGGCCGGCAGCAAGCGCACGATTTGCGCCTTGACCTCGGCGGGCTTGCGCGCCGCGGGTTCCTGGGGCCGCTGACTGCTGCAACCGGCCACCACCAGTAACGCGGTGATGCTCATGATCAATCGATGGGCTTGCATGTTGCTCCAGGGCGTTCGTTGAACCGGGTTAACCATACGACCAATGCATGGCGCAGGCTATGACCGTGGCGCGAACCCGGCTGTTCCTCAGGTGCCGATGAAAAACGCTGGCCGCAGCGCAAGGCTGGACCATACTTGCAGCACACGGCAAGAGGACGGGGTCATGCAGCGTAGCGATGTGTTGATCATCGGCGCCGGCCCGACGGGGTTGGTGCTGGCGCTATGGCTGAGCAAACTGGGGGTTCGCGTGCGGATCGTCGACAAGACTTCTGCACCGGGTACCACTTCACGGGCACTGGCGGTGCAGGCGCGCACGCTGGAGCTGTATCGCCAGCTGGACCTGGCCGACGCCATCGTGCGCGACGGTCATCAGGTCGCGGCCGCCAATTTCTGGGTAAAAGGCCAGCCCGTGGCGCGCCTGCCGTTGAACCGGGTGGGTGAAGGCCTGACGCCCTACGCCTTCCTCGAAATATTCCCGCAGGACGAACACGAGCGGCTGCTGATCGATCGCCTGCAAACCTTCGGCATCACGGTGGAACGCAACACCGAGCTCGCTGGTTTCGAGCAAACCGATGACGGCATCAGCGCCACGCTGCGCCTGCCCGACGGCCAACAGGAAACTTGCCAGGCCTGCTACCTGGCCGGTTGCGACGGCGCCCGCTCTATCGTGCGCAAGACCCTGGACACCGGTTTTCCAGGCGGCACCTACCAGCAGGTTTTCTACGTCGCCGACGTGCAAGCCAGCGGCCCGGCGTTCAATGGCGAACTGCATGTGGACCTGGATGAGGCGGATTTCCTCGCGGTATTCCCATTGGCTGGCAGCGGCCGAGCACGCTTGATCGGCACCGTGCGCGACGAACGCGCCGAACAGGCGCAAACCCTGCAATTTGAGGACGTAAGCAGTCGGGCCATCGAGCATATGCAGGTCAAGGTCGAACAACTGAACTGGTTCTCGACCTACCGCGTGCATCATCGGGTGGCGGATCACTTTCGCAGCGCGCGCACCTTCCTGTTGGGCGACGCCGCCCACGTGCACAGCCCCGCGGGAGGCCAGGGCATGAACACCGGGATTGGCGATGCCATCAACCTGGCCTGGAAACTCGCGGCGGTACTGAGCGGCGGCGCCGAGGCGAAATTGCTCGACACCTACGAAACCGAACGCATCGCCTTTGCCCGCAAGCTGGTGGCTACCACCGACCGGGTGTTCACGTTTGTCACCGCCGAGGGGCCCATGGCGGATGTGTTGCGCACGCGGCTGGCGCCCTTGCTGATTCCGAAAATGGCCTCGTTCGAAACCACCCGCGAATTCCTGTTCCGCACCGTGTCGCAAATCACCCTGAACTATCGCGCCATGCCCTTGAGCACAGGCGTTGCCGGGCAGGTGCATGGTGGCGACCGCCTGCCCTGGGCGCACGACGGTGAAGGTGACAATTTTGAATCGCTCAAATGCCCGACCTGGCAGGTACATGTGTATGGCGACACCAGCGACGAGATGATCGCCTGGTGCCACGAGCACCATCTGCCACTGCATGTGTTCGGCTGGCGCCCGGCATTCGAAGCGGCCGGCCTTGGGCGCAACGGGTTCTACCTGCTGCGGCCGGATACGTACGTGGCGATTGCCGAAACCTGTTCGGACCCGAAGGTGATCGAACGGTACTTTCGCGACCGCGGGATCCGACCGTACTTTGGCGCGCCCTGATTTTAGGTTGGGGTATTTGGATTGGGTGTATATCCGTTGCTGCGGTAACGGTCACCTAGGGTTTCGCCCTTACGGCGAGTCACTTGGAAAAGCCCCAAGTAACCAAGGGCTCTT
>NZ_JASCAE010000017.1:0-2524 GCF_029967975.1 Pseudomonas sp. V98_8
AGCGGGCTTGCCCGCGAAAGCGCACTATCAGGCACTAAAGACTCAGCCCTTGGCCCCGGCCTCCAACATGTTCTCCGGCCGCACCCAGGCATCGAACTCTTCATCGGTCAGATACCCCAACTGCAACGCCGCCGCACGCAAGGTCAGCCCTTCGCTGTAAGCCTTCTTGGCAATCTCCGCCGATTTGTCATAACCAATGTGCGGGTTCAGTGCCGTTACCAGCATCAACCCTTGTTCCAGATGCTCAGCCATTTTCCCTGAGTCCGGTTCCAGGCCGGCGATGCAGTGCTGCTGGAAGTTGCTGCAGCCATCGGCCAGCAAGCGGATCGATTGCAGCAGGTTGTGGATGATCACCGGCTTGAACACATTGAGCTGCAAGTGACCCTGGCTCGCCGCGAAGCCGATGGTCACGTCGTTGCCCAAGACCTGGCAGGCCAGCATCGACAGTGCTTCGCACTGGGTCGGATTGACCTTGCCCGGCATGATCGAGCTGCCTGGTTCGTTGGCCGGCAGTTTCACTTCGGCGAAGCCGGCGCGCGGGCCGGAGCCCAGCAAGCGCAAGTCATTGGCAATTTTCATCAGCGTCACGGCGAGGGTTTTCAACGCGCCGGACAGTGAGGTCAGCGGCTCATGGCCGGCCAGGGCCGCAAACTTGTTGGGCGCGGTGATGAACGGCAAGCCGGAAAGCGCGGCAAGTTCCGCGGCGATCGCTTCACCGAAGCCGTGGGGCGAGTTCAGCCCGGTACCGACCGCCGTGCCGCCCTGGGCCAGTTCACAGACCGCGGGCAGCGCGCTGCGGATCGCCCGTTCAGCGTAATCGAGCTGGGCGATGAACGCCGAGACTTCCTGGCCAAAGGTGATGGGGGTGGCGTCCATCATGTGGGTGCGGCCGGTCTTGACCAGTTTCATGTGGCGCGCTGATAGCTCGGCCAGGCCACCGGACAGCTCACTGATCGCCGGCAGCAAGTGTTGTTGCACCGCCTGTACGGTGGCGATGTGCATGGCTGTGGGGAAACAGTCGTTGGAACTCTGGGAACGGTTGACGTGATCGTTGGGGTGCACCGGGGACTTGCCGCCACGCGGGTTGCCGGCCAGCTCGTTGGCGCGCCCGGCGATCACTTCGTTGACGTTCATGTTGCTCTGGGTGCCGCTGCCCGTCTGCCAGACCACCAGCGGGAACTGATCGTCATGCTCGCCGTCGAGCACTTCATCGGCCGCCTGTTCGATCAGCCTGGCAATGTCGGCGGGCAAATCACCATTACGGTCGTTGACTCGTGCCGCCGCTTTCTTGATCAATGCCAAGGCGTGCAGTAGCGCCAGCGGCATCCGTTCGTCGCCGATGGCGAAGTTGACCAGCGAGCGTTGCGTTTGAGCACCCCAATAGGCCTCATCCGGGACTTCCACCTGGCCCAGGCTGTCGGTTTCGATTCGGCTCATCATGCACACTCCTGTAGGTCTGATTGCGCAGTTTAGGCCGTGATCGCCGGCCGTGGTTCCATCAGTCTGGAATCTGCTGATTCAACCCGTCTAAATCAGGCGCGACAAGGCTTGGGGTTGAGCGGCAGAGTTTTTTAGGCGCAGAATGGACGTCCTTGGGGTTTTACCTCGCCTGCTAGAAAAGGAAACTCGATGACTCGTCTTCGTGCCATCTGTACCGCGGTTGCACTGGTCTGCGCCAGCGGCCCTGTTTTTGCCGATACCGCCAGCCACAACGCCAGTGCCGAGGCTTTCCTGACCCTGGCGCATGCCGACAAACTGGGTACTCCGGTGTACATGCAAGTACAGCAGATGTTTGCCCAGCGCTTCCAGCAAACCAAAGCCCCCGAGTCGAAAAAAGCCGTACTGGAAACCTACCAGGCCAAGGCCAACGCCGCTCTGGACCAAGCCATTGGCTGGAACAAGCTGAAACCGGACATGGTCAAGCTCTACACCACCAACTTCACCGAGTCTGAGCTCAAGGACCTGGTCGCGTTCTACCAGTCGCCATTGGGCAAGAAAGTCCTGGAGAAAATGCCGCAGCTGACCCAGCAATCGGCGCAAATGACACAGGCCAAACTGGAAAGCGCGGTGCCTGTGGTCAACAAGCTGCTGGCTGACATGACCGCCGAGCTGGAGCCTAAAGGCGCCGCTCCCGCCAAGAAAAAGCCTTGAACCGGAGTTGGGCATGACCATGCAACAACGCATTGAATCGACACTGGGTTTGCTACAGCCCGAGTATTTGCAGGTGCTTGATGAAAGCCACATGCACAGCCGTGGTTTGCAAACACACTTCAAGGCCGTGGTGGTCAGTTCGCAGTTCGAAGGCTTGAACCGGGTCAAGCGCCACCAGAAAGTCTACGGCACGCTCGGCGAGCTGATGGGCGAGTTCCATGCCTTGGCGCTGCATACCTACACGCCTGGGGAATGGGCGCAAATCGACGCGGCCCCGGCCTCGCCGACTTGTGCCGGTGGCAGCAAACACTGACACCCCCTGTAGGAGCCGGCTTGCTGGCGATAGCATCACCGCGGTGATGCTATCGCCAGC
>NZ_JASCAE010000018.1:0-2136 GCF_029967975.1 Pseudomonas sp. V98_8
GCTGCGATCTTTTGATCTTGATTTTTTAAGATCAAAAGATCGCAGCCTGCGGCAGCTCCTACATGAAGGAGCCTGATGGACGAAAAGCCGTTATCATAAGCGCCTCTTTGCCTGCCTTGCCATGGACACCATGACCGAGAACGACTATCTGATCGCTTGGGGCCTCTACGCCTTTGCCGCTTTGGGCTGCCTGCTGGTGTGGATGCGCATCACCCGCTGGATGTGGCGCTGGCTGCGCGAACCCCTGCGTTTGCTGGTGGCGGTGCTGCTGTTCAGCCCGACCATCATCGACCCGGTGAAGGAAAAAGTGGCCCCGGCCATTGCCATCACGGCGCTCGACCTGTTGTTCAAGGTCGGCAACAACGCGTGGCGGGCGATTTCCGACCTGCTGATGTACGGCATGATCGCTTTCGGCATCTACCTGGTGTTCGTGGCGATTCGTTTCGTCCTCGAGCGTGGCGCCCGGGCCCGCAAGGAACAGGCCGCCGCCGCCCAGGCTGCGATCCGTGCCGACGAGCCGGAAGAGGATCACCCCTTCGGCGGTGCCGGCGATGATCGTTACGGCCGCCCGCCTGTGCCGGGAAATCCCCAGCGGATGCGCGTCGAACCCCGTCTGTAACCGTGCCCCTGCCATAAAGCGAGAGTTCGAGCATGTGTGAGTTATTGGGCATGAGCGCCAATGTCCCGACCGATATCGTGTTCAGCTTCACCGGGCTGATGCAGCGCGGTGGGCGTACCGGTCCACATCGGGACGGTTGGGGCATCGCTTTCTACGAGGGTCGGGGTTTGCGCTTGTTCCAGGACCCGGCGGCGAGCTGCGAGTCGGAAGTCGCGAACCTGGTGCAACGCTACCCGATCAAGAGCGAAGTGGTGATCGGGCATATCCGCCAGGCCAACGTCGGCAAGGTCTGCCTTTCCAACACCCATCCGTTCGTACGCGAGTTGTGGGGGCGTAACTGGTGCTTCGCGCATAATGGCCAGTTAGCAGACCTGCAACCATCGGCCAGCTTCTACCGCCCGGTTGGCGATACCGACAGCGAAGCGGCGTTCTGTGACTTGCTCAACCGTGTGCGGGCTGCGTTTCCCGAACCCGTGGAGGTCGAAGAACTGCTGCCGGACCTGGTCGCCGCCTGCGCCGAATACCGCAGCAAGGGCGTGTTCAACTGCCTGCTCAGCGATGGCGACTGGCTGTTCTGTTATTGCTCGACCAAACTGGCGCAGATCACCCGTCGCGCCCCGTTCGGCCCGGCACGCCTGAAGGACGTCGATGTGATCGTCGACTTCCAGGCCGAAACCACGCCCAACGATGTGGTCACGGTGATCGCCACCGAGCCCTTGACCGAAAATGAAACCTGGACCCGCTACGAGCCAGGCCAATGGAGCCTGTGGCGACGCGGTGAATGCGTCAGCCAGGGCCGGACCGAATAAGGATCATCCCCCATGTTGCTCAGTTATTTGCGGCTGGTGTTGTTTGCGGCGGGCCTGTTGATCGGTGTCCAGGTGCCGGGTTTCATCAATGATTACGCCAAGCGGGTCGAAGCGCACCTGATTGAAGCGCAGGCCGGTCTGAGCGGGTTTCAGAACACCGCCAATCAATTCTTCAAGGGCGACATGCAGGCCCTGGTCGCTCACTATCGCGCCAGTGAAGACCCGATCTTTCGCAGCGACGCCGACAGCCTGGGCAACCTGCTGACTCGCCAGGTGGCGTTGGACAAGCAATTCCAGGCGATGCAAGGGCCGTGGTATATCCGCTTCCTGCAAGTGGTGCTGGCCGCGGATCCGGACATTCGCAAGGAAACCTGGAACGGCTACAGCTACCAGATCCTGCTGACCCCGGAGGCGATGATCTGGGGCATGAGCGGCGCGTTGCTGCTGTCGTTCGGGATCGAGTGCCTGTTCCGCCTGATCGATTGGGTAGTGTTGGGCGGCAAGCGCCTGCGCCAGAGCCGGCCGATCGAAGAGCGGGATCTGCGCGGGCTCTGATGATCGTTCCCACGCTCTGCGTGGGAATGCCTCAACGGACGCTCCGCGTTCGGCTCTGGAGGGGGCGCAGAGCGTCCCGGGCTGCATTCCCACGCAGAGCGTCACTAGTGTCCGGTAAAAACCAAAGGGGGAGCTTGCTCCCCCTTGCTGTTG
>NZ_JASCAE010000019.1:0-2058 GCF_029967975.1 Pseudomonas sp. V98_8
CGAACGGGATACAGGGAAGCCGCACTCATCTTTCTTACCTCGGTGGAATAGTTGTGTTTGTGATCTGAAATTGTGTTGCTGCGCACTTCAAATCCTGAAGCGGCTGAGCAGTCTGTGCTGCTCGCCTACCTGTTCCCCCATCACGGAACACTGGCGGACCTGCTTTGCGGCACTGCCGGTGACTTCGAGGCTGATGTCGCGGATGTTGGACGTATTGCGATTGATTTCCTCGGTCGTGGCGCTCTGTTCTTCAGCCGCCGCGGCGATTTGCAGGTTCATGTCATTGATGCGGTAAATGGCTTCACGGATGCGTTCGAGGGTCTCATTGGCGGCGTTGGCATCCCCAGCCGTCTTGCTCGCGGTGTCGCGGCTTTTCTGCATGCGCACCTGGGCGTGTTTCACCCCCGTCTGCAGCTGATCAATCATCAGGCGTATTTCCTGAGTCGATTGCTGGGTACGCGAGGCCAGGGAGCGCACCTCATCGGCAACCACGGCAAAGCCGCGACCCGATTCGCCGGCACGGGCCGCCTCAATGGCCGCATTGAGCGCCAGAAGGTTGGTTTGATCGGCGATGCTGGTGATGACCGCGACAATCGATTCGATGCTTTGGCTGAGCAAGGACAGTTCATTGATGGCATTGCCCGTGTGGTCCATCTCGTCGGCCAGGCGCTGGATGGCCCCGGTCGAGCGGGACACCAGGGCGACACCGTCTGCGGCTTCCCCGGTGGCCACGATTGCCGCCTCGGCAGCCGCTTGGGCATTGCGCGCCACGTCTTCGGCGGTCGAGGCCATCTCGGTCATGGCGGTGGCGAGTTGATCCAGTTCCTGCAGCTGAATTTGCACGCGACTGGCGGCCTGGTTCGCTTCAGACGACGTTGTGGTGGTGCTCTCGCGGACGTGTTGCGCGCTGTTTTTCACATCGCCAATCAGCGATTTGAGGTTTTGCAGGAACTGGTTGAACTCCCTGGAGACCTGCGCAATTTCATCATTGCCAGACACGGGTAGTTGGTGGGTGAGGTCACCGTCTCCGCGGTTGATGTCTGCCAGTGACGCCTTGAGTCGATCCAGCGGCCAGAGTAGCCGCCGGACCAGCAAGCCCAGGACCAACAGGCTGAGCAGCACACCCAGGACAGTACCGATTGCGGCTCGCCAGCTGAGGATACGGGCTGCGGCCATGACGATGTCCTGGTCCAGCACCACACCGATGTACCAATCCATGCCCTTGAGATCGGTGAGCGGAATGAAGGACACCAGGAGCGACTTTCCACCGCCGCTGGCTTCTTGAAGTTGACCGGTCAGCGGCAGGGCGCTACCGGCGAAAAGCTGGCTGTAGGGTTGACCATTCAGCCCGGCGTCCGGGTGAGAAATGATGCTGCCACTTTTACTCAGCAGGAACGCATAGCCGGCGCCGCCGAAATCCAGCGTGTTGATGGCATCGGCCACGGTGGTCAGGCGGATGTCACCACCGAATACCCCGAGAGGTTGACCCGCGTCGCTGATCCGGGCCACCGCCGAGATCAGGATTTCGCCGGTGGTGGAGTCCTTGTAGGGTTCGGTCAAGACCGCTTGGCTGACTGCTTTACCCGTCGCGTACCAAGGGCGGGTGCGACCGTCATAGTCGGGTTTTGGATTCCAGGGTGAAGCGTTCTTGATGGGTTTGCCGTCGGACTCAAGGGCGCCGAATACCAGCTTGAATTCGTCTTTCAAAATGGCTGAGTCGATGATCCTCTGGGTCGCTTGCGCGCTGTACTGACCGTCGATCGCCTGGGCGGCCAGGTCCATCAGATGAAGCTTGCCGTTCAGCCAGTTTTCGATCTGACGTGCCACGGCGTTACTCGATTCGCCAATGCTGGCCTCGACCTGGTTACGCAGAATCGTTCGTATCTGCCCTACCTGAACCAGCGACAGGAGGCTGGTCGTCACCAACAGCACAAAGGCAGCCACAAGGCTCACCTTGTAACGGATTTTCATCGAGGATTCACCTGCAGATACGGCGTGATGCTTGTAGGAGCGAGCATGCTCCGGGCGGCGTTCCGACGATGGTCGTTAACGATGACG
>NZ_JASCAE010000020.1:0-1281 GCF_029967975.1 Pseudomonas sp. V98_8
TACAAAGCGCCCCTGCGCGATATGCGCTTCGTCCTCAATGAGGTGTTCGAGGTCGCCAAACTCTGGGCCGAGCTGCCAGCATTGGCCGATTCCATTGATGCTGAAACGGTCGAAGCCATTCTCGAAGAAGCCGGCAAGGTCACCAGTAAAAGCGTTGCGCCCCTGAGCCGTGCCGCTGACGAGGAAGGTTGCCACTGGGCGGACGGTGCTGTCACCACGCCGGCGGGTTTCCCTCAGGCTTACCAAACCTACGCTGAAGGTGGTTGGGTCGGTGTTGGTGGAGATCCGGCCTACGGCGGCATGGGTATGCCCAAGGCCGTTTCGGCCCAGGTCGAGGAAATGGTCAACTCGGCCAGCCTGGCGTTTGGTCTGTACCCGATGTTGACCGCTGGCGCCTGCCTGTCGATCAACGCCCACGCCAGCGAAGAGCTGAAGGCCGCCTACCTGCCGAACATGTACGCCGGGGTCTGGGCCGGTTCCATGTGCCTGACCGAACCGCACGCCGGCACCGACCTGGGGATCATCCGCACCAAGGCCGAGCCTCAGGCCGACGGTTCCTACAAGGTCAGCGGCACCAAGATCTTCATCACTGGCGGCGAACACGACCTGACCGAGAACATCATCCACCTGGTGCTGGCCAAACTGCCCGATGCGCCGGCTGGACCTAAAGGGATTTCGCTGTTCCTGGTGCCCAAGTTCATGGTCAATGCCGATGGCAGCCTGGGTGCGCGCAACCCGGCCAACTGCGGCTCGATCGAACACAAGATGGGCATCCAGGCCTCAGCGACCTGCGTAATGAACTTCGACGAAGCCGTGGGTTACCTGGTCGGCGAGCCGAACAAAGGCCTGGCGGCGATGTTCACCATGATGAACTACGAGCGTCTGGGCGTCGGCATCCAGGGCCTGGCCACCGGCGAGCGCTCCTATCAGAACGCTGTCGAGTACGCTCGTGATCGTCTGCAGAGCCGTTCGCCAACCGGCGCGCAGAACAAAGACAAAGTCGCTGACCCGATCATCGTCCACCCGGACGTGCGTCGCATGTTGCTGACCATGAAAGCCGCGAACGAAGGTGGCCGCGCTTTCTCGACCTACGTCGCCATGCAATTGGACACCGCCAAGTTCAGCGAAGACGCCACCACCCGCAAGCGTGCGGAAGACCTGGTGGCCTTATTGACGCCGGTGGCCAAGGCGTTCCTCACCGATCTGGGCCTGGAAACCACGGTTCACGGCCAGCAGGTATTCGGCGGCCACGGTTATATCCGTGAGTGGGGCCAGGAGCAA
>NZ_JASCAE010000021.1:0-1251 GCF_029967975.1 Pseudomonas sp. V98_8
GTCACTAGTGTCCGGTAAACATGTTTCATAGCTGAAGGCTGCCTTGGGCAGCCTTCAGCTTTTCTCGCTCCTGCCTTCGTCGATCCCTCAGTTCTGGAGTAGCGGGCCGTTCGTGCAGAACGTGAGATATGCGAACCGTCAGCTCGAACAACGAACCGGTAAATCCTGAGCGACGATGGAAAAGGTGCAGTAACAAGTAGCTGATCAAGGCACTGTAAATCTGCAGGCGCACGGCGTTTTCAGAGAAGGCATAGAAGCGTTTGAGTTTCAGATGTTGCTTGATCCACTTGAAAAACAGCTCGATCTTCCAGCGATCTTTGTACAAGCCCGCGATTTCTTCAGCTGTTCTTGCGAAGTCGTTGGTCACCAGGATTAACGGCGTGGCATGTCCCTCGCGCTCAACCACCACGCGTCTTACCGGCGTTTCTCGGTAGTCATTCAGACGTTTACCGCCCAGATGCTTTTTGCCGAATAGAATGACTTCATCGGTCATGACCGGGCTTTGCTCGGCTACGGTCGAGTGCTTGTGCAGCACTTTGATATTGGCGTTTTTCTTCAGGCGGGTGACGAAAAAAGCGCCTTTGGTCTGCAACTGGTGCCACCAGTTGTAATCGCAATAGCCCTTGTCAAAGACATACGTCATGCCGGCCTGAATCGGCATTTCCAGTGCATCGCTCAGGTCGTTGACGTTGGCAGGAGTGATGTTGACGTACACCGGGGCCAACTGTGCCAAATCTAGCCCGACATGTACTTTCAAGCCCTGCGTAATGCGGGTTTTCGTGGCGGCTGTCCAGCCATCGAAGAGAGGTCCGCGCAAAGTGATCGACGTGGAATCAAGCAGGCTAACCATGGCACCGACTTCTTTGCGCTGCTGGCGGCTGATGCCGCGCAACAGCAACTCGCAAAGGTCCTGGAATGGCCGGTAGTCACGCTTGTTCAAGGCATCCGACAGGGTCGAGCGGGCGACGGGACCCGCTTTAAGATGGTAGCTATGCGGGCTTAGAGTTTCGGAGAAAGTCGCCAAGGACCGCAGGCTTAAGGCTTGGGTTACATGACCGCTGACCAGTGTCACCAGCAATTGCCAGGACGTGCAGCGTTTGACGTAGCGATCAGCCTGGTGCCTTTCGGTGGATTGCCGAAAGAACTGGCGCGGGATCGCACTGAGCAGGTGGGCTAAACGGGTGCTGGTAAACATGAGCCAAAATCGAGTCTGAAAAATCCGATTATGACTGACGGCCGCCAACAGCAAGG
>NZ_JASCAE010000022.1:0-655 GCF_029967975.1 Pseudomonas sp. V98_8
ACAACTATTCCACCGAGGTAAGAAAGATGAGTGCGGCTTCCCTGTATCCCGTTCGTCCCGAGGTTCTGGCCAACACCCTGACCGACGAGGCGACCTACAAGGCCATGTACCAGCAGTCAGTCGTCAACCCGGACGGCTTCTGGCGCGAGCAAGCCAAGCGCCTCGACTGGATCAAGCCTTTCACCACGGTGAAGCAGACGTCCTTCGACGATCACCATGTCGACATCAAGTGGTTCGCCGACGGCACCCTCAACGTTTCCTACAACTGCCTCGATCGTCACCTGGCCGAACGTGGTGACCAGGTCGCCATCATCTGGGAAGGCGATGACCCTTCCGAAAGCCGCCACATCACCTACCGCGAACTGCACGAACAAGTCTGCAAGTTCGCCAACGCCCTGCGTGGCCAGGACGTGCACCGCGGCGACGTGGTGACGATCTACATGCCGATGATCCCCGAAGCCGTGGTCGCCATGCTGGCCTGCACCCGCATCGGCGCGATTCACTCGGTGGTGTTCGGCGGTTTCTCGCCGGAAGCCCTGGCCGGTCGCATCATCGACTGCAAATCCAAGGTGGTGATCACCGCCGACGAAGGCATCCGTGCCGGCAAGAAGATCCCGCTCAAGGCCAACGTCGACGACGCCCTGACCAACCCGGA
>NZ_JASCAE010000023.1:0-635 GCF_029967975.1 Pseudomonas sp. V98_8
GCCCGGCGGCGAAAAAGACTCAGGAGTTGGCGATACAGCGGTGTCGGCGGCGTCCATGGGTGAAGTTCTTCATGCTCGTTCTTCAGATAGCGAGCAAGCAGTTTGGCATCCAATGCATCGGTTTTGGCACGGACCTTCACACCTTCTCGGTAATGTTTGAGCTCATAGCCGCCCACCATGTAAATCACGCAGCCGGCCTCAAAGGCCAGGTCAGCGAACTCCAGGTGGTAGATGTTGGTGGCTTCAACAGCAATAGCCACACTCCCCGGCAAGTCCTTTAACCACTTGTTGATGCTGGTTTTGTTGTTGGGAATCTCTTCAAGCAGGTCCAGTTCGGCGTGATAAATCACCAATTCTTTCTTGGCGACATCCACGCCCACGATCGGCTTTGAAACAGAAACCGGCATTGCCATAGGTTTTCCTCCGGGATAAGGTTTTAAGCACTTGAAGGGCTCACCCAGAGGCGCAGGCTTGTTCCTATCGTCGGTCTAGGCCAGATGCATTCTTTATCGGCGCTTGGGTGAAAGGAGGAGGGGCGAACTCTCCCACAGTCTGTACTGCGTCAACAGTCAGAATCGAGCCTTGTCCCTCCTCCTCCCTTCAAGTCCTACCATACAAGCGAGCCTGCTCGCGAA
>NZ_JASCAE010000086.1:0-154585 GCF_029967975.1 Pseudomonas sp. V98_8
CTTTTGACCTTGCCTTGAAGATCAAAAGATCGCAGCCTGCGGCAGCTCCTACAGTTCCTCCCGTTATAACTCTCTATATAGCCGATCGGTATTTATAAAATCATATAAATGTCGGTAGGTTATATATCGTTCAAGTAATTAATTAAGAGTTGCGCCAATGCGCTTCAATTACTTGAATACATATGTGCCTTATTGCTACAGCGGTGCGTTCTATTTAGTAACTGTCTACTCGCGGGGAGCTGAACGCTATTCGCCATGAGCGCCATTGAATCTTCGTTTCTGAACCTGTCCTATCCTCCGCAGCTCGATCTGGGGCCGCAACTCACGCACGAACAATTGCTCAGCTCGATGCAGTCGACCATGGCGCGCCACAAAGGCGGGCCGGTGTGGTTATTCGCGTATGGGTCGCTGATCTGGCGCCCTGAATGCACGGCGGTCGAGCGCGTTCGCGGGCGAGTGCATGGCTATCATCGCGGTTTGTACCTGTGGTCCCACGAGCATCGTGGCACGCCGGAAATGCCCGGGCTGGTCTTTGGTCTGGATCGCGGCGGCTCCTGCAGCGGTTTCGCCTATCGCTTGCCAGATGAACAGCTGGACGCTTCGTTGTATGCGCTATGGAAACGTGAGATGCCATTTCCGTCCTATCGCCCGCACTGGCTCAACTGCCGACTGGAAGACGGCAACCAGGTTCAGGCATTGGGATTTGTCCTGGAGCGGCATCTGCCCAGTTATGCCGGCAACCTGCCGGATCATGTCCTGAGCCACGTGTTCGAAAACGCTTGCGGGCGTTACGGCACTACTCGCGATTATGTCGAGCAGACCGCCCACGCCCTGCGTAGCCACGCCATGCCAGACCGCAATCTGGAGGCGCGGCTCAAGCGCTGTAAGTCAAAGGATGATCAAGCCAATGCTTCGCGGCTCTGACTGGCGACTTGCTTGTGCCATAGGGTTGGCGCCAGGAAGGCCATCGCCAGCAGGCAGGCGCCGATCAGCAAGATAAAACCGCCGTCCCAGCCGAAATGGTCCACGGTATAGCCCATCGCTGCACTGGCCGCGACCGAACCTCCCAGGTAGCCGAACAGCCCCGTGAAGCCCGCAGCCGTGCCGGCGGCTTTCTTCGGTGCCAACTCCAGTGCCTGTAGGCCGATCAACATCACCGGGCCGTAGATCAGGAAGCCAATGGAGACCAGCGCAATCATGTCGACCGTCGGGTTGCCGGCCGGGTTGAGCCAATACACCAGCGTCGCCACGGTCACCAATGCCATGAACACCATGCCTGTCAGGCCACGGTTGCCACGGAAGATCTTGTCCGACATCCAGCCGCACAGCAACGTGCCCGGAATACCGGCCCACTCATAGAAGAAATACGCCCAGGAGGTCTTGTCCACAGTGAAACCCTTGGCCTCCTTGAGGTAGGTCGGTGCCCAGTCCAGCACGCCGTAGCGCAGCAGGTAGACAAAGACGTTGGCCAGGGCGATGTACCAGAGCATCTTGTTGCGCAGCACGTACTTGACGAAGATTTCCTTGGCGCTGAATTCCTCTTCGTGGCTGGCGTCGTAGCCTTCCGGATAGTCGTTCTTGTACTTCTCGATTGGCGGCAGGCCGACCGATTGCGGGGTGTCGCGCATGGTGATGAAGGCAAACACCGCCACGGCCATGGCCACTGCCGCCGGTACATAGAACGCAGCGTGCCAGTCGTTGAACAGGCCCATGCCGATCAGGAACAGCGGGCCGATCAAGCCGCCACCCACGTTATGCGCCACGTTCCACAGCGACACCACGCCACCGCGTTCCTTCTGCGACCACCAGTGCACCATGGTCCGCCCACTCGGCGGCCAGCCCATGCCCTGCGCCCAGCCGTTGATAAACAGCAGGATGAACATGATGGTCACGCTGGACGTCGCCCAATGTGCGAAACCGAACGTGAACATCACTGCTGCCGAGACCAACAGGCCGAACGGCAGGAAGTAGCGGGGATTGGAACGGTCGGAAACGATGCCCATCAGGAACTTGGACAAACCATAGGCAATGGCAATTGCCGACAGCGCCACGCCCAATTCTCCACGGGTGTAGCCCTCTTCGATCAGGTAGGGCATGGCCAGGGAGAAGTTCTTGCGCAGCAGGTAGTAACCGGCGTAACCGATAAAGATACCGGCGAAGATCTGCCAGCGCAGGCGTCGGTAGGTGCTGTCTATTTTTTCTTCAGGCAGTGGAGCCTGATGTGCGGCAGGACGAAAGAAAGCAAACATTCAAGAGCTCCAAATTTCTTGTTTTGACTGCGGATGCGAATGTTACAGTTTCGTTACCGAAAATAGCATCGGTTCTCATCGACAAAACAGCGGAAATGTTGGAAATCGAGCGTTCCTTTATGAACATGTCGCCCAGACGTAAATGAAGGGCGGTGTAGGAAGTGTTACCGTTTCGACGTAGATGTGCCTGATCTGAACGCAGTAGGGCAGCTTTTTGGGAAAGGTCCTGCGCTTTTACCGGAAGCCATGACCTTCAGCCCAAAGCCTTCGATCTTTACCCTTTGTCTGGCAGCCAGGTTTGGCGATGCAGGGTAAGAAGGGGGGATGCGTTATGCGGTGGGTTATGTGTTTGGTGCTGTTGGTTTTGTCTGTTGAAAGTAGGGGAGGTGACGTGTTCCTGATACCGGAGCACAACCCCAAGCCGATTTATCCGCCGGCGCTGCAACGGGCCGGAATCATCGGTGATGTCAGGGTCAGGTTTACGGTCCATGCCGATGGCTCGGTTAGCAAGGTAAGTATTTTGCAAAGCGATCATCATGATTTGGCCGAGGCATGCAGGGTGGCGATAGGGCAGTGGCGGTTCAAGCCATGGACGGTTGAGGATGGGAAGCCTGCGGAACAGGAAGTGATTGCGCCGATGGTCTTTGGATTCAATTCAGCGTTACCCCTTCATCTCAATGAATGGCTTAAGAAACTGAAATGTCGCGATCTAAATGCAGTCACGGCCAACACGCCGGAACACGCCTGGGCTGATACCACTGCGTTCCACTACACCCGTGCATATTTATCGAATGCCTTTTCTGCGACGACATTACCCAATGAGCGGCGCCTGGCGCTGATAGCCAGGATGAACAGGAAAGTACCGATCATTGTCAGGGAGTGCCTTAACAACCCGGTGTCCAGGTATGTGAGGTTTTTGCCGGAGGATATTCGCAAGTTGCTTTAGTTTGGGGCGGCCTGGACACCATTGACGGGAGTCCAGACCGTGTGGCGGGCTCAGCGAACCTGCACAACCACCTTGCCAACGGCCTTGCGCTGGCCCAGGTCATTGATGGCCTGCGCGGCATTGCTTAGCGGGTACACCTGCGACACCAGCGGCTTCAACTTGCCTTCGGCAAACCAGCCAAACAACTGCTGGAAGTTGGCGGCGTTATCCTGCGGCTGACGCTGGGCGAACGAGCCCCAGAACACGCCGAGCACTGCTGCACCCTTTAGCAGTGCGAGGTTCACTGGCAGTTCGGGAATGCGTCCACTGGCAAAACCGACCACCAGCAAGCGGCCGTTCCAGGCGATGGTACGGATGGCTTGGTCGAACAGGTCGCCGCCCACCGGGTCGTAGATCACGTCGGCGCCCTGGCCATCGGTCAGGCGCTTGATTTCGTCCTTGAGGCTGGTTTCGCTGTAGTTGATCAGCTCGTCGGCACCCGCGGCCTTGGCCACGGCAAGTTTTTCCGCGCTGCTGGCCGCGGCGATCACCCGGGCGCCCATGGCCTTGCCGATTTCCACAGCCGCCAGGCCGACACCGCCGGAGGCGCCCAGTACCAGCAGGGTTTCGCCAGGTTGCAGGTTGGCGCGCTGCTTGAGGGCGTGCATCGAAGTGCCATAGGTCATGCTGAAGGCGGCGGCGGTGTTGAAGTCCATGGAAGGCGGGATCGGCAACACGTTGTAACCCGGCACCGCGACCTGTTCGGCGAAGCTGCCCCAGCCGGTAAGGGCCATGACCCGGTCACCGACTTTCAGGTGGCTGACTTTTTCGCCCACGGCGCTGACTACGCCAGCGGCTTCACCGCCGGGGGAAAAAGGGAAGGGCGGCTTGAATTGGTACTTGCCCTCGATGATCAGCGTGTCGGGAAAGTTCACCCCGGCGGCGTGCACCTCCAGCAGGATTTCGTTCTTCTTCGCGACAGGACTGGCGACGTCTTCCAGCACCAGCGATTCGGCAGGGCCGAAGGCTTTGCACAGCACGGCTTTCATCAGGGCTATTCCTTTGGGAGTGATGGCCGATAAGTGTAGGTGTGTGAGTCGACGGGTCAACGAGCATGCCCGGCCCTGATAACCAGCCATAAGCTTGTGCTGGCGTGGCGGGTGGTTATGCTAGGCCGCAAACCGGATAAGGAGCGAATTGTGAAAGCGTGGATCATGTTGTTGCTGGGCCTTTCCTTGCCTATGGCAGCGGTGGCCGAAGAGGCCAAGGAAGAGGTGGCGCCGAAGGTCAATTACGTCACCTTGAGCCCGCCGTTCGTGGGCAACTACGGGCTCGATGGCACGCCGAAGCTCAAGGTCTACAAGGCCGATGTGGCATTGCGTGTGACGGGTGACGAGGCCACCAAAGCGGTGAAGGCCAACGAACCGTTGATTCGTAATCAACTGGTGGCGCTGTTTGCCCAGCAGTCCGCCGAGACGATGAACAATGTAGAGGCTAAGGAAAAGCTGCGTCAGGAAGCCCTGAAGCAAACCCAGCAGATCATGAATGATGAAACCGGCAAACCGGTGGTTGAGGACCTGTTGTTCAACAACCTCATTATCCAATAAGACTTGCGTTGTCCGGGCAGGCCTTTTCGCGAGCAGGCTCGCTCCCACATTGGAATGCGTTCTCCCGTGGGAGCGAGCCTGCTCGCGAAAGCATTCTGATTACCGCCGCACGTCTTACGGCTTAAGTGCTATCACCGCCGCCCACTGCTCCGTCGTCACCGGCATCACCGACAGCCTCGAACCCTTCTGCACCAAAGGCATCTGCGCCAACGCTGCCTGTTGCTTCAGATAGTCGAGCTTCAACACCCTGGAAAACGTTTCCACATGAGCGACATCGATGGCACTCCAGGCGTTTTTATCCGGTGTTGCCTTAGGGTCGTAGTAATGGCTCTCAGGCTCCAGCGCCGTCGGGTCCGGATACGCCGCTTCGACAATCTTGCCAATCCCGGCAATCCCCGGTTCCGGGCAGCTCGAATGGTAGAAAAAGAACTCGTCCCCCACCGCCATTGCGCGTAAAAAATTACGCGCCTGATAGTTGCGAACCCCGTCCCAGCGCGCTTTGCCAAGCTGCTCCAGGCCTTTGATCGAGAGTTCGTCGGGCTCGGATTTCATCAGCCAATAGGCCATGGTTTGGCTCCTTGCGAAGTGGGTGGAAAGGTTGTCGGGCAATTTTATGACAAACCGACAGTCGGTTGACGCCAGCATTTGCGTGCCGGTTCACGTTGTCGCAAAATGCCGGCCTTTCAAGCTTGACGCTGCTGCACGGCCTACAAACGGAAACCGCTGCTGTCATCGTGTTGATATGCCTTTGGGGGGCAATCGATGAAACGCAAACCGGATTTACTTTGGATTTTGGTTATTTTGTTCGGCCTTGGCGTCGTGACCACCGGCTATGCCCAAAGCCTGTGGAACAACAAGACCGATGCACCCATCGAGGTCTCGGCGCTGCAGCAACAATCGACAGCGTTCAAGCGCTGATCCTTGCTTTTTGACGCCTGAGCGCGGTGGCGTCTAGCCTGCGTAATACCAGGCCTTGTCCGTCACCGTTCCTTGCAACGGCACATCCCAGCTCGCTTGAGCCAGCCGCTCGACCTTCTGGCATTCATGGGCCAGCCCCAGCAACGTCGGTTTGCGCCAGTAATTGCGACGCGCCAGGTAGGCGAGGCTTCGATCATAGAAGCCGCCGCCCATGCCCAGGCGTCCGCCCACATCGTCAAACCCCACCAATGGCAGCAGCACCAGGTCCAGCGCCCAGACTTTGCGTTGTCGTGCGAGGTTGTGCCTGGGTTCGAGGATACGAAAGCGATTAGGCTTGAGCTTTTCGCCGGGGCGAATGCGCTGGAACACCATTTTGGTTCGCGGCCAGGCACTGAGCACCGGCAGATAGGTAGCCTTGCCCCGACGTTGAGCCGCACGCAGCAACAGGCGCGGATCGATTTCACCGTCGGTGGGCAGGTAAAGAGAGATGTGTTTGGCGCGGCGGAACAGCGGTTGCTGGGCCAACTGCTTGTACAGCCCGCGAGCCGCCTGGCGCTGCTGACTGGGGGTCAGTGCGCGGCGGGCCTTGCGCAGCATGCGTCGAAGTTGCGGTCGAGGGAGCAGCGCAGGTTCGGTCATGGATTTTGGCTTCGGCAATACGGTTACCTAAAGCGCCTCTGTAAAAAAGCAGAGCAGTAAAAACGCCGATGCCGGTATTAAACCGGCATCGGACTGGAATCAGGCTCCCCGGATGTGCCGCTGTCGACTTAGCCCTTGAACCCGAAAGTTCAAGGTGGAAGACGCAGTAGGCTTTAAGGCTTTCCGTCTAGCGGACATGCACACCAGCCCAACGTGCGACCTCCAGGGTATAGCAAATCGGCTCAGGGACATCGCCAACTGGCAAGCACCCCAGGGAGTGATCAGAGTATACCGCAAGCGGTGACGCGAATCAGCCCTTGGTGACATCCGGATCAGTGGCGAGCACCAGATCGACGCGATCGAGCAGGTCGCGCACCTGTTCGCGGGTTGAACCGCTGGCCTGGATATCCGGTCGCTCTTCCTTGTGCAGCAAATCGTGCGTGATGTTCAGCGCGGCCATCACGGCGATGCGGTCGGCGCCGATGACTTTGCCGCTGCTGCGAATTTCGCGCATCTTGCCATCCAGGTAGCGAGCGGCGCTCACCAGGTTGCTGCGCTCTTCCTGGGGGCAGATGATCGAATATTCTTTGTCGAGGATCTGCACAGTGACGCTATTGCTTGAACTCATGAGTCTTGCTCCAGGGCCTTGAGGCGCGAAATCATCGATTCGACCTTACGCCGGGCGATTTCGTTTTTTTCAATGAGGTGCGCGCGTTCCTCGCGCCAGGTCTTTTCCTGAGCTAGTAAGAGTCCGTTTTGGCTCTTAAGTTGCTCGACTCGGGTAATCAGCAGTTCGAGTCTGGCCATCAGCGCTTGCAGGTCGGTGTCTTCCATTGTGTCCACTGTTCGTCTGATGGGTGGTAACTGTAGAAGCGAGCATGCTCGCGATGGTCTTCAACGATAACGCTGGGTACCTGATAACCCACGGCGCTCTCAGGTTCATCGCGAGCGTGCTCGCTCCTACAGGGGTAGTCGATGTAGGATACAAGGCCTTCATTCTAGACATAGCGCCGTCTGGCGCCTAGCTGCCCATGACCATTCAGAATTCCCCGTACCAAGGCTTCGCCACCCTGCTGACCTCCAGCGGTCATAACGTCTCGCCTGCCGAACTGCACGGCCTGCTGCTCGGCCGCAGCTGCGCCGGCGCCGGCTTCGACGCCGAAGGCTGGCTGATCGACGCCGCCGAGCTGCTCGAAAGCGAGCCGCAGGACAACGTTCGCAACGCCCTGATCGGCCTGCAAGAGATGGTCAAGGGTGAGCTCACCGGCGACGACGTAACCGTCGTCCTGTTGCTGCCGACCGACGACGCTCCGCTGGCCGAACGCGCCGTGGCTCTGGGCCAATGGTGCCAAGGCTTCCTCAGTGGTTTCGGCTTGAATTGCCGCGACAGTAGCATGCTGAGCACTGAGGCCACTGAAGTGTTGCAGGATCTTGCAGCCATTTCCCAGGTTCAAGACGCGCTGGAAGAGTCCGAAGACGGCGAAACCGACTATATGGAAGTCATGGAGTACCTGCGCGTCGCGCCGCTGCTGCTGTTCTCGGAAACCAAGAAAGACGCAGCGGCTGCGGCCAAGCCGTCGCTGCACTGATCAATGCCAGGGAACGCCATCTGCCCATGATTCATATCCCGAAATCGGAATACAGCCGTCGCCGCAAGGCCCTGATGGCGCAGATGGAACCCAACAGCATCGCCATCCTGCCCGCCGCCGCGGTCGCCATCCGCAACCGCGACGTCGAGCACGTCTATCGCCAGGACAGCGACTTCCAGTACCTCAGCGGTTTTCCCGAGCCTCAGGCCGTGTTGGTCCTGATGCCGGGTCGCCTGCATGGTGAATACATCCTGTTCTGCCGTGAACGCAACGCCGAGCGCGAGTTGTGGGACGGCCTGCGCGCCGGGCAAGAGGGCGCGATTCGCGACTTCGGTGCCGACGACGCCTTCCCGATCACCGATATCGACGACATCCTGCCCGGCCTTATCGAAGGCCGTGATAGCGTCTACTCGGCAATGGGCAGTAACCCGGAATTCGACCGGCACCTGATGGAATGGATCAACGTGATCCGCTCCAAGGCCAACCTCGGCGCCCAGCCGCCGAACGAATACGTTGCCCTGGATCATCTGCTGCATGACATGCGCCTGTATAAATCGGCGGCAGAAGTGAAGGTGATGCGCGAAGCCGCACGGATTTCCGCCCAGGCGCATGTGCGTGCGATGCAGGCCAGCCGTGTCGGGTTGCACGAGTTCAGCCTGGAAGCCGAACTCGATTACGAGTTTCGCAAGGGCGGGGCAAAGATGCCGGCCTACGGCTCGATCGTCGCGGCGGGGCGCAACAGCTGCATCCTGCATTACCAGCAGAATGACGCGCTGCTCAAGGACGGTGACCTTGTGCTGATTGATGCCGGTTGCGAGATCGACTGCTACGCCAGCGACATCACGCGTACCTGGCCGGTCAACGGCAAATTCAGCGCAGAACAGAAGGCAATCTACGAATTGGTGTTGGCCGCCCAGGAAGCCGCGTTTGCCGAGATTGCCCCGAACAAGCACTGGAACCAGGCCCACGAAGCCACGGTGCGGGTAATTACCTCGGGCCTGGTCGAGCTGGGACTGTTGCAGGGTGACGTCGACGAACTGATCGCCAGCGAAGCCTACAAGGCGTTCTACATGCACCGCGCCGGCCATTGGCTGGGCATGGATGTGCATGACGTCGGCGAGTACAAGGTCGGTGGCGAATGGCGCGTGCTGGAAGTGGGCATGGCGCTGACCGTGGAGCCGGGGATCTACATTGCTCCGGACAACCAGAGCGTGGCGAAGAAATGGCGCGGCATTGGCGTGCGCATCGAGGACGATGTCGTGGTCACCAAGGCCGGCTGTGAAATCCTGACGAAAGGCGTACCGAAAACCGTCGCCGAGATCGAGGCCCTGATGGCGCAAGCACGGACACAAGCGGCATGAATCGAGTCAACCTGGCGATTATCGGTGGCGGCCTGGTTGGCGCCAGTCTGGCGTTAGCCTTGCAGGCCGGGGCAAAGGCCCGCGGCTGGAAGATCGTGTTGATCGAACCGTTTGCCCCCGGGGACAGCTATCAACCCAGTTACGATGCGCGTTCCACGGCGTTGTCCTTCGGTGCGCGGCAGATTTATCAGCGCCTGGGCGTCTGGCAGGAAATCTCCCGGCGTGCAGAGCCGATCAAGCAGATTCACGTCTCTGACCGTGGGCGTTTTTCCACGGCGCGACTGTCGGCGATGGAAGAGGGCGTTCCGGCGCTGGGGTATGTGGTGGAAAACGCCTGGCTCGGCCATTGCCTGTGGCAGGGCCTGGACAAGGATGTGATCAGCTGGCGTTGCCCGGCGGAAGTTACGCGCATGGAACCGCTGACCGACGGCTACCGCCTGACCCTGAATGACGAAACCACGCTCGATTGCGACCTTGCGGTGCTCGCCGATGGCGGCCGGTCAGGCTTGCGTGAGCAACTGGGCATCGGCATCAAGAAACGCCCATACAACCAGAGCGCGCTGATCGCCAACATCACCCCGAGCGAAGCCCATGACGGCATGGCGTTCGAACGTTTCACCGATGACGGCCCAATGGCGTTCCTGCCGTTGCCGGACAATCGTTGCGCGCTGGTCTGGACCCGCCAGGGCATGGATGCACAGCGCCTGGCCGCCCTTGATGAGCGCAGTTTCCTGAGAGAGCTGCAGGGGGTGTTCGGTTATCGTCTCGGCACGTTGAAGCAAGTCGGTGCGCGGCACTTGTATCCGCTGGCATTGGTGGAGGCCGAAGAGCAGGTGCGCTCGCACCTGGTGGTTCTCGGCAATGCTGCCCACAGCCTGCATCCGATTGCCGGCCAGGGGTTCAACCTGTCCCTGCGCGATGCCCAGGCGCTGGCCGATGCGCTGCTCGCCAGCGAACGCCTGCCGGGCGACTTCGCCACCTTGAAGGATTACCGCGAGCACCAGCGACTGGACCAGAGCCTCACCGTGGGCTTCTCCGACCAGGTCACGCGCCTGTTCGGCAGTACTCAGCCGTTGGTGTCATTGGGGCGCAATCTGGGCTTGCTCGGTCTTGACCTGCTGCCGCCGGCCAAGCGCTGGTTCGCCCGGCAAGCCATGGGCCTGGGTACTCGCCCTGATGTTTAAGTGGCTGACGCGCAGGTTTGGCAAGGCCCGCTTGATGTGCCGGTTCATGAACCTCTATCCGCCGTACCTTGGTGCCGGGGTTCGGGTGCGGTACATCAGCGATGACTTTCGTGATGTCCAGGTGTCCATGGGCTTGAGTTGGTACAACCGCAACTACGTCGGCACGCAGTTCGGCGGCAGCCTGTATTCAATGGTCGATCCGTTCTTCATGCTGATGCTGATGGAAAACCTCGGTCGCGAGTACATCATCTGGGACAAGGCCGCCGACATCGATTTCATTGCGCCGGGCAAAGGCCCGGTATTCGCCCGTTTCAACATCGATGACACCTTGCTCGACGAAATCCGCCGGCAGACGGCGGAGGGCAAGAAGTACCTGCCGCAATTGCAGGTCGATATCCATGACGGCGCCGGCCACCTGGTGGCGCGTGTCGGAAAAACCCTTTACGTGCGGCTCAAGCCGCAAGCGAGACAGGCTTAAAGCATGGAAATGCGCGCAGATCTGCTGATTGTCGGGGCCGGAATGGTCGGCAGCGCCCTGGCGCTGGCGTTGCAGGACAGCGGGCTGGAAGTCCTGCTGCTCGATGGCAGCCCGTTGAGCGTCAAACCCTATGACCCGCAGGCGCCGTTCGAGCCGCGCGTGAGTGCATTGTCCATTGCCAGTCAGCGAATTCTCGAACGCCTGGGTGTCTGGGAAGGTATTGCCAGCCGGCGCAGCAGTCCCTACAGCGACATGCACGTCTGGGATGGCAGCGGCACCGGGCAAATCCACTTTTCGGCGGCCAGCGTGCATGCCGATGCGCTGGGCCATATCGTCGAGAATCGTGTGGTCCAGGACGCCTTGCTCGAGCGCTTGCACGACTGTGACCTGGGCATGCTGGCCAACGCGCGCCTGGAACAAATGCGCCGCTCCGGCGACGACTGGCTGCTGACCCTGGCCGATGGCCGTACCTTGCGCGCGCCGCTGGTGATCGCGGCGGATGGCGCCAACTCGGCGGTGCGGCGTTTGACCGGTGTCGCCACGCGCGAATGGGACTACCTGCATCACGCCATCGTTACCAGCGTGCGCTGCTCAAAACCTCATCAAGCGACCGCCTGGCAGCGGTTTACCGACAATGGCCCGCTGGCGTTCCTGCCGCTTGAGCGCGACGGCCAGCAGGACTGGTGCTCGATCGTCTGGTCGACCACGCCGAGCGAAGCCGGGCACTTGATGGAACTCGATGACGAGGGTTTCTGTCGTGCGCTGGAGCGGGCCTTCGAAGGTCGACTTGGCACGGTACTGAGTGCGGACCCACGCCTGTGCGTGCCGCTGCGTCAGCGCCATGCCAAGCGGTACGTGGCAGAGGGCCTGGCCTTGATCGGCGATGCCGCGCACACCATTCACCCGCTGGCCGGGCAGGGCGTGAACCTCGGTTTCCTGGATGCTGCCGTGCTGGCCGAAGTGCTATTGCAAGCGGCAACCCGTGGCGAGCGACTGGCGGACGTGAAGGTGCTGAGCCGCTACGAACGTCGGCGGATGCCGCATAACCTGGCGTTGATGGCGGCAATGGAAGGTTTTGAACGGCTGTTCCAGGCTGACCCGTTGCCCGTGCGCCTGTTGCGTAATGTCGGGTTGAATTGGGTTGACCGGATGCCCGAGGCCAAGGCGCTGTTCGTGCGTGAGGCGTTGGGGTTGATCGGGGATTTGCCGGCGCTGGCCAAGGCCTGATGTCCTTGGTGTGGCTGATGGCCTCTTCGCGAGCAAGCCCGCTCCCACATGGGAATGCATTTCAAATGTGGGAGCGGGCTTGCTCGCGAAGGCGTCAGCACATTCACTATCAATTCCCGCTGTGCAACATCTGGTAACTCCTCCGGAAACTGTTCGATTGAGAAGCGAAATGTGAGTCCTTATCATTTGGCCTCACTTTTTCAATCGAGAGACTGCTCCCATGTTGGCACCGAAGCGTCTACTGACCGCACTGGCCCTGACCCTGATCGGCAGCACCGCCGCCCAGGCCGCTGACGAGGTGGTGGTCTATTCCTCGCGCATCGATGAACTGATCAAGCCAGTGTTCGATGCCTACACCGCGAAAACCGGCACCCAGGTGAAGTTCATCACCGACAAGGAAGCGCCGCTGATGCAGCGAATCAAGGCCGAGGGTGAGAACACTCCCGCCGACCTGCTGCTGACCGTCGATGCCGGCAACCTCTGGCAAGCCGAGCAGATGGGCATCCTCCAGCCCTTCACCTCGAAAACCATCGACGCCAACATTCCGCTGCAATACCGTGCGGCCTCCCATGCCTGGACCGGCCTGAGCCTGCGGGCGCGGACCATCGCCTATTCCACCGACCGGGTGAAACCGGGCGAACTGACCACCTACGAAGCACTGGCCGACAAGAACTGGGAAGGCCGCCTGTGCCTGCGCACGGCGAAAAAGGTCTACAACCAGTCCTTGACCGCCACCATGATCGAAGTGCACGGCGCCGAGAAAACCGAGCAGATCCTCAAGGGCTGGGTTAACAACCTGTCCACTGACGTGTTCTCCGACGACGTGGCAGTGCTTGAGGCCATCAATGCTGGCCAGTGCGACGTGGGCATCGTCAACACCTACTACTACGGTCGCCTGCACAAGCAAAAACCGGATCTGCCGGTGAAACTGTTCTGGCCGAACCAGGCGGATCGCGGGGTGCACGTCAACCTGTCGGGCATCGGCCTGATCAAGCACGCGCCGCACCCGGAAGCGGCCAAGGCCTTGGTGGAGTGGATGACCACGCCACAGGCGCAGAAGATCTTCGCCGACGTGAACCAGGAGTTCCCGGCCAACCCGACCGTACAGCCATCGGCCGAAGTCGCTGCATGGGGCAAGTTCATTGCCGATACCTTGCCGGTGGAAGTCGCCGGCAAACGCCAGGCCGAAGCGATTCGGATGATGGATCGCGCTGGCTGGAACTGAGTCGGCGGCAATAAAGAGCAAAAGATCGCAGCCTTCGGCAGCTCCTACAGGGTGATCACCGACCCAATGTAGGAGCTGCCGGAGGCTGCGATCTTTTTGCGTTTTCCCTACACTTCAAGATTTTGCGAGAGCTATACCTTGGCCCACCCCGCCCAACGCCGCTGGTATCCCCTGGTCTTCGCCATCGCTGCGCTGGTCCTGCTTCCCCTGAGTGTCCTGCTGCTGTCGTGGCAAGCCATCGACCAGCAGATCTGGGCCCACCTCTGGGAAACCCAGATGCCGCGCCTGCTGGCCAACACCCTGACCCTGGTACTCGGTGTCGGCGTTGGCGTCACGGTCCTGGGGGTGAGCCTGGCCTGGCTTACCAGCCTTTGCGAATTCCCCGGTCGGCGTTGGCTGGACTGGGCACTGATGCTGCCCTTTGCGATTCCGGCCTACGTGTTGGCATTCGTCTTTGTCGGGCTGCTGGATTTTGCCGGTCCCGTGCAAACCCTGTTGCGAGAGTGGTTCGGCAGCGGCCTGCGTTTGCCGCGTGTGCGCTCCACGGGCGGGGTGATCCTGGTCCTGGTGCTGGTCTTCTATCCTTACGTTTACCTGCTGGCGCGCACCGCGTTCCTGGCTCAGGGCAAGGGGCTGATGGAAGCGGCACGGGTGCTCGGTCAATCCCCATGGCAGGCGTTCTGGCGCGTGGCGATGCCCATGGCGCGCCCGGCCATCGGTGCTGGCGTAGCCTTGGCGCTGATGGAAACCCTGGCGGATTTCGGCGCCGTGTCAGTGTTCAACTTCGACACCTTCACCACCGCCATCTACAAGACCTGGTACGGGTTTTTCAGCCTGTCCAGCGCCGCGCAACTGGCCAGCCTGTTGCTGCTGGTGGTGATGCTCGTGCTCTACGGCGAGCGGCGTGCCCGCGGCGCCAATCGGGCGAGTAATGAGCGGCCACGGGTCAAGGCGTTGTATCACCTGCGCGGTCTCAAGGCGCTGTTGGCGTCGGGGTGGTGCGCTCTGGTGTTCGCCTGCGCCTTTGTCATTCCGATGCTGCAACTGGTGGTGTGGTTCTGGCAGCGCGGTCGCCTGGATCTGGATGAACGTTACACCGGCCTGATCATTCACACGTTGTACCTGGGGGCGATGGCGGCGTTGATCACCGTCAGTGTCGCCCTGGTATTGGCGTTTGCCCGGCGGCTGGCGCCGACCCGGGCGATTCGCGCCGGGGTCAGCCTGGCCAATCTTGGCTACGCCTTGCCCGGATCGGTGCTGGCGGTGTCGATCATGCTGGCGTTCAGTTACCTCGATCGCGTGTGGGTGATCCCGCTCTCCGGCTGGCTCGGCGGGGCTGGCAAGCCGTTGTTGCTGGGTAGTCTGTTGGCGCTGCTGCTGGCTTACCTGGTGCGCTTCATCGCCGTGGCTTACGGTCCGCTGGAAAGCAGTCTGGCGCGAATACGGCCATCTTTGCCCGAAGCGGCACGTAGCCTGGGCGTCAGTGGTCCGCGACTGTTTTTCAAAGTGTATCTACCTTTGCTGCTCCCCGGTTCGATGAGCGCGGCCTTGCTGGTGTTCGTCGATGTGCTCAAGGAAATGCCCGCGACCCTTCTGATGCGCCCGTTCGGCTGGGACACGCTGGCGGTGCGGATCTTCGAAATGACCAGTGAAGGTGAGTGGGCGAGGGCGTCTTTGCCGGCCTTGACCCTGGTTTTGGTCGGGCTGCTACCGGTCATCGGATTGATACGACGTTCGGCGCATCGAAACAGCTAGGTGCCAGTCCTACACCTTGCGGCTACAATGCGCGGCATTCGGTGCGGTCCGTCTGACAGATAAGGTAGTGAAAGCGGCTGGAAGCCTTTTATTTCAAGGTTCCCGCACAAATTATCACTCGACCGCACCTTCGCCACGCCCGGAAGGAGAAACCCATGGGACAGCGTACGCCTCTGTATGACCTTCATCTTGCCCTCGGCGCGAAGATGGTCGATTTTGGCGGTTGGGATATGCCTCTGCATTATGGATCCCAGGTCGAGGAGCACCATCAAGTGCGCCGCGATTGCGGTGTTTTTGATGTATCCCACATGACCGTGATCGATGTCGACGGCCCGCAGGCCAAGGCTTGGCTCCAGCATTTGCTGGCCAACGACGTCGAACGCCTGCATAAACCCGGTACCGCGTTGTACAGCACCATGCTCAATGAGCGCGGCGGTATCGTCGACGACATGATCGTCTATCGTCTCGAAAGTGCTTACCGCCTGGTGGTCAACGCCTCCACCCGCGACCAGGACCTGGCGTGGATGCAGGCGCATCTCGATGGTTTCGATGTACAGCTCAACGAGCGTTCCGAACTTGCAATGCTGGCCATTCAAGGCCCCCATGCCCGGCACAAGATTGCCGAGCTGGTGAGCCAGGCACGCGGCGCATTGATCCAGAAACTCAAGCCGTTCGAAGGCCAGCCCGACGGTGACTGGTTCATCGCACGCACCGGCTACACCGGTGAAGACGGCCTGGAAATCATTCTGCCTGCCGACCAGGCGCCGGGGTTCTTCAACGATCTGGTGGGGGCGGGCATTTCGCCCATAGGCCTGGGCGCGCGCGACACCCTGCGGGTCGAGGCGGGCATGAACCTGTACGGTCAGGACATTCACCAGGACGTTTCCCCGCTGGCCTCCAATATGGCCTGGAGCATCGCGTGGGAGCCGTCCACTCGCCAGTTCATCGGCCGCCAGGCGCTGGAAGCCGAGCGCAGCGGCGGCGTACAACACAAACTGGTCGGTCTGGTCCTTGAGGAACGCGGGGTTTTGCGCGCTCATCAGGTGGTTCGCATCGCCAATGTTGGCGAAGGGGAGATCACCAGTGGTAGTTTCTCTCCTACGCTAAGCAAGTCCATTGCACTGGCGCGGGTGCCGATGGCCACCGCCGACCGCGCGGAAGTGGAAATCCGTGGCAAGTGGTACCCGGTCCGAGTGGTCAAGCCGACCTTCGTGCGCCATGGCAAAACCTTGATCTAACCTTTCCCGGCGGATGTTGACCGCCGATAAATTTCCTGAGGACACAGAACATGAGCAATATCCCTGCCGACCTGCGTTTTGCCGAGAGTCACGAATGGGCTCGCCTGGAAGCCGATGGCACCGTCACCGTGGGCATCAGCGATCACGCGCAGGAAGCGCTGGGTGATGTGGTGTTCGTTGAGCTGACCGAAGTTGGCAACGTGTTTGCCGCTGAAGATCAGGCCGGTGTCGTTGAGTCGGTAAAGGCAGCTTCCGATATCTACTCTCCGATTGCCGGTGAAGTGATCGCCGTCAACGAAGCACTGAGCAGTGAGCCTGAGCTGCTCAACTCCGACCCGTACGGCGCGTGGATCTTCAAGCTCAAGCCAAGCAACACGGCTGACCTGGACAAGCTGCTTGATGCGGCAGGTTACAAGGCCGCCATCGGCGAGTAAGCCTTCAGCGTTACCCCAAAGCCCCGACCTGTCGGGGCTTTTTTGCTTCTGGCGATTTTCCCCCTGTAGGAGCGAGCACGCTCGCGATAGTCGTCAACGATGACGCTGGAAGCCTGACACCCCGCGGTGTTCTCAGGTTCATCGCGAGCATGCTCGCTCCTACATGAGTTCGGGTCTGGCATCGACTGCTATGCTGGTTTGACCGAGTTGCATCGACGCTGAGCGCCAGCCAAGAGAGAGCCCGTCATGTCCCAGTTGCCGTCCCTGAGCCAGTTACGCGACCCCAATGCCTTTCTTCGCCGCCACCTTGGGCCTGATGCCGCCGAGCAACAAGCGATGCTCGACAGCCTTGGCCTCGGTAGCCGGGTCGAGTTGATCGAGCAGACGGTACCGCCGGGAATCCGCCTGAACCGACCACTCGACCTGCCGCCAGCGCTCGACGAAGAAGCCGCACTGGCCAAGCTGCGCGGTTACGCCGAGCAGAATCAGGTCTGGACCAGCCTGATCGGCATGGGCTATCACGGCACGCTGACACCCGCCGTCATCCTGCGCAACGTCCTGGAAAATCCCGGCTGGTACACCGCGTACACGCCCTATCAACCGGAAATTGCCCAAGGCCGGCTTGAAGCGCTGTTGAATTTCCAGCAGTTGACCATCGACCTCACGGGCCTTGAACTGGCCAACGCCTCGCTGCTGGATGAAGCCACCGCGGCCGCGGAAGCCATGGCCCTGGCCAAGCGGGTTGCCAAGTCGAAAAGCAATCTGTTCTTTGTTGACGAAAACTGCCATCCGCAGACCATTTCCGTGGTGCAGACCCGTGCCGAAGGCTTCGGGTTCGAGCTCATCGTTGACGCTGTGGATAACTTGAAGCAGCACCAGGTATTTGGTGCACTGCTGCAATATCCCGACACCCACGGCGAGATCCGTAATCTACGTCCGCTGATTGATCATCTGCATGCCCAGCAGGCGTTGGCCTGTGTGGACACTGATCTGCTGAGCCTGCTGCTGCTCACCCCGCCGGGGGAGCTGGGTGCCGACGTGGTGTTCGGTTCATCCCAGCGTTTTGGCGTACCCATGGGTTACGGCGGCCCTCACGCGGCTTTTTTCGCCAGCCGTGACGAGTACAAGCGGGCGATTCCCGGCCGCATCATCGGCGTGTCAAAAGACGCCCGCAGCAACGTTGCCCTGCGCATGGCCCTGCAAACCCGCGAGCAGCATATCCGTCGTGAAAAGGCCAACTCGAACATCTGCACCGCTCAAGTGCTGCTGGCCAATATCGCCAGCTTCTACGCGGTTTATCACGGCCCCGAAGGGCTGAAACGGATTGCCCAGCGCGTCCACCGTCTGACCTGCATCCTTGCCGCGGGCCTTGAGCGCAAAGGCATTACCCGTCTCAACCAACACTTCTTCGACACCCTGACCCTGGAGGTCGGTGGCACCCAGACCGCGATCATTGAAAGCGCCCAGGCCGCGCAGATCAACCTGCGCATTCTGGGGCGTGGGCGATTGGGTATGAGCCTCGACGAAACCTGCGATGAAACCACGGTGGCGAAACTGTTCGACCTGTTCCTGGGGGCCGATCATGGGCTTAACGTCGACGATCTGGACGCAGAAACCCTGGATGGCGGCATTCCCGACACGCTGGCACGAACCTCGCCCTATCTGCGCCATCCGGTGTTTAACGCCCACCACAGCGAAACCGAGATGCTACGCTACCTCAAGCAACTGGAGAACAAGGATCTGGCGCTCAATCAATCGATGATCCCGCTGGGCTCGTGCACCATGAAGCTCAACGCCACCAGCGAGATGATTCCGATTACCTGGCCGCAGTTCGCCAACCTGCATCCGTTTGCGCCCAGAGAACAGGCCCTCGGTTATTCATTGATGATCGAAGAACTGGAACGCTGGCTTTGCGCGATTACCGGTTTCGATGCGATCTGCATGCAGCCCAACTCCGGGGCCCAAGGCGAATATGCCGGGCTGCTGGCGATTCGCAAATACCACGAGAGCCGCCAGCAGGGCGGGCGGGATGTCTGCCTGATTCCTTCCTCGGCCCACGGCACCAATCCGGCCTCGGCGCAGATGGCCGGAATGCGCGTGGTGATCGTCGAATGTGACGAGGCGGGCAACGTCGATCTGGAGGACCTGAAAGACAAGGCCGCCCAGGCCGGGGATAAGCTGGCGTGCCTGATGGCGACTTATCCATCGACCCACGGCGTGTATGAAGAAGGCATCAGCGAAATCTGTGAAGTTATCCACAGCCACGGCGGCCAGGTGTACATGGACGGCGCGAACCTCAACGCCCAGGTCGGGCTGGCGCGCCCGGCGGACATTGGTGCCGATGTGTCACACATGAACCTGCACAAGACCTTCTGCATTCCCCATGGCGGCGGCGGGCCGGGCATGGGGCCGATTGGCGTGCGCGCCCACCTGGCGCCGTTCGTGGCCAATCATCCGGTCGTGCCTATCGATGGGCCGCAGCCACAGAATGGCGCGGTCAGTGCGGCGCCCTGGGGCAGTGCCAGCATCCTGCCGATCAGCTGGATGTACATCGCCATGATGGGGCCGCAATTGGCCGACGCCAGTGAAGTGGCGATCCTGGCGGCCAATTACCTGGCGCGCCACCTGTCCGGCGCGTTTCCAATCCTCTACACAGGTCGCAACGAGCGAGTGGCCCACGAATGCATTCTCGACCTGCGACCCCTCAAGGCGCTGACCGGCATCAGCGAAGAGGACGTTGCCAAGCGCCTGATGGACTACGGCTTCCATGCACCCACCATGTCGTTCCCGGTGCCGGGGACGTTGATGGTCGAGCCCACCGAAAGCGAGTCGAAGGCAGAGCTGGACCGTTTTATCGGCGCGATGCTGAGCATCCGCGCGGAAATTACCGAGGTGCAGAACGGCAACTGGCCAGCCGAGGACAACCCGTTGAAGCGAGCGCCGCATACGCTGGCGGACATCACTGGCGTGTGGGAACGGCCTTACAGCATCGTGCAGGCGGTTACACCGGATGCTCACACCAAGGCGCACAAATATTGGCCGGCGGTGAACCGGGTGGACAATGTCTACGGTGACCGGAATCTGTTTTGTGCGTGTGTGCCGCTGGATGAGTACCGTTAGGCAAGATCAAAAGATCGCAGCCTGCGGCAGCTCCTACATGGTAATGCGATCCCCCGTAGGAGCTGCCGCAGGCTGCGATCTTTGCTTTTAAACGTCCATAAAAAATGCCGCTCATGTGAGCGGCATTTTTCGTTCGGCAACCTGGCTTATTCCGAAGCCACGGCATTCTTCGCCAGGATCGCGTTAGCCAGTTCCATATCCGTGGCCTGCAAGCCTGGGTTGTCGGCGCGGACTTTCTGCATTGCCGCTTCCAGGTAAGGGCCGCGGATGCTGCCGTCACTGGCCACAAAGCTGCCGGCATCGTCCTGGGCCGCGACGATCATCTTGTTATCCTTGAACGTCAGGTAGGTCGAGCCGGTGGTTGCACCGGAGGTAAGGACGTTACGCCAAAAGCTATCAGCCATCGCCGAGCCGACAGGCAGGGACAACAAGGCGATGGTAGCGACAGCAACTTTGAAACGCATGATGGGTGACTCCACTGATTAACTGCGATGTTGGATTGTCGACCCCCAATCGAGTTCCGTAACGGCCCACCTACTTCTGCTCGCTCTGCGGAGTCACCCGCAACACCTCCTCAATCGTCGTCAGGCCCGCCGCCACTTTCTGCGCCCCCGACAGTCGCAGGCTGCGCATGCCCTCCTTGAACGCCTGGCGCCGCACCGCCAGCAAGTCAGTGTCGGGATTGATCAGCGCCTTCAAGCCGTCGCTCAATTGCATGATTTCGTACACCCCGGCACGACCGTGGTAGCCGGTATCGCGGCATTCCAGGCAGCCAATGGCGCGCTGGGCGTTGCCAGGCAAGGGGGCCTGCCAGGGCCGGGTCAGGGATTGCCAGTCTTCCTCGTCCAGGGTTTGCGGTGCCTTGCAGTGTGGGCACAGGGTGCGCACCAGGCGTTGGGCCATCACGCCGAGTACGGTGGCCTTGATCAGGTAGTGCGGCACGCCCAGTTCCAGCAAACGGCTGATGGCGCTGGGTGCATCGTTGGTGTGCAGCGTCGATAACACCAGATGCCCGGTGAGGGCCGCCTGGATGGCCATCTCGGCGGTTTCCAGGTCGCGGATCTCGCCGATCATGATGATGTCCGGGTCTTGCCGCATCAGCGCCCGGACACCGGCGGCGAAAGTCAGGTCGATGTTGTGCTGGACCTGCATCTGGTTGAACGCCGGCTCGACCATTTCTATCGGGTCTTCGATGGTGCAGAGGTTGACTTGCGGCGTCGCCAGCTTTTTCAATGTGGTGTAGAGCGTAGTGGTCTTGCCCGACCCGGTCGGCCCGGTGACCAGGATGATGCCATTGGGCTGGCGGGTCATGTCCTGCCAGCGCCGCAGGTCGTCGGCGGAAAAACCCAACTGATCGAAATCCTTGAGCAGCACTTCCGGGTCAAAGATCCGCATGACCATTTTTTCGCCGAAGGCCGTGGGCAAGGTCGAGAGCCGCAACTCGACTTCTCCACCCTCCGGAGTCTTGGTTTTCACCCGGCCGTCCTGGGGTTTGCGTTTCTCCGCGACGTTCATTCGCCCGAGGCTTTTGAGGCGACTGACGATGGCCATGGTCACCTGGGGCGGGAATTGGTAGACGTTGTGCAATACGCCGTCGATGCGAAAGCGCACCGTGCCCTGTTCGCGCCGGGGCTCGATGTGGATATCGCTGGCGCGCTGCTGGAAGGCGTACTGGAACAGCCAGTCGACGATATTGACGATGTGCGCGTCGTTGGCGTCGGGTTCCTGGTCGCTGGCGCCGAGGTTGAGCAACTGCTCGAAATTGCCCAGGTGGCTGACCTGCTGATCGGCGCTGTTCGCGCCGCTGACCGATTTGGCCAGGCGAAAGAATTCCACGCTGAAACGCTGGATGTCCACCGGGTTGGCCACCACGCGCTTGATCGGCAACTTCAGCACGTGGGCCAGGTCTGCTTCCCAACCGGTTACATAAGGCTGGGCGCTGGCGATGGTTACTGCGTCGCGATCGACCGACACCGCGAGAATCTTGTGGCGCTGGGCGAAGGCGTAGGACATCAACGGCGTCACGGCCGCGACGTTGATTTTCAGCGGATCGATCCGTAGGTAAGGCTGGCCCGCCTGCTGGGACAGCCACAGGGTCAGGCTTTCAAGGTCGAGGTGCTTGCCCGGACGGCTTAGGTCGACCAGGTGTTGGCTGGCGATGAACTCCAGCGGGTGCATCTGGCCATCGGCGGCGTGACGGCGTCGGGCGTTCAACGCCTGTTCGGCCGAGTCCTGGCTGACAAAGCCCTGGGCGACCAGTTCACGCAGCACATCATTGAGGTCCAGCCAGCGGTCCTGAAGGGCGATTTGAACGGACATGCGGGCTCCTTTTGAAAACAGTGCGCAAAGGATAGTCGTGACCCTGCAGGCCGTTGGGCCACTACCCGACGAAGCCGTATCGGGTTTTTTCAGCCCGCCGCCAGAACCGCTTCTCCCCAGGCGCAATCCGCCGCTTGCAGATCGACCGAACAGACGCTGATCAGGTTGCGCAGTTTTTGTGCAATCACCTGGGCGCGATGCCAGCTCAAGCCGTCGACGACCACATCGATGGCCAGCAAATCGTCGTGACGCTGCACCTGCACCTGCTGCGGTGTCAGGCACTGCAAGGCGAACAGGTTGAGCGCGCGGCACAACAGGTCCGGTTCGGCCTCGGCGAGCAATTGATAGTGGACGCGGCAATGTGTGTTGCCGGCATTCCAGGCATCGGCGCGGGTTAGCGAGGTATTCACGGCTTCCAGGTAAGGCATGCTCGATCTCCAATCTGATTGGAGAAATTTTTACATTCGTCGGCGGGTATTTCTTATCTATGATTGGACATATACCAGTTATGTCGAATTAAGTAATTCGTAAGATCATCAGTTGAAGGTTTTTTTATGCATAGCGAGTTGGACAGCTACGACCGTAGGATTCTCGCCTTGCTGCAGGAGGATGCTTCGCTTTCAAGCGCGCAGATCGCCGAACAGGTGGGGCTTTCGCAGTCACCCTGCTGGCGGCGGATTCAGCGTATGAAAGAGGAGGGGATCATTCGCGGCCAGGTCACCTTGCTTGACCGCAAGAAAATCGGCCTGAACACGCAGATTTTTGCGCAGGTAAAACTCAACGCCCATGGCCGCTCGAACTTCACCGAGTTCACCGAGGCTATTCGAGGTTTTCCTGAAGTATTGGAGTGCTACGTGCTGATGGGGGCGGTGGACTTCATGTTGCGGATTGTCGCAGCGGACATCGAGGCGTATGAGCGGTTCTTCTTTGAGAAGCTGTCGCTGGTGCCGGGGATTCAGGAGGTGAACTCGATCGTGGCGTTGTCGGAGATCAAATCGACGACGAGTTTGCCGGTGTTGCGGTAAAGCAAAAGATCGCAGCCTGCGGCAGCTCCTACAGGGGTACACAATTCTATGTAGGAGCTGCCGAAGGCTGCGATCTTTTAGCGGTGTTACAGACGCAGAAGCATCTTCCAGGCACGATTCTGATAAACCGCGATCGCCTGTTGCTTGCGCGCATCCAGGGTTTCGTCGGTGATCGGCTCGTTGGCCAGTTGCGCCAGCTTGTTCAACTCGCCGTAGAGGCGATCCATTTCCGGGATCTCCAGCACGTTGCGTGCGTGGTGCAACCAGACCTGAATGCGCTCGATACGCGGCAGTTGCTCAGCCAGGTCTTCCGGCTGTTGCTGGTAGCGCTGCAATTGCAGCGAGGTGGCTTCCTCGCCCAGCAGGCGCGGCAGCCAGCTGCCCAGTTGCGCGGCGCCCTGGCGATTGCCCCGGGTATTACGCTCGGCGGTCCAGGTGCGGGCCAGCAACCAACGCGAGGTGTTCAGGGAGAACAGGCCCCAACGCGGGTCTTCGAGTTCTTCGAGGAACTGCTCCGGCGCGGCTTTGCGAACGTCTTCATCGTCCAGGCCGGCCTGTACCAGCGGGCGCCAGTCTTCCAGCAGGGCGTCGAGGGCGACACGCAAATCGTGGGTCGACTGGCGTGGTGCGGCTTGACCGAGGCTGCTGATCAGCGCGCGCATTTCAGCCAGGTTCTCGACCCAGTCCTGCAACAGGCGCCAGTGGCCATTGAAACGATACTGCTCGGCCAGGCGCTGGCTGCTGCCCAGCAAGTGCCAGCTGAGTGCGGCGAAGGCGTCGTCCAGTGGCGTTTCGGCGCTGATCTGCGGTGCCGGCAGGCTCAAGGAGTAACTGTGGGCGTCGTACAGGCGATAGCCACGTTCGGCCTTGCTGATGTCGCATGGCATCAGCGCCAGTTTTTCCGCCAGTTCGGCAGCCAGCTCCAGCAGCGCAGCGGGTTCGCCTTCGCGCAATTCCAGTTCCAGTTCGCAGATTTCTTCTTTCTGCTTGCCGACCACCACGTGGCCCAGGTCCAGTGCCGCTTCGATGACCACTTTGGTCTTGCCGCGGCCCCAGGCGATTTCCGCGCGCTCGCGGACGAAATCGGTGGTGAAGATGGCTTTCAGGGTTTTCTTGTCCAGTTCGGCCAGTTCTTCGGGCCAGCATTCGCCGTCCAGTTTTTTCAGGTCGAGCTTGGCTTTGGGCAGGTTCCAGTCGTATTCGTTACGTACGGACAGGCCAGCGACGCTTTGGCCGCGGGTCTTGAGGGTCTGGATCACGTCTTCGCCATCCTTGCGCAGGCGCAGGGCGACTTTGGCCCGGGCCAGGTCACGCTCAGGGGTGTCGAAGTATTGATTCATCAACTCACGGCGTTCCCAGCCACTTTTGTTGCGTTTTTTCAGTAACGGGTGCTCGCGCAGGGCGGCGAGGGTTTCGCGGCTGACGCGGAGCTTGATTTCGGTTTCTTTCTGCATGGCCGGAAAATCCAGGATCGGGAGCGCAGCCGGGGGAAAAGGTGGCTGCCAAGGTCGTGCAGTGTACAGGACTCAACCTGCCTACGCCGTGCGACGGTTTATTCCTGTCACCGGATGGCTCTATGATGGACTTCAATTCGGGAGTTGGAGTCAGCGATGCCTTTGCCGTCCATGAAAGATCAGTTCGCTGCACTGATCGCTGCGCCATCCGTCAGCTGCACCCAGCCAAGCCTCGATCAATCCAATCGTCCGGTGATCGACCTGCTGGCCGCCTGGCTCGGCGATCTGGGTTTTGCCTGCGACATCCAGCAGGTCAGCCCCGGCAAATTCAACCTGCTGGCCAGTTTTGGCAGTGGCCCCGGTGGGCTCGTGCTGGCCGGTCACAGTGATACGGTGCCGTTCGATGGCGCGTTGTGGCAGACCGACCCCCTGAAGCTGACTGAGGTCGACGGCCGCTGGGTCGGCCTGGGCAGTTGCGACATGAAGGGGTTTTTCGCCCTGGCCATCGAAGCCGTCCGGCCGCTGCTCGACCAACCGTTCAAGCAGCCGCTGCTGATCCTTGCCACCTGCGATGAAGAAAGCTCGATGTCCGGCGCCCGGGCACTGGCCCAGGCGGGACGGCCGCTGGGACGTGCGGCCGTGATCGGGGAGCCGACCGGGCTCAAACCGATCCGCATGCACAAAGGCATCATGATGGAGCGCATCGATATCCTCGGGCAGAGCGGCCACTCCTCGGACCCGCGCCTGGGGCACAGCGCACTCGAAGCCATGCACGATGCCATCGGTGAACTGCGCGGCTTGCGCCTGTTGTGGCAGCGTGAATTCCGTAATCCACAGTTCAGCGTGCCGATGCCGACCATGAACTTCGGCTGCATCCATGGTGGCGACAACCCCAACCGCATCTGCGGCCAGTGTTCGCTGGAGTTCGATCTGCGGCCATTGCCGGGTATGGATCCCAAGATCCTGCGAGCCGATATTTCGCAGAAGCTCAGGGCGATTGCCGAGCGGCACCAGGTAAAAATCGATTACGCACCGCTGTTCCCCGAAGTGCCTCCTTTCGAGCAGGCTGAGGATGCAGAACTGGTGCGCATTGCCGAAAAGCTCACCGGCCATGGCGCCGAAGCAGTGGCATTTGGCACCGAAGCGCCTTATCTTCAGCGACTTGGCTGCGAAACACTGGTGCTTGGCCCGGGCGATATCGCCTGTGCCCACCAACCGGGGGAATTCCTCGAAATGTCACGTTTGCAGCCTACGGTGCATCTATTACGACAGTTGATTGAACATTACTGCCTGACGCCGGCCAAAACGCCTATGCCAGTCAGTTGAGCGCACTCTTGCAGGAGCTGCGTCCCAACCCGGATTCATGAGGAGAGCACGCGTGTCGCCAAGCCTGTTCCGACGATAACCATCAGCCCGCTGTGCGTTTTCTGTTCCGCCCTTTTTTCGGCTGCTATTTATTACAGGCCCAGGTTCATGCCCGAATACGTCAATTGGCTTCGTCACGCTTCGCCCTACATCAACGCCCACCGCGATTGCACCTTTGTCGTCATGCTGCCCGGCGATGGCGTTGAGCACCCGAACTTCGGCAACATCGTCCACGACCTGGTGTTGTTGCACAGCCTGGGCGTGCGCCTGGTGCTGGTGCACGGTTCGCGCCCGCAAATCGAAGCGCGCCTCGAGTCTCGCGGCCTGACCCCGCATTACCACCATGGAATGCGCATCACCGATGCGGCAACCCTGGAGTGCGTGATCGATGCGGTCGGCCAACTGCGCATCGCCATCGAAGCACGGCTGTCCATGGACATGGCGTCTTCGCCGATGCAGGGCTCGCGCCTGCGGGTGGCCAGCGGCAACCTGGTGACGGCGCGGCCCATCGGCGTGCTTGAAGGTGTCGACTATCACCACACCGGTGAAGTGCGTCGGGTTGACCGCAAGGGCATCAATCGCTTGCTGGACGAGCGCTCCATCGTGCTTTTGTCGCCACTGGGTTATTCGCCGACCGGCGAAATTTTCAACCTCGCTTGTGAAGATGTCGCCACGCGCGCGGCCATCGACCTGGGCGCGGACAAACTGCTGCTGTTTGGCGCCGACCTTGGTTTGATCGATGAACACGGCAGGCTGGTACGCGAACTGCGTCCGCAGCAGGTGCCGGCGCATCTGCAGCGTCTGGGCAGCAATTACCAGGCCGAGCTGCTGGATGCCGCCGCTGAAGCCTGCCGAGGCGGCGTGGCTCGCAGCCATATCGTCAGCTACGCCGAAGACGGTGCGCTGCTGACCGAACTCTTCACCCGTGACGGTGGCGGTACGCTGGTGGCCCAGGAGCAATTCGAGGTGGTGCGCGAAGCGGCCATCGAAGACGTCGGCGGCTTGCTGGACTTGATCAGCCCGCTGGAAGAGCAGGGCATCCTGGTGCGCCGCTCGCGCGAAGTACTCGAGCGTGAGATCGAGCAGTTCAGCGTGGTCGAGCGTGAGGGCATGATCATCGCCTGCGCGGCGCTGTATCAGATCGCCGATTCCGATGCCGGAGAGTTGGCGTGCCTGGCGGTGAACCCGGAGTACCGTCATGGCGGTCGCGGCGATGAGCTTCTCGAGCGCATTGAAACCCGTGCACGGGCCCAGGGGTTGAAAACCTTGTTCGTCCTCACCACGCGCACGGCTCACTGGTTCCGCGAGCGTGGCTTCGTGCCGAGCAGCGTCGATCGCCTGCCGTCGGCACGGGCGTCGCTGTACAACTACCAGCGTAACTCGAAGATCTTCGAAAAAGCCCTGTAAAGCGAGGGCCCTTGATCGTGGATCGTTCCCACGCTCCGCGTGGGAATGCAGCCCGGGACGCTCTGCGTCCCATCAAGAGCCGAACGCGGAGCGTCCGTTGAGGCATACCCACGCGGAGCGTGGGAACGATCAAGGGTAGGGGGCATTATTCCTGCACGAACTTCGCGCTGACATACGGCGAATAGTCCGGCAGCACCGTTTCAACCTTCCCCTGTTCCTTCAAGAACTTCGCCGTCTCGCCAATCGCTTGCGCCGTACCGCCGGCCAACAGGGCGCTGGTCTGTTGTGCCTTGGCATCCGGGAACGCGGACCCGGCCAGCAATTCCGGCACATCGGCTGCATTGGCACCGGTCAATTTGGCGATTTTCTGCACCGGTACCGAATCCGCGGTCCAGCTGGCCTTATGCGCCGCATAGTCGGCAAATGAGTCGAGGGTAACCTTGGCGAACCGGGCGATGACCTCTGGGTGCTTCTCGGCGTAATCCTTGCGCGCTACCCAGACTTCGAAGGTCGGTGCACCCCATTGGCCGACTTGCGCAGCATCGGTCAAGGTCTTGCCGGTCTTGCGAATTTCCCCCAGGGCTGGTGACCACACAAATGCGCCATCAATGTCTCCACGCTTCCAGGCGGCGGCGATTTCTGCCGGTTGCAGGTTCACCACTTTGACTTTCGATGCGTCCAGACCCCAGTGCTTCAGCGCACCCAACAGGCTGTAGTGGGATGTGGAAACGAACGGCGTGGCGATGGTCTTGCCGATCAGATCTTGCGGTTTTTCGATACCACTGCCATTGCGCACCACCAAGGCTTCGGCGGCATTGATCTGTGCGGAAACAAGGAACGCGACGATCGGCAGATTGCGCGAAGCCGCGGCGGCCAGTGGGCTGGAGCCGAGGTTGCCGATCTGCACGTCGCCGGAAGCAATGGCGGTGACCACTTCCGGGCCACTGTTGAAGCGCCGCCAGTCGATTTTCTCGCCAATGGTTTTTTCATAAAGGCCATCGGCCTGGGGGACTTTGCTCGGATCGATCCCGGTCTGGTAGCCAACCGTGAGGTTTGCCGCATGGGCGGAAAAAGAAAATGCGAGCGATACACAAACTGTAACAAATGGCTTGGATAGTGCGCGTCTGATCGACATGGCGTTGGCCTTTTTGAAAGGTTTTGTTTCGGAATTGCTTCCAAACCTAATCGATCTAAAAAACGCCTAATAAATACCATTTAGGAATTAGCTTATGAGCCGGAGGCTCTAGCCTGAGGAAAGGCAAAAAATGAGCGAAATTCCTAAACGGTATGAGAAAAGAATCCATTCAATCTTTTCAGGTTTATGACGAAATCATGACTGGCAAGGACCAAAAAATCGGGGATTAGACTATGGTCGTAGACACATGTAGTTACGATTGACTTGTGGGTCACGCTCTGGCGCTAATCGCGCATCTTAGATTCCAGGCATATGACCCGGAACCAGGACCAATAAGAATTAGAGACGAGAGGAGTTTAAACAATGAACAAGTCGACCTTGACCCTGGCCGTGGCCGTAGGGGTTCTGGCGCAGCAGGCAGGCGCCGCCGGTTTCATCGATGACAGCAAGGCTTCCGTTAGTTCGCGCACCTATTATTTCGACTCGGATAAGCGTGAAGGTCCCAGTACGCCTGCCAACAGGCAGCGTGAAGCGGCGGAAGGCCTGAAGTTCGATTACCAGTCGGGCTTCACCCAAGGCACAGTCGGCTTCGGTATCGACGCGCAGGCTCTGGTCGGCATCCATCTGGACGGCGGCAAGGGCCATCACCCGGACAACAACTCCTTCTCCCCTAGCGATTCCGATGGTTCGGCAGAGAGTTCGTGGAGCCGTTTGGCGGGTAACGTCAAGGCGCGCTTCTCTAAGACCGAGGCCCACCTCGGTGGTGCCTTGCAACCCAACATGCCGATCCTGATCGCGAACGACAGTCGCGTACTGCCACAAACCTTTGAAGGTGGCACCATCACCTCGAAGGAAATCGACAACGTCACCTTCAACGTCGGTCAGTTGGAGCACGCGACAGGTCGCGCCTCCTCGAACAGCACTGGCCTGTCTGTGGCTGGCGCTACCCAGGACAGCAACCAGTTCCGTTACGCCGGTGCTGACTGGAAGGTCACCAAGGACCTGTTGCTGCAGTACTACTACGCGAACCTGGAAGACTTCTACAAGCAGAACTTCCTCGGCCTGGTGCACGTTTACCCGATCGGCACCAACCAATCGTTCAAGACTGACATTCGCTACTTCGACAGCAGCTCTGACGGCAAGAACGGCCAGGCCGGTTACCGGTTCAACAACAACAACGGCTATGCAAAGACCCCGGGCGAGGTTGATAACAAAACCTGGAGCGCCACGTTCACCTACACCCTGGGTGGCAGTGCATTCCTGCTTGGGCATCAGCGTGTCAACGATGACGGCGGTTTCGTCTTCCTGAACCAGGCCAACGTTGTCGATGGCAACGGTCGCAACGAAGGTGCCGGCGGCGCCAGCTTCTACTCGTTCACCGACGCCACCGTCGGCAGCTTTATCCGTGCCGGTGAAAACACCACCTACGGTCAGTACTCTTATGACTTCGCTTCGCTGGGCGTTCCCGGTTTGAAAGCGTCGGCTGCTTACCTGTACGGCCAGGACATCAAGGCCACCAACGGCGTGGGCAAGGACCTGAACGAGCGCGAGACTGACCTGCGTGTGGATTACGTGATTCAAACCGGTCCGCTTAAAGGCTTCGGTACGACGCTGCGTCACGGTATGTATCGTGGTAACACCAGTACCCTTGATGAAGACCAGACCCGTGTGATCTTCAACTACACCTACGCCTTCAAGTAAGCCGTAGCAAAAAGCCTCGTCGGCGGACGAGGCTTTTTTTCGCGTCTGTTTTCATATTCCATAAACGATGCCTTCGATGATTTTTTATTCTTTTTAGCTTTGTTCTGAAGCGCTTAGAGTAGGGCCATCCGATACGCACCGTAAGCTTCGGATCGACGCTTCAAATCCCCGAACAGCCCAATTTCCAGAAGTCGGTTTTGTCACCGTGACCTCTTGGGTCCGTGCTGTCGGGGCATATTCCTAAATGTGATTAAAATTCTTTTTGCAATTCTTTTTAGGATTATGAAGGAGTATTCTGCGCGACCCAAAAAAACGACCGATCCAGACGGTCGCGGATCCAGGGCATTCGACCCGGGACCAGGAATTAGAAAACGATAGGAGCGAAACAATGAACAAGTCCAACCTGGCCGTGGCAGTGGCCGTAGGGGTTTTGGCGCAGCAAGCAAGTGCCGCCGGTTTCATCGAAGACAGCAAGGCAACGTTGGGGCTGCGCAATTTCTATATCAACACCGACTATCGCGACGGCGCTGCTCAGCCGAACAAGAACGAAGAATGGGGCCAAGGCTTCGACCTGCGTTTCATCTCCGGCTACACCCAAGGCACTGTCGGCTTCGGTATCGATGCGATCGGCCTGTTGGGCGTGAAGCTGGATTCGGGCGGCGGCACTAATGGCAACGTTAACGCCAATGGCACCCCTGGTAACGCTTATGGCGGCACTGTGTTCCCGAGCAAGTCCAACGGCGAAGCGGTTGATAACTTCTCCAGCCTGGGCCTGACGGCCAAAGCCAAGATCTCCCAGACTGAACTGAAACTGGGTACCTTGCAGCCAAAACTGCCGGTGATCGTCACCAACGATGGTCGTCTGCTGCCGCAAACTTTTCAGGGTGGTCAGATCACCTCTGGCGATATCAAAGACCTGACACTGGTCGGTGGTCAGATCGAGCACGCCAAAGGTCGTAACTCCAGCAACAACGAAGAGTTGTCGATCGCTGGTGCCAACGGTCGTACTGCGGCTGGCCGCGACAGCAACAAATTCTATTACGGTGGCGGTGACTACAAAATCACCAAAGACCTGACTGCGCAGTACTACTACGGCAATTTGGAAGATTTCTACAAGCAGCATTTCCTGGGCCTGGTTCACAACTGGGCAATCGGCCCGGGCGTTCTGAAATCCGACCTGCGCTACTTCAATAGCCGGGATGACGGTGCCAACGGTCACGACGTGAACTTCTTCACTTCTGGCAACTACAATGCGCCGAGCGGTAAAGGCAAGGTCGACAACAACCTGTATAGCGGTCTGTTCCTGTACACCGTTGAAGGTCACACCTTCGGTGGCGGTTACCAGGTCAGCAACGGCAGCAGCGACTTCCCGTACCTGAACCAGGGCGACGGCGCATCGGCCTACATCATCACCGACTCGCAAATCCAGAAGTTCGCCCGTGCCGGCGAGAAAACCTGGCAAGCACGTTACTCGTTCGATTTCGCCAAGGTCGGCGTACCTGGCCTGACGGCGGGTTTGGTGTACCTGCATGGTGACGACATCGATACCGTCAACGCTGCCGGTCGTGAAGCGGCGAGCGGCGCTTCCGAGTGGGAACGCGACCTGACCGTGGGTTACGTCGTTCAGTCCGGTGCGTTGAAAAACCTCGGCGTGCAGTGGAGAAACGCTACCTGGCGCACCGATCTGCCGAACACTCGTTCCCAGGACGAGAACCGCCTGATCGTCAGCTACTCGATCCCGCTGTTGTAATAGCGTGTGGGGGCGAGCCTGCTCGCGAAAACGGTGTGTCATTCAGCAGGTTTGTGGCTGACACGACGTCTTCGCGAGCAGGCTCGCTCCTACAGGGTAACCGACGCAAAAAAAGCCCCGCCCGGCATCACGCCGGGTGGGGCTTTTGCGTTTTCGAGGCGGGCTCACCCCCGTAAACCGGCCTCGTATTTCCCCTCTTTTACAGCAACTCAAGGCCTTCTCGAACCTTGGGGCCGATGTTGGGGGCGATGGGTTCGTGCGTCCAGTGAAGAGATGTTTAATATTCCTTTAGGATCTAAATAAATCAATATTTATTCTTTTTAATGAATAAAAAAAGCAGGCACAGTTGAACTCAACCAGCACTCACCAGGAGCAGCACCATGAGTATCAGACTGGGCGATATCGCCCCGGATTTCGAACAGGATTCCAGCGCCGGTACCATCCGGTTTCACCAGTGGCTGGGCGATAGCTGGGGTGTGCTGTTTTCCCATCCGGCCGACTTCACGCCGGTGTGCACCACCGAGCTGGGTTTTACGGCGAAGTTGAAAGACGAATTCGCCAAGCGTGGGGTCAAGGCCATCGCGCTGTCCGTCGACCCGGTGGAATCGCACCACAGGTGGATCGAAGACATCAACGAAACCCAGGGCACCGTGGTCAACTTCCCGATTCTCGACGACGCCGACCGCAAGGTCTCGGACCTGTACGACCTGATCCATCCCAACGCCAACGACACCTTGACGGTGCGCTCGCTGTTCGTGATCGACCCGAACAAAAAGGTACGGTTGACCATCACCTACCCGGCGAGCACCGGTCGCAACTTCCATGAAATCCTGCGAGTGATCGATTCGCTGCAACTGACCGACAACCACAAGGTGGCCACCCCGGCCAACTGGCAGGACGGTGATGAGGTGGTGATCGTGCCGTCGCTCAAGGATGAAGATGAACTCAGGCAGCGCTTTCCCAAGGGCTATCGAGCCGTTAAGCCGTACTTGCGCCTGACACCGCAGCCGAATCGGTAGCCCGGACAAGATCACTCCCACGCAGAGCGTGGGAACGATCTCATAGAACACAAAGCAGGGGGTTTTCGGGCCGTTTCGACGGCCTTTTTTTCGTCTCGACGAATCCGAAGTTATATCGCTAAAACGAATAACTAAATGAATAAATATGATTTATGGATATATAAATCACCTGTTAAGGTCACTCTATCAAAGCGAGATCGCAAACCGCGAATCGCTAACACCGCTCAAGGAATCGTCTGAATGTTGGTCGTCTCACTCGGTGGCAGTCCCAGCCAGCGCTCCCGTTCCGGGGTGTTGCTGGAGCGCTCCCAGCGTTGGTTGCAAGGGCAGGGCGTGGAAGTGGTGAGCTACCAGGTGCGGGACTTCCCGGCCGAAGACTTGCTGCATGCACGCTTCGACAGTCCTAAGGTGATCAACCTGCTTCAACAGATTGAAAGCGCCGATGGCCTGCTGATCGCCACGCCGGTCTACAAGGCTTCTTTCTCAGGTGCGTTGAAAACCGTGCTGGATCTGCTGCCCGAGCGCGCCCTGGCGCATAAAGTGGTGTTGCCCATGGCAACCGGGGGCAGCATTGCCCACATGCTGGCGGTGGATTACGCACTCAAGCCGGTATTGTCGGCATTGAAGGCCCAGGAGCTGCTCCAGGGGATTTTCGCCGTCGACAGCCAGATCGCTTACGGCGAAGGCAGTGCGCAGGCACAGTTGGCGCCGGAGCTGGAGCAAAGATTGAACGAGTCGCTGGAATTGTTTTTCAGCGCCATGGCGCGACGGCCCAAGCCGCTCGACCCGCAGCTATTGAATGATCGTTTGTTGAGTGCTCGCTGGAGCATCTGAGCTCCACTGAACATAAGCCCCATTCCAAATTGATGTACTCGCCTTACTCGCCCGCTAACGGGCAAGCAGGTGCAGCCAAAAACCCAACTGCAAAAAGGAGAGCGCCATGCGCCCTGTCATTTTGCGTCGTGGTCTGGTCGCTCTGTTTGCTGCGGCTGTCACCTTCGGCGCCATTACTCAAGCTCAGGCCGAGACGCTTCGTATCGGTTACCAGAAATACGGCACCCTGGTGCTGCTCAAAGCCAAGGGCACTCTGGAAAAACGCCTTGCCGCCCAAGGCGTGGACGTGCAATGGACTGAATTCCCCGGTGGTCCGCAACTGCTCGAAGGCCTGAACGTCGGCTCCATCGACTTCGGTGTCACTGGCGAAACCCCGCCAGTGTTCGCCCAGGCCGCGGGCGCGGACCTGCTTTACGTCGCCTACGAACCGCCAGCACCGCACAGTGAAGCGATCCTGGTGCCGAAGGACTCGCCGATCAAATCGGTGAAGGACCTCAAGGGCAAGAAAGTCGTCCTGAACAAAGGCTCCAATGTGCATTACTTGCTGGTTCGCGCCCTGGAAGACGCCGGCCTCAAGTACAGCGATATCCAGACCGTATTCCTGCCGCCGGCTGATGCCCGCGCCGCGTTCGAGCGTGGCAGCGTCGATGCCTGGGTCATCTGGGACCCGTACCAGGCTGCCGCCGAACAGCAGCTGCAGGCCCATACCCTGCGCGATGGCCAGGGCATCGTGGATAACCACCAGTTCTACCTCGCCACCAAGCCCTATGCGCAGAAAAACCCTGAGGTGATCAAGACCCTCGTGGAAGAAGTGCGCGCAGTCGGTGAATGGTCCAAGGCCAATCCGGACGATGTGACCCAACAGGTTTCTCCACTGCTTGGCCTGCCAGCGGACATCACCCTGACGTCCGTGAAACGCCAGGGCTACGGCGCGTTGTTCCTGACCCCGGAAGTGGTCGCCGCGCAACAGAAAATCGCCGACAGCTTCTACCAGCTCAAGCTGATTCCCAAGCCTTTGAGCATCAAAGACGTGATCTGGACGCCGCCGGCGGCCGTTGCCAAAGCACAGTAATCGATTTCCTAAGGAGACCACTCCATGAGCCTCAATATCTTCTGGTTCCTGCCTACCCACGGCGACGGCCATTACCTTGGCACCGCCGAAGGCGCTCGCGCCGTCGATCACGGTTACCTGCAACAAGTCGCGCAAGCGGCGGATCGCCTGGGCTTTGGCGGCGTGCTGATTCCCACCGGTCGTTCCTGCGAAGACTCGTGGCTGGTGGCCGCGTCGCTGATTCCAGTGACCCAGCGTTTGAAATTTCTTGTCGCACTGCGCCCCGGGATCATTTCCCCGACGGTGGCGGCGCGTCAGGCGGCGACCCTGGATCGTTTGTCCGGTGGGCGTGCACTGTTCAACCTGGTGACAGGCGGTGATCCGGAAGAATTGGCCGGCGACGGTTTGTTCCTGACCCACGAAGAGCGCTATCAGGCCTCGGTGGAATTCACCCGCATCTGGCGTCGGGTGCTGGAAGGCGAAACCGTCGATTACGATGGTCAGCACATCAGCGTGAAGGGCGCCAAGTTGCTCTATCCGCCGATCCAGCAACCGCGTCCGCCGCTGTACTTCGGCGGCTCGTCGGAAGCGGCCCAGGATCTGGCGGCGGAGCAGGTCGAAATGGTCCTGACCTGGGGCGAGCCGCCGGCCGCCGTGGCGGAAAAAATCGCCCAGGTGCGCGCCAAGGCCGCCAAGCTCGGGCGCACTGTGCGCTTCGGTATTCGCCTGCATGTGATCGTGCGCGAAACCAATGCCCAGGCGTGGCAAGCGGCGGACCGACTGATCTCGCACCTGGACGACGACACCATCGCACGTGCCCAGGCTTCGCTGGCGCGCTTCGACTCGGTTGGCCAGCAACGCATGGCGGCTCTGCACGGCGGCAGTCGCGATAACCTGGAAGTCAGTCCCAACCTGTGGGCCGGTGTCGGCCTGGTGCGCGGCGGTGCCGGCACGGCGCTGGTGGGTGATGGTCCAACCGTGGCTGCCCGTGTAAAGGAGTACGCGGACCTGGGTATCGATACCTTTATCTTCTCTGGTTATCCACACCTAGAAGAGTCGTATCGCGTTGCCGAACTGCTGTTCCCGCACCTGGACATCGAGCGTCCCGAGTTGCCGAAAAGCGCCGGTTACGTCAGCCCGTTTGGCGAGATGGTTGCTAACGACATTCTCCCTAAAGCTGCGTCCCAGAGCTGAGGCGCGCCATGAAGAAAGTCATTCACAGCCTTGCGCCATGGGCATTACCGGTCTTGCTGGTAGCGGTGTGGCAGTTGTCGGTGTCGGCGGGCTGGTTGTCGACGCGGATTCTGCCTGCGCCCATTGCCGTGATCGAAGCCGGGGTGAGCCTGGTCAGCAGTGGTGAAATCTGGACGCACCTGGCTATCAGCGGTTGGCGCGCGGCGCTGGGTTTCGCCATTGGCGGCGGTATCGGCCTGACCCTGGGCTTTATCACCGGCCTGTCGAAATGGGGCGAGCGCCTGCTCGACAGCTCGGTGCAGATGATCCGCAACGTGCCGCACTTGGCGCTGATTCCCTTGGTGATCCTGTGGTTCGGCATCGACGAATCGGCGAAGATTTTCCTGGTGGCCCTGGGCACCTTGTTCCCGATCTACCTCAACACCTATCACGGCATCCGCAACGTCGACCCGGCGTTGGTGGAAATGTCGCGCAGCTACGGTCTGTCGGGTTTCAGCCTGTTCCGCCAGGTGATTCTGCCGGGGGCCTTGCCTTCGATCCTGGTCGGTGTGCGCTTTGCCCTGGGCTTCATGTGGCTGACGCTGATCGTCGCCGAAACCATCTCCGCCAGCTCCGGCATCGGCTACCTGGCGATGAACGCCCGGGAGTTCCTGCAGACCGACGTGGTGGTGCTGGCGATTCTGCTGTACGCGGTGCTCGGCAAACTGGCCGACCTCGCGGCCCGTGGACTTGAACGCGTATGGCTGCGCTGGCATCCGGCCTATCAGGTCGTCAAGGGAGGTGCCGCATGACTGCCCAACAACCTCCCCGCCTGCTGCGCGGAATCCCGCTGGCGGTGCGCAAGCTGCAAAAAACCTTCGGCTCGCGGCAGGTGCTGCGTGAGATAGACCTGCACATTCCGGCCGGTCAGTTCGTCGCGGTAGTCGGTCGCAGCGGCTGTGGCAAAAGTACCTTGCTGCGCTTGCTTGCTGGCCTCGACAAACCTACGGCTGGCGAATTGCTCGCCGGCGCCGCGCCGCTGAGCGAGGCGCGGGAAGACACCCGGCTGATGTTTCAGGAAGCGCGGCTGCTGCCGTGGAAAAAAATCATCGACAACGTTGGCCTCGGTCTCAAGGGCAACTGGCGTGGGCAAGCGCTGCAAGCCCTGGAAGCAGTCGGCCTGGCGGATCGCGCCAACGAGTGGCCGGCGGCTTTGTCCGGAGGGCAGAAGCAACGTGTGGCGTTGGCTCGCGCACTGATCCATCAACCGCGGCTGCTGTTGCTCGACGAGCCATTGGGTGCGCTGGATGCCCTGACCCGAATTGAAATGCAGCAGCTGATTGAACGGCTCTGGCAACAGCACGGCTTCACGGTGTTGCTGGTCACCCACGACGTCAGCGAAGCGGTGGCGATCGCCGATCGGGTGATCCTGATCGAAGACGGTGAAGTCGGCCTCGACCTGCACGTGGAACTGCCGCGCCCTCGGGTCCGCGGCTCCCATCGGCTGGCGGCGCTGGAAACCGAAGTGCTCAACCGCGTGCTGTCACTGCCGGGGCAACCACCGGAGCCGGAACCTGTTTCACCCTTGCCTACGCAGTTGCGTTGGGCTCAATAACTCAAGCCTCAATCAACGACAGGAATCAACATCATGACTATCAAGGCCATCAACGTACGCAACCAGTTCAAAGGCTCCATCAAGGAAATCGTACTCGGCGACGTGCTGTCGGAAATCGATGTGCAGACCGCTTCCGGCATCGTCACCTCGGTGATCACCACGCGTTCGGTGAAAGAGCTGGAACTGGTGGTGGGCAGCGAAGTGATCGCGTTCGTGAAATCCACCGAGGTGTCGATCGCCAAGTTGTGATTCACAGGCATAAACAACCCGAAGGGTTTAGGCTCTTCGGGTTTTTTATGCCTGTGAATCAGTCGGTGCGGCGGTGTGGCATTCGCGAGCAAGCCCGCTCCCACAGGGGAATGCATTCCAATTGTGGGAGCGGGCTTGCTCGCGAAGAGGTCAGTGAAACCAATAAAGAATCAGGCAGGAACAGCACGTTTTGGCAGGTACGGCGGCAGATACAGCCCCAGATACGCATCGAACACCCGCATCCCTTCCTCAGCCATGCGCGGCGTGATCTGCCCGTGCTGCTGCACCGAGCGCGCATAAACCCGGTCCCCGAGTTCCATGGCCAGGGCAAACACATCGACATCGTCCGGCAACCTTGGCAGCTCGAAATGGTGATCGAACAGCTTGTGCATCAGGTCGCCCAACTCAATGTCGTGCTGGCGGTCGGCCTGGGTGACTTCGGTCAGGCCGTGCTGGGCCAGAATCAATTGGCGGGCCGCGGCGTCTTCGCTGTAGATCTCAAGCATCCGTTGTTCCACCAGTCGCGACAGGTCACGCCACCCACTCAATGCGTCATGGTCGATAGGTGCCTGCAGGCAGGCGCGGAAGGCCGCGTGGACGTCGGCCGTCAGCGCCTCCAGCAGGGACGGGACGCTGGCGAAGAAGTGGTAGACGGAGGAGGGCGGGATTTGCGCGCGTTCGGCGACACTGTAGATCGACAGACTGGCCACGCCCTCGGCGGCCAGCAGCGTGCGGGCGGCATCGAGTATCGAATCGATCCGGGCCTGGCTGCGTGCACGGGGTTTGCGAACGGTGGCGGTGCGCGTCATTGGAGTCTCCTGCGGGGCAGGGGGCATTGTACGAGCAGGGTTTGATGTTGTCTGCCTGGACGCCTTCGCGAGCAGGCTCGCTCCCACAAGGATTGCCTGTGTTCACGAAAATGATGTTCGCTGAAACTTACTGTGGGAGCGAGCCTGCTCGCGAACCGCCGCAGGCGGCCATAAAAAAACGCCGCTGGCTGTGAGGCCGGCGGCGTTTCTTGTTCACTGCAACCACTTACACGGTATGCAGGTACCAGTTGTACTCGAGGTCGGAGATGGAGTGTTCGAACTCTTCCAGCTCGCTCTCTTTACAGGCCACGAAGATATCGATGTATTTCGGATCGATGTACTTGGCCATGACTTCGCTGTCGTCCAGCTCGCGCAACGCATCACGCAAGTTGTTCGGCAGGCTCTGCTCGTTCTGCTCGTAGCTGTTGCCTTCCACCGGAGCGCCCGGCTCGATCTTGTTGACCAGGCCGTGATGCACGCCAGCCAAAACAGAAGCCATCAACAGGTACGGGTTGGCATCGGCGCCGGCCACGCGGTGTTCGATACGTACGGCATCGGCGGAGCCGGTTGGTACGCGAATCGCTACGGTGCGGTTGTCCAGGCCCCAGCACGGCGAGTTCGGCACATAGAACTGCGCGCCGAAACGACGGTAGGAGTTGACGTTCGGGCAGAGGAAAGCCATCTGCGCCGGTAGGGTCTCGAGCACACCGCCGATCGCGTGACGCAGCGCGGCGTTCTGCTCGGGATCCTCACTGGCAAAAATATTCTTGCCGTCTTTGTCGAGAATCGAAATGTGCACGTGCAGACCGTTACCCGCCTGGCCTGGGTAAGGCTTGGCCATGAAGGTGGTGTCCATTTCATGGTCGTAGGCGATGTTCTTGATCAGGCGCTTGAGCAGCACTGCGTAGTCGCAGGCCTTGATCGGGTCGGCCACGTGGTGCAGGTTCACTTCGAACTGCGCCGGGGCACTTTCCTTGACGATGGCGTCGGCAGGGATGCCTTGCTCTTTCGCACCTTCCAGAATGTCCTGGAGGCAGTCGACGTATTCGTCGAGGTCGTCGATCAGGTAGACCTGTGTGGAGTGCGGGCGTTTACCGGAAACCGGCGAGCGAGGCGGTTGTGGACGACCGTTCACGTTCTCCTGGTCGATCAGGTAGAACTCCAGTTCGAACGCGGCGCAGATGGTCAGGCCCATTTCGTCGAACTTGCGCACCACATTGGCCAGCACTTCGCGCGGGTCGGCGAAGAATGGCTCGCCTTCGAGTTCGTGCATGGTCATCAGCAATTGCGCGGTCGGGCGCTTTTGCCATGGCTCGTTGCACAGGGTATCGGGGATTGGATAGCAGATTCGGTCAGCATCACCGATGTCCAGGCCCAGGCCGGTGCTTTCCACCGTAGAGCCATTGATATCCAGAGCAAATAGAGAGGCCGGCAGGTTGATGCCTTTCTCGTAAACCTTGTGGAGGCTGGTGCGTTCGATGCGCTTGCCGCGCACCACACCATTCATATCCGCAATCAGAAGGTCAACGTACAGAACCTCAGGATGTTCCTTAAGGAACGCGTTCGCTTCGTTAAGCTGAACGGCACGCGGGGGTACCGACATGATGCAACACCTTTGTTGTTAAAAATATCAATCATTGATCTTTTCGGATTCCAGTCAACCCGAACGGCATGCCGAAGTCAAGCGAGGCCTTTTTTGCCCTAAAAAAGCGCTCGCATGGCTTTTTTGAGGCTCTTTGGGGCGTTTTCATCCCCCGAAGCCGTTTGACGCCCGCAGGCTTGAGCGGGCCGTGTTGTATTTTTTACGGGGGTGTTGTGTAAAAAAATGAACAAGGCTAAGCTCGAATCAAACCCATAACAGCAATAATACCGGGGTGCTTCATGTATCGCCTGCCGATAATCGGCGTCACCGCCTGCTCTTCGCAGACCGGTCTGAATGCTTATCACATCAGTGGCGACATCTGCGTCAGCGCCAAGGTCGCAGCGGCTCCTGGCCTGTCGGCGATCTTCCCGTCCCTGGCGGATCAACCGCCTCTGTCCGATATTCTGGACGGCCTCGACGGCACACCCATTACGGTTACTCCATTCAATATAGAACCGATTCACAATAGCGGCTCGGCCTTTGTGCAGGGCACCGCTCGTGATTCTGCACGCCTGGTATGTGCAGAAGTACACACAAGCACGATAGCCTGGCGCAAACTTGCATTTCAACGCGACGCCGATGCGTCAACTATCGCCTGACCTCAAGCGTCAGGGAACTCAAAGCCTAGAGGCATTTATGAGTAACAACCTCGACCAGCTCACCGATTGGTTGAAAGACCACAAGATCACAGAAGTCGAATGCATGATCGCCGACTTGACCGGGATTACCCGGGGCAAGATTTCGCCGACCAACAAATTCATCGCCGAAAAAGGCATGCGTCTGCCAGAAAGTGTGCTGCTGCAGACCGTGACCGGCGATTACGTCGAAGACGACATCTATTACGAGCTGCTCGACCCGGCCGACATCGACATGATCTGCCGCCCCGACCAGAACGCGGTGTTTCCGGTGCCATGGGCCATCGAACCGACCGCCATCGTCATCCACGATACCTATGACAAGCAGGGCAACCCGATCGAGCTGTCGCCGCGCAACGTGCTCAAGAAGGTCCTGAAACTCTATGCCGACAAAGGCTGGCAGCCGATCGTGGCGCCGGAAATGGAGTTCTACCTGACCAAGCGCAGCGACGACCCGGATTATCCGTTGCAGCCGCCGATCGGCCGCTCCGGGCGTCCGGAAATCGGTCGCCAGTCGTTCTCCATCGAGGCGGCGAACGAATTCGATCCGTTGTTCGAGGACGTCTATGACTGGTGCGAATTGCAGGAACTGGACCTCGACACGCTGATCCACGAAGACGGCACGGCGCAGATGGAAATCAACTTCCGTCATGGCGATGCCCTGTCCCTGGCGGACCAGATCCTGGTGTTCAAGCGCACCATGCGCGAAGCCGCGCTCAAGCACGACGTGGCAGCGACCTTCATGGCCAAGCCGATGACCGGCGAACCGGGCAGTGCCATGCACCTGCACCAGAGCATCATCGACATCGAGACCGGGAAGAATATCTTCTCCAATGAAGACGGGACCATGAGCGAGCTGTTCCTGCAGCACATCGGTGGCCTGCAGAAATTGATTCCCGAGCTGCTGCCGCTGTTCGCCCCCAACGTCAACTCGTTCCGCCGGTTCCTGCCGGACACCTCGGCACCGGTGAACGTGGAATGGGGCGAAGAGAATCGCACCGTGGGCCTGCGGGTACCGGATGCCGGTCCACAAAACCGGCGCGTGGAAAACCGTCTGCCGGGTGCCGATGCCAACCCGTACCTGGCCATCGCCGCGAGCCTGCTGTGCGGTTATATCGGCATGGTCGAAGGCCTCAACCCGAGTGCGCCGGTGGTGGGTCGTGGCTATGAGCGCCGCAACCTGCGCCTGCCGCTGACCATCGAAGATGCGCTGGAACGCATGGAAAACAGCGCGACCATCGAGAAGTACCTGGGCAAAAATTTCATCACTGGCTACGTCGCGGTCAAGCGGGCCGAGCATGAAAACTTCAAGCGCGTGATCAGTTCGTGGGAACGGGAATTCCTGCTTTTTGCCGTCTGACGCGCCGTGCGCCGCTGTTGTCGGGTGGCGCTCTCACCTGGAATTTTTAGGAGATTGGTATGACCAGCAACAACCCGCAAACCCGTGAATGGCAAACCCTGAGCAGCGATCACCACCTGGCCCCGTTCAGCGACTTCAAGCAGCTGAAAGAGAAAGGCCCGCGGATCATCACCAACGCCAAGGGCGTTTACCTGTGGGACAGCGAAGGCAACAAGATCCTCGACGGCATGGCTGGTCTGTGGTGCGTAGCCATTGGTTACGGTCGCGATGAACTGGCGGACGCCGCCAGCAAGCAGATGCGCGAGCTGCCGTACTACAACCTGTTCTTCCAGACCGCTCACCCGCCGGTGCTGGAGCTGGCCAAGGCCATCGCCGATGTCGCGCCAGAAGGCATGAACCACGTGTTCTTCACCGGTTCCGGCTCTGAAGGCAACGACACCATGCTGCGAATGGTTCGTCACTATTGGGCAATCAAGGGCCAGCCGAAGAAAAAGGTCATCATCAGCCGCAAGAATGGCTATCACGGTTCCACTGTGGCAGGCGCGAGCCTGGGCGGCATGACCTACATGCACGAACAGGGCGACTTGCCGATTCCGGGCATCGTCCACATCGCCCAGCCATACTGGTTCGCCGAAGGCGGCGACATGACCCCTGAAGAGTTCGGGATCTGGGCTGCCAATCAGTTGGAAGAGAAGATTCTGGAAGTCGGCGTGGACAACGTCGGTGCATTTATTGCCGAGCCAATCCAGGGCGCCGGCGGCGTGATCATTCCGCCAGACACCTACTGGCCGCGCATCAAGGAAATCCTCGCCAAGTACGACATTCTGTTCGTGGCCGACGAAGTGATTTGCGGTTTCGGCCGTACCGGTGAGTGGTTCGGCAGCGACTTCTACGACCTCAAGCCGGACATGATGACCATCGCCAAAGGCCTGACCTCCGGCTACATCCCTATGGGTGGCCTGATCGTGCGCGATGAAGTGGTCGAAGTGCTCAACGAAGGCGGCGATTTCAACCACGGTTTCACCTACTCCGGGCACCCGGTGGCGGCGGCTGTAGGCCTGGAAAACATCCGTATCCTGCGCGACGAAAAAATTGTCGAGCGCGTGAAGACAGAAACGGCACCGTATTTGCAGAAACGTCTGCGCGAGCTGAATGATCACCCATTGGTGGGCGAAGTTCGTGGGGTAGGCCTGCTGGGGGCAATCGAACTGGTTCAGGACAAAGCCACGCGCAAGCGTTATGAAGGCAAGGGCGTCGGCATGATCTGCCGGCAGTTCTGCTTCGATAACGGGCTGATCATGCGTGCGGTCGGGGACACCATGATCATCGCGCCACCGCTGGTGATCTCGCCTGCGGAAATCGATGAGTTGGTGACCAAGGCACGCAAGTGCCTGGACCTGACCCTGAGTGCGTTGCAGGCCTAAGTGCTAGGCTCTGAGCGCAAGTATGAAACTTTCGCTCAGGGCAATCATAAAGGGCGGCCTTTCCTTGAAAGACCGCCTTGGATCTTGCCAGACTAGCTGCGGTTCCAGTTGTCCGGGTTCGGCCGCTGAACGAAGTGGTTCTAAAAAGAAAAATTTGGAGCATTACGCATGAAGGCATTAGGAAAAAAGCTTGCTGGCAAGACTCTCCTCGCCATGTCCCTGATGGGCATTATGGCGGGTGCGGTCCAGGCGGACGACAAGGTGTTGCACGTCTATAACTGGTCCGACTACATCGCTCCGGACACGATCAAGAAGTTTGAGGACGAGTCCGGCATCAAAGTGGTCTATGACGTTTTCGACAGTAACGAAACCCTCGAAGCCAAGTTGCTGGCAGGCAAGTCCGGTTATGACATCGTCGTACCGTCGAACAACTTCCTGGCCAAGCAGATCAAGGCTGGCGTCTACCAGAAGCTGGACAAGTCCAAGCTGCCAAACTGGAAAAACCTGAACACCGACCTGCTCAAAGCGGTATCGGTGAGCGACCCGGGTAACGAGCATGCCTTCCCTTACATGTGGGGCTCGATCGGCATCGGCTTCAACGCCGAGAAGGTCAAGGCTGCACTGGGCGCCGACGCTCCGGTCGATTCCTGGGACCTGATCTTCAAGCCTGAAAATGCCGCCAAGCTGAAGTCGTGCGGTATCAGCCTGCTGGATTCGCCAACCGAGATGATTCCGGTGGCGTTGCACTACCTGGGCCTGCCAACCGACAGCCAGAAGAAAGAAGATATCGACAAGGCTGAAGCGCTGATCATGAAGGTTCGTCCTTCGATCGCCTATTTCCACTCGTCCAAGTACATCTCCGACCTGGCCAACGGCAACATCTGCGTGGCCGTGGGTTACTCGGGCGACATCTACCAGGCCAAGTCCCGCGCGGCTGAAGCCGGTGACAAGGTGAAAGTCAGCTACAACATTCCCAAGGAAGGTGCTGGCAGCTTCTACGACATGGTCGCCATTCCTAAAGATGCCGAAAACGTCGAAGGCGCCTACAAGTTCATGACCTTCCTGCAGAAGCCGGAAATCATGGCTGAAATCACCAACGCCGTACGCTTCCCGAACGGTAACGCGGCGGCCACGCCGTTGGTTGACAAAGACATCACCAGCGATCCAGGCGTCTACCCACCGGCTGACGTGCTGGCCAAGCTGTACGCGATTGCTGACCTGCCGGCCGCGACCCAGCGGATCATGACTCGCAGCTGGACCAAGATCAAATCGGGTAAATAAGTAAAACCCTTGCAGGAGCGAGCATGCTCGCTCCTGCAAGGATTCTCATAAAGTTTGCTGGAACGGTTTTTCGAGGGTAAGTTGCGCGCCGGTTTTGTTGTAAGGCAGCCATGGCTGTCATGTAACGCGGGGCAACTTGAGCCCAACTCATTTTAGAGGACCTCCACTTGCCTATTTTTTCTTTGTTGCGCAATGCCATGCTGGTCGCTGCCGGGTTGACGCTTGCCGTCAATGTTCAGGCTGCCGGCACCGTGCATATTTATAACTGGTCGGACTATATCGGCGAGACCACCCTGGCCGACTTCCAGAAAGAGACCGGCATCAAACCGGTTTATGACGTATTCGATTCCAACGAAACCCTGGAAGGCAAGTTGCTGGCCGGGCGTACCGGTTATGACGTGGTCGTGCCGTCCAACCATTTCCTCGGCAAACAGATCAAGGCCGGTGCTTTCCAGAAGCTCGACAAGTCGAAGTTGCCGAACTATTCGAACCTCGATCCGGTGCTGCTCAAGCGCCTGGAGCAGAACGATCCGGGTAACCTGTACGCCGTGCCGTACCTGTGGGGCACCAACGGCATCGGTTACAACCCCGAAAAGGTCAAGGCTGCGCTGGGCGTCGACAAGATCGATTCCTGGGCGGCGGTATTCGAACCGGAGAACATCAAGAAGCTGCAAAGTTGCGGCGTGGCGTTCCTCGATTCCGCCGATGAAATGATGCCGACGGTCCTCAACTACATGGGCCTGGATGCTAATAGCACCAACCCTGAAGACTACAAAAAAGCCGAAGCCAAGCTGCTGGCGGTTCGGCCTTACGTGACTTACTTCCACTCCTCCAAATACATCGCGGACCTGGCCAACGGCGATATCTGCGTGGCCATCGGTTTCTCCGGTGACATGTTCCAGGCCCGCAACCGCGCGGCCGAAGCGAAGAAGGGCGTGGACATCGCCTATTCGATTCCCAAGGAAGGCGGTGCGCTGTGGTTCGACATGCTGGCGATTCCAAAGGATTCGGCCAACGTCAAGGAAGCGCACGCGTTCATCAACTATTTGCTGAAACCCGAGGTGATTGCCCAGGTCAGTGATTACGTCGGCTACGCCAACCCTAACCCCGGGTCGGACAAACTGATGGAACAGTCCATTCGCACCGACGAAGCGGTTTATCCACCGCAAGCGGTACTCGACAAGACCTACGTGTCCATCGAGTTACCACCAAACATACAACGTTTGATGACCCGCAGCTGGACCAAGGTCAAGTCGGGTAAATAGCTTCAAGGCTCAAACTATCCAAGGTTGGCTCACCTTGAGCGAACTGCACTCTTTTTTTGGGAGTTTCGTAAATGGCAGTTGCCTCCGGCGCCTATAAGAAAGCCCTCGAGGGCGACCAGTCACCTAAACAGGTGCTGGTCAAAATCGACCGGGTCACGAAGAAGTTCGACGAGACGATTGCCGTGGACGATGTGTCCCTGGAAATCAAGAAAGGCGAGATTTTCGCCCTGCTCGGCGGTTCGGGATCGGGCAAATCCACCCTGCTGCGCATGCTCGCCGGCTTCGAACGACCGACTGAAGGACGGATCTTCCTCGATGGCGTGGACATCACTGACATGCCGCCGTACGAGCGGCCGATCAACATGATGTTCCAGTCCTACGCCTTGTTCCCGCACATGACCGTGGCGCAGAACATCGCCTTCGGCCTCAAGCAGGACAAACTGCCCGCCGCTGAGATCGATGCGCGCGTGGCCGATATGCTCAAGCTGGTTCAGATGACCCAGTACGCCAAGCGCAAGCCGCATCAGTTGTCCGGTGGCCAGCGCCAGCGTGTGGCCCTGGCCCGTTCGCTGGCCAAGCGTCCAAAGCTGCTGCTGCTCGACGAACCGATGGGCGCGCTGGATAAAAAACTGCGTTCGCAAATGCAGCTGGAGCTGGTCGAGATCATCGAGCGCGTTGGCGTGACCTGCGTGATGGTGACCCACGACCAGGAAGAGGCCATGACCATGGCCGAGCGCATCGCGATCATGCACCTGGGCTGGATCGCCCAGATCGGCAGCCCGATCGACATTTATGAAACCCCGACCAGCCGCCTGGTCTGCGAATTCATCGGCAACGTCAACATCTTCGACGGTGAAGTGATCGACGACGCCGAGGGCCACGCGATCATCACCTGCAAGGACCTCGACCGGAAGATCTACGTGGGCCACGGCATCAGCACCTCGGTGCAGGACAAATCCGTGACCTATGCGATCCGTCCGGAAAAACTGCTCGTGACCCCGACCATGCCGACCTGTGAATACAACTGGTCCAGCGGCAAAGTGCACGACATCGCCTACCTCGGTGGTCACTCGGTGTTCTACGTCGAACTGCCGAGCGGCAAGATCGTCCAGTCGTTCGTCGCCAACGCCGAGCGCCGTGGCCAGCGACCAACCTGGGGTGACCAGGTGTACGTGTATTGGGAAGACGATAGCGGCGTGGTACTTCGCTCATGAACATGCGCAAATTCAAACGCCGCCTCAATCGAATAATTCCCGGTGGCCGCCAGCTGGTCATCGGGGTTCCCTTCATCTGGCTGTTCCTGTTCTTCATGTTGCCGTTCTTCATCGTCCTGAAGATCAGCTTCGCCGAAGCCGACGTGGCCATCCCGCCGTACACCGAGATCTACAGCTACGCCGAACAGAAATTGCAGGTGCTGCTGAACCTGGGCAACTACGTAATGCTCGGCGACGACGAGTTGTACATCGCCGCTTATCTCGGCTCGTTGAAGATGGCACTCTTCAGCACCATCCTCTGTCTGCTGATCGGCTATCCGATGGCCTACGCCATCGCCAGTGCCCGCAAAGAGCTGCAAACGGTGTTGGTCCTGCTGATCATGATGCCGACCTGGACCGCGATCCTGATCCGCGTCTACGCGTGGATGGGCATCCTCAGCAACAACGGCCTGCTCAACGGTTTCCTGATGAGCATGGGCTGGATCAGTGAGCCGCTGCAGATCCTCAACACCAACCTCGCCGTGTACATCGGCGTGGTCTATTCCTACCTGCCGTTCATGATCCTGCCGCTGTACGCCAACCTGGTGAAACACGACACCAGCCTGCTGGAGGCCGCGTCGGATCTTGGTTCGAGCACCTTCAACAGCTTCTGGAAGATCACCGTGCCGCTGTCGAAAAACGGCATCATCGCCGGCTGCATGCTGGTGTTCATCCCGGTGGTGGGCGAGTTCGTGATCCCGGAACTGCTCGGCGGTCCGGAGACCCTGATGATCGGTAAAGTGCTCTGGCAAGAGTTCTTCAACAACCGTGACTGGCCGGTGGCATCCGCCCTGGCGGTGGTGATGCTGGCGATCCTGATTGTGCCGATCATCCTGTTCAACCGCAGTCAGGCCAAGGAAATGGAGGGTAAAGAATGAAACGCTTCCGTTTCTCCAGCCTGATGCTGGTACTGGGTTTGTTGTTCATCTATCTGCCGATGCTGATCCTGGTGATCTACTCCTTCAACGCCTCGAAGCTGGTGACCGTGTGGGGCGGTTGGTCGATCAAGTGGTACGTCGGCCTGATGGACAACACCCAACTGATGGGCTCGGTGGTGCGTTCGCTGGAAATCGCCTGCTACACGGCGGTGGCGGCAGTCGCACTGGGAACGTTGGCCGCGTTCGTCCTGACCCGTATCACCCACTTCAAGGGCCGTACGCTGTTCGGCGGCCTGGTCACGGCGCCATTGGTGATGCCCGAAGTGATCACTGGTCTGTCGCTGTTGCTGCTGTTCGTGGCCATGGCGCAGATGATCGGCTGGCCGCAGGAGCGTGGCATCGTGACGATCTGGATCGCTCACACCACGTTCTGTGCGGCGTATGTGGCGGTGGTGGTGTCGGCGCGTTTGCGTGAACTGGACCTGTCCATCGAAGAAGCGGCCATGGACCTGGGCGCTAAACCGTGGAAGGTGTTCTTCCTGATCACCATCCCGATGATCGCTCCATCGCTGGCGGCCGGCGGCATGATGTCGTTTGCCCTGTCGCTGGATGACCTGGTGTTGGCGAGCTTCGTGTCGGGCCCGGGTTCCACGACCTTGCCGATGGAAGTGTTCTCGGCGGTGCGCCTGGGCGTGAAGCCCGAGATCAACGCCGTGGCCAGCCTGATTCTGCTGGCGGTGTCGCTGATGACGTTCCTGGTCTGGTTCTTCAGCCGTCGCGCCGAAGAAGCGCGCAAGCGTGCGGTCCAGCAAGCCATCGAGGAAAGCGCTGCCGATTCGTGGAAGCAACCGGACGTGCGTCGCGCGCAGCCGGAAGCGGCGTGAGTCTTAAATCGGGTTGACCACAATCCTGTGACCAACCCGAATCTAATGTGGGAGCGGGCTTGCTCGCGAAAGCGGAGTGTCAGTCACGAATATGTGGACTGACACTCCCTCTTCGCGAGCAAGCCCGCTCCCACATTTGCTTTAGGCAACCCAAGGGGATTGGCGAATGATTTCGACAAAATTCATCGGCTTGAACCCCGGCTCCTGATCTATCAAGACATCGGTCTTCACATTGCCGAACGTGGTCTGCGGACGATGGCGCAAGCCGTCGGCAAAGGCGCAGATGATGCACTCCTTGAACCCTTCGCCCCGTGGATGCGCATGCACCACCGCTTCACGCTGCACGGTGGAAAACGCCGCGTAGTCCATGCCCAGCACATCCATTTCAACGCCTGCGGTCACCAGCGCCACGGTCGGCCGCAGGTGTTGCGGCACGCCCGGCGTGGTGTGCAGGGCGATCGACAGCCAGACTTGCTCGATGTCGTCATCGCTGAATCCGTAGGGCTTGAGGAAGGCTGCCGCCGCGTTGGCGCCATCGACTTCGAAGCGTTCGTTGGCGCTGCGATAACCGTCCACCAGGCCCAGGTCATGGAACATCGCGCCGACATACAAAAGCTCCGGGTTGTAGGCCAGTTGCTTGCGTTCGCCGCTCAGCGCCCCGAACAGGAATACCCGGCGGGAGTGGTGGTAGAGCAGGTCGGATTCGATGTCACGGATGTATTCGGTGGTGGCTCTGGCCAAGGCGCTGTCGGGGATCCTGATGCCGGCGATGGTGGTGCTCATGGGCTTCTCCTCAAAGTTGACGCCGGGGCGGCGCTGAGGGTTAAAGTCTGTTCGCGGGCTTCAAACGGGACAATCGATCCATGGCTGCGATCCTTGCCAATGAGCATGCATATCGCGCCAACCTCGCAGACCCTGCAGGAGCGTTTTGACCAATGCCATGAGAGGCGCTTTGAACCATGAGCAAAACCGTTGCCATCGTCGTGTTCGCCGGCGTCCAGTCGTTGGACGTCACGGGTCCCATGGATGTGTTTTGCGAAGCCAATCGCTTCCTTGCCCCCGAGGATCACTATCGGTTGGAGGTGATTGGTGTTGAGCGCGGGGTGATGGCGTGTTCCAACGGTTTGACGCTCAACGCCCATCGGCATTTCAGCGAGGCGCTGGAGGCTTATGACCTGCTGTTGGTAGCCGGCGGGCCACAATTGCCGTTCATGACGTTCGGCGCTGCATTCGATGCCTGGCTGCGCGATGCCTGCGCACGGGCGCATCGCTTTGGTTCGATCTGCAATGGCGCCTTCATGCTCGCCCGGGCGGGATTGCTGGAAGGGCGGACGGTGACCACCCATTGGGGCGATGCCGCAGCGTTGGCGGATTTGTGTCCGACAACTCAAGTCGATGCCGATCGGCTTTACGTTCAGGACGGCGAGCTTTTCACTTCGGCAGGGGTTACGGCCGGGATCGATCTGTCGCTGTATCTGCTGGGCCGTGATCACGGGCCGGACGTGGCCTTGAGCGTGGCAAAACGCTTGGTGGTGTTCACCCAGCGCTCGGGTGGGCAGTCACAGTTCAGCCCGTTTCTCACGCCCCACGCGCATCCGACCTCGGCGGTAGCGATGGTCCAGCATTATGTGTTGGCGAACTTGACCGGTGACCTGACCATCGCCGACCTGGCCAATGCCGCCAACATGAGTGCACGCAACTTTTCCCGGGTATTTGCAAAGGAAGCGAAAGTCACCCCGGCCGAGTTTGTCGAGCGCGCGCGCGTGGATGCGGCGCGGGTGATGCTGGAAAGCACCCGCGCGCCGCTCAAGACCGTGGCTTACCAGTGCGGTTTCCGCGATGCCCAGCACATGCGCAGCGTGTTCAACCGCAGGCTGGGGGTGACGCCGCAGCAGTTTCGGCAGAACTTTGCAGCGATGGTTTGAGACATGAATTTGTGTTGTTCTTGAGGGCCTCTTCGCGAGCAGGCTCGCTCCCACAGTTGATCGAGTTATTCAGGCGGGCTCGGTCCAATGTGGGAGCGGGCTTGCTCGCGAAGGCGTCAGTCCGGTCAATAGAGATTCATTGTCCTGACCGCGCCGGCAGCAACTTCAAAGTACTGCGCGTATTCGCCGTCACTTCTTCATCATTGAGATGCGCCTGGAAGTAAATCCCCTCGATATACGCCTCAGCCTGATCGTCAAAGTGTTTGTCGAACGGCACGCCACTCTGGCCGACCGGGTTGACCGTCAAACTGTGGGCGGGGTCGGCGAAGTCGATCAGGCGCCGGGTCGATGGGCCGTACGTCACCGGCCACGGTGCCGGGCCGATCTTGGCCGACAGGTTGTTCGGCACTTCATGGGTGCCCGGGGCCGCGAACGGTCCGATATTGAAAATCCGGTCCAGCGGCTTTTGCTGCCCCAGTGGATGGCCATGGGTCAACGTGTGCGCCTTGCCCCATTGCCATTGTGAGGAATCGGCACCCAGGGTGGCCTTGAGGTGGGCGATGCTGGCAAGCCACGCGACCTTGACGGTGTCGGCGCGGGTTTCCTTGCCGAGGGTATTACGGTTGTCCCACCACGGTGAATCCGCCGTCGCTGCCAGGCGCGGCAGGGCAGCATCGATCACCCGGGTCGAGAGCAGCGTTTCGAAGAAGTCATTGCCCAGTTCGTCATGCATCGCCGCGTCAGCCAGGTTGAACAGGAACTGGTTGAACAGCGTCGCGCTGGTGGACTCCAGCGGGTAGTCGCCTTGCCACTGGGCCAGTTGCTCCACCAGCTTGAGCTCTGCAGGGTCGCTGACCACTTCGCGCAGGGTCGGTATCAGTGGCGCCAGCAGGCGCGTGCCGTAGGCGGTGGTGGTGCCCAGTTGCAGCTTCTGGCTACTGTCCAGATCCCACTTGACGTTCTTGTCGCTGAGCTGGCGATTGAGCTGCTGGCCTCGGTCAGCGAGGTTGTAATAGCCGGGAATCTCCATTCCTGTCGGCGACAGCGGCTGGAAGTTGGCCGAGACGATATAGCCCCGTGCCGGGTTCTCTTCCTGCGGGTTGGCGCTGAACGGATAGAAGCCGTCCTTGTCGGCATCGCTGGTGCTGCCATCGAGGATAAACCACGGCAGCACCCCGGCAGGGCGCTTGGGCAATTGCGCCGCAGCCCACCAGCCGATATCACCCTTGGCATTGGCCCAGACGATGTTCAGGCCGGGAGCCTGGACCTTGGCGGCAGCGCTACGGGCCTTGGCCAGGGTGTCAGCACGGTTGAGCTGGTAGAAGCCTTCGATGATCGGGTTCTGGCTTTCGAGAAAGCCCCACCACATGGCGATCGGCGTTTTGCCGACGCTCTTGCCCAGCGCATCGTTGACGATCGGACCATGGGGTGACTGGCGCAGCGTCAGGGTGACTGGCGCCTGGCCCTTGACCGCGATCTGTTGTTCGCTGCTGACCAGGTCTACCCACTTGCCGCGATACCAGACCTGATTCGGATTGTCCGGATTGACCTTTTCGGCAATCAGGTCGAGATCGTCGTTCTGGAACATGGTGATGCTCCAGCCGAAGTCCCGGTTCATGCCCAGTGAAGCGAACGGCATCAGGGCCTGGTAATGACCATAGAGTTCAAAGCCCGGTGCCGAGAGCTGTGCTTCGTACCAAACCGACGGTGCGGAAAAACGGATGTGTGGGTCTCCGGCCAGCAGCGGCTTGCCGCTATTGGTGCGGTTGCCGGCAACTGCCCACGCATTGCTGCCCTCGAACTGCGGCAAGCCATTGTCGGCCAGGGCCTGTTCGCTCAGGCGGGCGAGGGCGTTGAGGTCTTTCCAGTCGGTGCTGGCGAGGGGCGACGGGGCCGCGCCGTGTGGGGTCGCCAGCACGCCCTTGGCCTGCCAGTCGAGATCGAACACACTCAGATAGCCGGCGCCCAATTGATCACGCACGTAGGTCAGCAGCGGTTCGGTGCGAAACGCCGCAGCAAAACTGTAGGCCATGTAGCCGGCGATGCTGATGGTGTCCTGCGCCGTGAACGGGCGCTTGGTTATGCCCAGCACATCGAACTCTACGGGTTTGGCGTGACCGTCCTGGTACTGGTTGATGCCGTCCAGGTAAGCCTGCAGGGCAAGGAAGGCAGGCGATTGCTTGTCCATGTTCGCCAGATAGGTTTCGGCGCGTTCGCGAATGCGCAGGCTGCGCATCAGCCTGTCGGTGTCGAGCAGTTTCGGTCCGAGCACCTCGGCCAGTTCGCCCCGGGCAAGGCGACGCAAAACCTCCATCTGGAACAACCGATCCTGGGCATGGACATAGCCGAGGGCGCGGTACAGGTCGGTTTCGTTGTCGGCACGGATGTGCGGGATACCGCGCTCGTCATAGCGCACGGTGACCGAACCTTGCAGGTGCTGCAGTTCCACCATGCCCTGGCGTGATGGCTGCTTGCTGTAGACGTACCAACCGGCGCCGACGGCGAGCGCGACGATCAGCAAACCGAGCGCGGTCAGGCTACGTTTCATGGTGACTCCTTATTGTTATGTGTGACAGCAATTCCCTGGCGAGACTGTTTAACACGACAAGCCGGTTTGGCCCATCGCCCGTAGGAGGGATTCTCGTTTGCTGCCTGCGTTAACTCGTCGGGACGACAGGCCACGGGCAGTAACACCCCACGGCCAGTGTGTGCGTGGCACTCACTTCGCGGCCTTCGTTCAGCGCCTGCAGGATCGGCTCGATAAAGCTGTTGCTGGAATTGCAGGTCAGGCCTTCACTGTAGGGCCCGAAGTACGCCAGCCTGCCATTGCGGTCCCAGATCGCCACGGCGGGGCTGGCGGGAATCTGTTCGGAGCCCGGCAGGACGTCGATGGTTTTCAGGCTGCTGAGCGTGGCGGGTAGTTGGCCGTGGCTGCCAGGCCTTTGTACTGCATAGAACTCCACACCGTGCGGGACATAGCGTTCCACCAGTTCGGTCAGGTGCTGTTGATTGCCCACATTGCACGGGCAGGCCGGGTCCCAGAAATGCACGAGTCGGATGGCGCCGGGACCGGCGAGATTGTCGGGCAGGCGTAGCGGATCACCGGAGAATATCGCCGTGTGCTCGCTGAATGCCCGCAGATAGCGCCCCTGAAACCAATGGTAGGCCGCCCACAGCACTCCGGCGCACACGAGGGCGAGCAAGCTGGCGAGCAGGGTGGCGCGATAGTGCGAGCGCATGGTGTCACTCCTTGTGGGTCGGTTAGCTTGCCATGCTTGCCGCGACAGATGAATATCGCAGGTCTATAAAGTCCGCTTCGCGCTCTGGAATGCCCATGTCAGTGACCTTCGATCCCGATCATCTGCGTGCCAGCCTGCGGCCGCTGGCGCAAGGGCAGCCGTTGTCAGCGGAGGCCCAGGCTTATCAACGGTTTTATGGGCTGGATTTTTCCTCGCGTAACGTTCGCAGCGCCCTGGGTCGTTTTCAGGTCGATGGTTACGAAGTGGTCAGCCAGGTCTGGTGGCCAGAGCAGGTGAAGGCGACGCTGTTTGTCTTTCACGGGTTCTACGACCACACCGGCCTCTATCGGCATGTGATCGAATGGGCGCTGGAGCAAGGCTTCGCCGTGATTGCCTGCGACTTGCCGGGCCATGGGCTTTCCAGTGGCGAGCGGGCGAGCATCAAGGACTTCGCCGAGTATCAGGACACCCTGCAAGGATTGTTTGCCGAAGCCCGATCGCTCGACCTGCCACAACCCTGGCACCTGTGCGGGCAGAGTACCGGTGGCGCAATCGTGATCGATCATGTGCTCAACGCGGGGGCGGGCAGTCCGGCCCAGGGCCAGGTGATCCTGTTGGCGCCGCTGGTGCGGCCACGGGCGTGGGGCTGGTCGCAACTGAGCTATTACCTGCTCAGGCCTTTCGTCAAAGCCATTGCCCGACGCTTCAGCGAGAACTCCAACGACCCGGAGTTCTTGCCGTTCCTGCAAGCCGATCCGCTGCAGCCGCTGCGATTGCCGACGGCATGGGTCGGGGCGTTGGCGCGTTGGATCAAGCGAGTCGAAGCGGCACCCGCCAGCCCTCGACGACCGCTGATTGTGCAGGGGCAGGCGGACATGACGGTGGATTGGCAGCACAACCTTGAGGTGCTGCGGGGCAAGTTCGATCGGCCGCAGGTATTGATGCTGCCTGAGGCACGGCATCATCTGGCGAATGAAACGCTGGTGCTGCGCGGGGAGTATTTCGGGTTTTTGACCAAGCGGATAAAGGGGCGGAACCTTTAGCAACCCTGGTGGCCTCTTCGCGAGCAGGCTCGCTCCCACATTAGACCGCGTCTATCTGAAAAATCGGTCCACTGTGGGAGCGAGCCTGCTCGCGAAAGCGGTCCAGCGGACGCTGATAATTACTGGGTCAGGTTGGAAGTACTTTGCCCCACCGCCAACCCGGCCCGAATCGCCGCCAGCGCCGCCTGGTAATAGGCTTTGCCTTCGGCTGACTCGGCAAATGTGGCGAATTCTTCGAGTTCCTCATCCGACAGGTCGCGGTAGACGTACAGCAGCGTGTTGTTCAGGTCGTTGCCGATCTGTTCCATCAAGCGCTGGCGCTGCCCATTGAGCATGCTTTGGGTCTGGCCGGCGCCGAGCAGGCCGGGGATCATCGAACTGAGGCTGTCGGCCGCAACACCGGCAATCGCCAGGCTGACTTCCGCGCCGGCCTCGCGAGCAGGCAGGGCCTGGGCCAGGTGGCCAATGATCAGCAGCCGGCTGTCGCTGGCCTGCATCTTGGGCAGGCCCTTGGCATTTTTCGCCAGTTGATCGCGGCGGGTCGCGAGCAATTCGGCGGCGACGATTTTCTTGCCCAGCGGCGATTGGAAGAACGCCAGCGCCGGTTTCGGATCGGCGAGGTTCTTGCGAAGCTGTGCTTCGGCACGCTGGTCCACGGCCTTGGGTGCGAAACGCTGATTGCTGTTGTCGACCAGCGCCTGGAAAACCGCCGGTGGCAGGCTGCTTTGGTAGCGCTGTTGCGCGGCCGTGAGGGCGTCGTTGAAATGCGCGCGTTGTTCTGGCCAGCCGGCGACCTTGTACAGTTGGTCGTGGCCGTCTGCCCAGGCGGGCATAACACAGAGCATCAGCAGGGAGAAAAGCAAACGGCGCATAGGGACTCCTGTCAGCAGGCGACTATTCTCCGTGTGGCATCCAGTCTTGTCGAGAATTCGTATCAACCCGCTGCATGGCTCTGTCGGATTTTCAGGCGCAGGAATACTATGCGCGCCATGCAAATACCTTCTGATCACCCACTGCTGTTACAAATCGTCGACGACCTGGCTACCCGCGGTTGGTCGCAGCAGAATATTTTCCTGCCTCAGGATCTGACCCGAGCGCTGGCGGCTGAGTGCCGTAAACGTGCGGCCGAAGGTGAGTTGGCCCCGGCTGCCGTGGGTCGAGGGCCTTCATCGGAGATTCGCGAGGGGATTCGCGGCGATCATATCCAGTGGATCGAGCCCGGCCAGGCTGAGGTCTGTGACAGCTATCTGGGGTTGATGGACAGCCTGCGTGAGGCGCTCAACCGTGGCCTGTTCCTGGGGTTGGAGGATTTCGAGAGTCATTTCGCGATGTACCCGCCTGGCGCTTTCTACCTCAAGCATGTCGACCGTTTCCGTGACGACGACCGGCGCATGGTGTCGGCGGTGGTCTATCTCAACGATGCCTGGCTGCCTGAGCAGGGTGGTCAGTTGCGCATGTACCTGGACGAAGGTGCGCAATACGATGTAGTACCCATCGGTGGATGCCTGGTGGTATTCCTGTCGGGAGAGGTCCCCCATGAAGTCCTGCCTGCGAGCCGTGAGCGCCTGTCGTTGACCGGCTGGTTCCGGCGTCGAGGCAATGAGCCATTCTGATCATGCAAAAGATACTGGTAAGCCGCTGCCTGCTGGGTCACCGCGTACGCTATGACGGCGGGGCCGGCGGGCCTTTCGATCAGTTGCAACGGTGGATCGACGAAGGTCGGGTGGTGCCGTTGTGTCCGGAAGTTGCCGGTGGCCTGCCGACGCCACGGGCGGCGGCGGAAATTCCCGGCGGGCAGGGCGGTGATGTACTCGATGGCCAAGCGGCGGTGATCACCATCGAAGGCGAGGATGTCAGTGCGCAGTTTCTGTCAGGGGCTTATCAAGCCCTGGAGCTGGTGCAACAACACGACATACGCATTGCCGTGCTCAAGGCCAATAGCCCCTCGTGCGGCAATCTGTTGACCTATGACGGGACGTTCAGCGGAGTGAAAGTCACGGGCGAAGGGGTCACGGCGGCGCTGCTCAGGCGCCATGGGGTGCGGGTCTTCAGTGAGCTGGAACTCGCCGAAGCGGCTCGGTCACTGGCAGAACTCAATTAACGACCCACACAAAACCACTGTGGGAGCGAGCCTGCTCGCGAAAGTGGTGTGTCAAACAACACTAGCGTCGACTGACACTGCGCATTCGCGAGCAGGCTCGCTCCCACAGGTTTGGCTTGCGACTCAGGGGTTCGGTGCCACTCCGGCATCCGGCCCCAGCCACTTCTTCTCCAGCGCCTCCAGCCGCCCATCCGCCTTGATCCGTTGCAGCGCGCTTTCCAGGCTGGCGTGAAACGCCGGGTTACCCTTCTGGAATGGAATCGACAAGTTCACTGCCTGGATGGCTTTCGGCTTTTGGTCTGTCAACGACTGCACCAGCAATATCGAGCGCGGCTCTTCTTTCTGCGCGATCAATTGCGCATTGGCCTTGATGTAAGGCTCGCTGAAATCGAAACGATCCGACAGCGCCGGGGTCTGTGCAATGTGGTTGATGGCGATGTCGTATTTGCCACTTTCCACGCCGGCCAGCAAATCACTGGCATCTGTCACGACAAAGTCGGCGCGAACCTCCAGTTCGTTGGCCAGCAGTTGGCCCAACTCGACTTCGAAGCCCTTTAGATTGCCGTCCTCCTTGAAACTGAAGGGGGGTGTATTAGCCTCAAGGGCAATACGCAATTCACCGCGATCATTCACGTCGTCAATCAGTTCGGCATGAGCCAACGGGCTCAAAAGGGGTAGCAGGCAGATCAGGCCAGGCAGAAAACGCATGGTCACTCCTTTGAAATCATTATCGCGACGCTCTGGATCAGGCTCGCTTTGCTATGGTTGTCGAGTGCCTTTCGACAACGATTGACCATGAAGTTGTGATGGTCACGCGAATTTTACGTAAAAACTGGAGAAGAGAATGAAAACCTTTATGTCACGTGCTGCTCTGGCTGGTCTGCTGATGGGCGTTTCAGTGTTGGCCAGTGCAGCAACGCCAGCCCCGAAAGGTGCTGAAGTGTCCATTGTTTCTCCCAAAGATGGTGCCACGGTTCCGCAGACGTTCGTGGTGAAGTTCGCTGTCGAGAACATCGCGTTGGCGCCAGCTGGCGATGTCACCAAAAACACGGGCCACCATCACCTGCTGATTGACGTGGACAAACTGCCGGCGGCCGGCCAGCCAATCCCGAACGATGCCAACCACCTGCACTTCGGAAAGGCGCAGACCCAGGCTGAAGTAACGCTGCCGCCGGGCAAGCATACCTTGCAGCTGGAGTTGGGCGACAGCGGTCACATGCCGTTCGACCCACCGATCGTCTCGGAGAAGATCACGGTAAACGTCAAATAAAAAAGGGAGCCCCTTCGCAGGGGCTCCCTTTTTAATGCCGCACGCTGCTCTTAGAACAGAACGCGGCTACGAATGGTGCCGTTGACGTGTTGCAGTTTCTGTTGCGCCAGGTCCGAGTACTCGGCGTCTACGTCGATCACCACGTAGCCGACTTTCTCGTTGGTCTGCAGGAACTGACCGGAAATGTTGATGCCGTTTTCGGCGAAGACCTTGTTGATCTCGCTCATCACGCCCGGAATGTTCTCGTGGATGTGCAGCAGGCGGTGCTTGCCAGGGTGAGCCGGCAGGGCTACTTCCGGGAAGTTCACGGACGATACCGAAGTACCGTTGTCGCTGTACTTGACCAGTTTTTCTGCCACTTCCAGGCCGATGTTGGCCTGCGCTTCGGCGGTGGAACCACCGATGTGCGGCGTCAGGATCACGTTGTCCAGGCCACGCAGCGGGCTTTCGAACTCTTCGTCGTTGGAGCGTGGCTCCACCGGGAACACGTCGATGGCCGCGCCGATCAGGTGCTTGTCCTTGATCGCGTCCGCCAGGGCGTCCAGCTCGACCACGGTGCCGCGAGCGGCGTTGATCAGGATGCCGCCCTTCTTGATGGCGCGGATTTCCTTCTCGCCGATCATCCACTGGGTGGCAGCGGTTTCCGGTACGTGCAGGGTCACGATGTCGGACATGCCCAGCAGTTCGTGCAGGTTGCCGACCTGGGTGGCGTTACCCAGTGGCAGCTTGGTCACGGTGTCATAGAAGTACACCTGCATCCCCAAGCCTTCGGCCAGGACCGACAGTTGAGTACCGATCGAGCCGTAACCGACGATGCCCAGCTTCTTGCCGCGGATCTCGAAGGAGTTGGCCGCGCTCTTGATCCAGCCACCACGGTGGCAGGAAGCGTTCTTCTCAGGGATACCGCGCAGCAACAGGATCGCTTCGGCCAGCACCAGCTCGGCAACGGAGCGGGTGTTGGAGTACGGCGCGTTGAACACGGCGATGCCGCGTTCGCGGGCAGCGCTCAGGTCGACCTGGTTGGTGCCGATGCAGAAACACCCTACAGCCACGAGCTTCTTCGCGTGATCGAAGATCTCTTCGGTCAGTTGAGTGCGCGAGCGAATGCCGATGAAGTGAGCATCAGCGATCTTTTCCTTGAGCTGGGCTTCCGGCAGAGAACCTGTGAGGTACTCGATGCTGGTGTAGCCCGCCGCCTTGAGGACGTCGACAGCCGATTGGTGGACGCCTTCGAGAAGAAGGAACTTGATCTTGCTCTTATCGAGAGAAGTCTTGCTCATCTGCGTAAACCTGTATCCCGGAGAAAAATGGCAGGAAGTGGTCAACAGATGCTGACCCGGACGGCAACTAAACCGTCACCGCAGAACAGCCGTTGGGCACTATGCTGCGGGGTCGGTATGCTAGCATATGCACCCCGCTAAACACTCATTCCTGCGACGTGAAGCGTTCTCAGGATGACCATGAATTGTTCGAGAGTTCTGTCGATGACCAATCCTGCCCTGATTGATGAGCTGAAGACCCTGGTTGAGCCTGGCAAGGTGCTGACCGATGCCGACTCCCTGAATGCTTACGGTAAGGATTGGACCAAGCATTTCGCTCCGGCCCCGACCGCCATCGTGTTCCCCAAGACCACCGAACAGGTCCAGGCCATCGTCCTGTGGGCCAACAAACACAAGGTGGCACTGGTGCCTTCCGGTGGCCGCACCGGCCTTTCCGCCGCTGCAGTGGCAGCTAATGGCGAAGTGGTCGTGTCCTTCGATTACATGAACCAGATCCTCGACGTGAACCTCACCGACCGCACCGCTGTTTGCCAGCCGGGCGTGGTCACCGAACATCTGCAGAACGTGGCCGAAGAAAAGGGCCTGTACTACCCGGTGGACTTCGCTTCGGCAGGTTCGAGCCAGATTGGCGGCAATATCGGCACCAATGCCGGCGGTATCAAGGTGATTCGCTACGGCATGACCCGTAACTGGGTGGCCGGCATGAAAGTCGTCACCGGCAAGGGCGACGTGCTGGAGCTGAACCGCGACCTGATCAAGAACGCCACCGGCTACGACATGCGCCAGCTCTTCATCGGCGCCGAAGGCACCCTCGGTTTCGTGGTGGAAGCGACCATGCGCCTGGATCGCGCGCCGAAAAACCTGACTGCCATGGTCCTCGGCACCGCTGATTTCGACTCGATCATGCCGGTGCTGCATGCCTTCCAGGGCAAGCTCGACCTGACCGCTTTCGAATTCTTCTCCGACAAGGCCCTGGCCAAGGTCATGGGCCGTGGTGATGTGCCGGCTCCGTTCGAAACCGATTGCCCGTTCTACGCGCTGCTGGAATTCGAAGCGACCACCGAAGAAGTGGCCAACCACGCCCTGGAAACGTTCGAGCACTGTGTCGAGCAGGGCTGGGTCCTGGACGGTGTGATGAGCCAGAGCGAAACCCAGTTGCAGAACCTGTGGAAACTGCGCGAATACATCTCCGAAACCATTTCCCACTGGACGCCGTACAAGAACGACATTTCGGTGACCGTGTCGAAAGTGCCGGCATTCCTCAAGGAAATCGACGCGATCGTCGGCGAACACTACCCGGACTTCGAGATTGTCTGGTTTGGTCACATCGGCGACGGCAACCTGCACTTGAACATTCTCAAGCCGGATAACTTGAGCAAGGACGAGTTCTTCGCCAAGTGCGCAACCGTTAACAAGTGGGTGTTCGAAACCGTCGAGAAGTACAACGGCTCGATTTCCGCCGAACACGGCGTGGGCATGACCAAGCGTGATTACCTGACCTACAGCCGTTCCCCGGTTGAGATCGAGTACATGAAAGCGGTCAAGGCGGTGTTCGACCCGAACGGGATCATGAACCCGGGCAAGATTTTCGCTGTTTGACTTTAAAAGCTACGAACTAGGAGTCGGTCCATGAGCTATCAGCACCAGTATGTCGACGGTACGCGTATTCACTTCCCGCTGGGGAAAGTGGTGTGCATCGGCCGTAACTACGCCGAACACGCCAAGGAACTGGACAACCCGGTGCCGACCGAGCCGCTGCTGTTCATCAAGCCGGGCAGTTGTGTGGTGCCGCTGGAAGGCGGCTTCAGCATTCCAACCGAGCGTGGTTCGGTGCATTACGAAGCGGAAATCGCGGTGCTGATTGGCAAGCCGTTGTCGACCAAGCCCAGCGTTGAAGAAGTGCTGGACGCCATCTCCGGCTTCGCCCCGGCCCTGGACCTGACCCTGCGCGACAAGCAGGCCGAGCTGAAATCCAAGGGCCTGCCCTGGGAAATCGCCAAGTCCTTCGACGGCGCAGCAGTGATTGCCCCGTTCGTTTCCGGCAGCACCTTCGCCGACCTGACCGACATCGGCATCCGCCTGACCATCAACGGCGAAGTGCGCCAGGATGGCAACAGCAGTGCGATGCTCAACCCGATCGTGCCGATGATCCAGCACATGGCCGGTTGCTTTTCGCTGCAGGCCGGTGACGTGATCCTCACTGGCACACCGGTGGGCGTAGGCCCGCTGAATGTTGGCGACGAGATCGTCCTGGAACTGCCGGGCGCGAGCCGCTTCACCAGCAGCGTTCGCTAAGGAACACAAACCCTTGTAGGCGCTGGCTTGCCAGCGATAGTGGTCTAACAGCCAACATGGGCGTTGAATGTTAGGGCCTCATCGCTGGCAAGCCAGCTCCTACAGGGTTAGCTGTGCCCATACAGCGTGGTCTCGCCATTTCCCGTTTTTTTCACATCAGGTCTGCATAATTCCACGGCTTTCGGCATCTGAGCCGGGCCCAATTGTGCTATTACCCCAAGCCTGAATTTCTGGAACGCATGCCCTGATGGCCACTCAACCAATCTCGTCGCTCAAACCTGCCCGTCGCTCGCGCTTTGCCTTGCGTTGGTATTCCTGGCTGTTGCTGCTGGTCGCCGCCGCCTACGGTTTGGCGTTTGCCATGCATTGGGATGACCGCGGCGTGCTCTGGGTGCTGGAGCGTTTTGAAAGCCCGGCCGAACGTCAGGGCAGCGTCTGGCTGCCGGACTATCATGCGGTGATCGACGCCAAGCCACTTCCGGGCATGGAAAAGGACGAAGCGTCGGACGTCACCTACGATGCCCAGACCAAAACCCTGTTTTCGGTAATGGGTAAGAACCCGTTCCTGGTCGAGTTGTCGCTGCAAGGCGATGTGCTGCGCAAAATGCCCTTGGTAGGCTGGAGCAATCCTGAAGGGGTAACAGCGCTGGGCAATGGAGTGCTGGCCATTGTCGATGAGCGTGACCACCAGATCTCCCTCGTCAAGGTCGATGCCGGCACTCGCGAGCTGAACATCGCTGATTTCCCCAAGTACGACCTTGGCCCTTCGAAAGACCAGAACAAGGCGTTTGAGGCGGTCGTATGGGATGCACGCAATCAGCAATTGCTGCTCGGCGAAGAGCGTCCACCCGCGCTGTTTGCCTGGAAAGGCGACGGCAAGACGCTCAGCGGCGACAAGCAAAAGCTGGTCAGTGACGAGTTGGACATCCGCAACCTGTCTGCCCTTGCCATCGATCCGCGCACGGGCCACACCCTGGTGTTGTCCGCTGACTCCCACCTGTTGCTGGAGCTGGACGAGAAAGGCGAACAGGTCAGCTTCATGACCTTGCTCGGTGGCTTCAACGGCTTGAAAAAAACCATACCTCGGGCTGAAGGCGTGACCATGGACGAGGCCGGCACGATGTACATCGTGAGTGAGCCAAACCTGTTTTACCGTTTCGAAAAACGGTAGGAGCTGCCGCAGGCTGCGATCTTTTGACTTTGCTTTTAAAAAACAAGATCAAAAGATCGCAGCCTGCGGCAGCTCCTACATTGTCCTACGGGGCCAATGGCCATTAAGCTTCAGTTCAGGCAGGCGTGATATTTCATCCGCCTGTCCTGAAGCCGAGCCCGCCTGAATGCGCCGATTAGCCCGCCCCAAACCTCTGCTGTTGCTCCTGTCGGTGATTGCCCTGAGCGTATTGATCGCATTCGGGCAGCATTTACGCCTGTTCGAGCGCACCTGGTTCAACCTGCGCACGCTCTGGCAGCCGATGAGCACCCAGTCCATCGGCCTGGATCAGTATCGGGTGGTGCTGGAGGGGCGGGTCATTGAAGGGCTGGACGATGATGTTTCAGCCTTGACGTACGACCCGGTGCGCAAAAGCCTGTTCACGGTCACCAATCAAAACTCCGAATTGATCGAGCTGTCGCTCGAGGGCAGGATCTTGCGGCGCATCGCGTTGGTCGGTTTTGGTGATCCTGAAGCTGTCGAGTTCATCAGCGCCGACACCTACGTGATCACGGACGAGCGCCAGCAGCGCCTGATCAAGATCCATCTGGAGCATGACACCACCTTTCTCGACGCGGCGGACGCGGAACAGATGACCCTCGGTGTGCACATGAGCGGCAACAAGGGATTCGAAGGCTTGGCTTACGATTCGGTAGGCAAGCGCTTGTTTGTCGCCAAGGAGCGCGACCCGATGCTGATCTACGAAGTGCACGGCTTTCCGCATTTCAATCCGGAAAAGTCCTACGCGGTACATGTGGTCAACAATCCCAAGCGCGACGCCGGGATGTTTGTGCGGGATTTGTCGAGCCTGCAATACGACGAGCGTAGCGGGCACTTGCTGGCGCTGTCCGACGAGTCGCGGCTGATTCTGGAGCTGGATGTGGATGGGCGACCGCTGAGCACCATGTCACTGAACAAGGGCCGGCAAGGTCTGCAAAAGACCGTGCCGCAAGCGGAAGGTATCGCCATGGACGACGACGGTACGATGTACCTGGTGAGTGAACCGAATCTGTTCTACGTCTTCAAAAAGCCAACACAGCCCTGAGCCACGAACACGAACCTGTAGGAGCTGGCTTGCCAGCGATAGCGGCAGATCATTCAACATCAATGTTGGATTTGATGGCCTAATCGCTGGCAAGCCAGCTCCTACAAGGATTGTGCGTGTTCTTACTGGGCGCGCAGGGTCTTCACACCTTCGCTCGTGCCCAGCAACAGCAGGTCTGCCGGGCGCGCCGCGAACAAGCCGTTGGTGACCACGCCGACGATCGCATTGATCTGCGACTCCAGTTCCACCGGATTGGTGATCTGCAGGTTGTACACGTCGAGGATGATGTTGCCGTTGTCGGTGACTACACCTTCACGGTAGACCGGATCACCGCCGAGTTTCACCAGCTGGCGGGCCACGTGGCTGCGGGCCATCGGGATCACTTCCACGGGCAGCGGGAAGGCGCCGAGGACGGGCACCAGTTTGCTGGCGTCGGCGATGCAGATGAAGGTCTTGGCCACGGCCGCGACGATTTTCTCACGGGTCAGGGCTGCGCCGCCGCCCTTGATCAGGTTCAGGTGCTCGTCGCTCTCGTCGGCGCCGTCGACGTAGAACTCCAGGTCGCTGACCGTATTGAGCTCATAGACCGGGATCCCGTGGCCCTTGAGGCGTGCGGCGGTGGCTTCGGAGCTGGCGACCGCGCCATCGAACGCGCCCTTGTGCTTGGCCAGGGCATCGATGAAGCAGTTGGCGGTGGAGCCGGTGCCGACCCCAACGATGCTCTTGTCGTCGAGTTTCGGGAGGATGAAGTCGACGGCGGCCTGGGCTACTGCCTGTTTGAGTTGATCCTGGGTCATGCGGGCTCCGAAGTGCCGAAGAGAGAACGAAAGGCTGGCATTATAGGCCTCGGGGCAGGGAAGGTCATTGTCCGATTGGCGGTCCGTGACTGTACCCTGTAGGAGCGAGCATGCTCGCGATGGTCGTGAACGATAACGCGTGAAACCAGGCACCCCGCAGCGCCTTTGGGTTTCTCGCGAGCATGCTCGCTCCTACAACAGGTGGTCGTGCGGCTAAAAGCCGGGTTAGACTCCTTGATCCTGCCCAACCCGCTCAGTGATGCTTTCCGATGCTTGAACAGTACGTCAAAAAGATCCTCACCTCGCGCGTTTATGACGTTGCCGTAGAAACCCCATTGCAGACTGCTCGCCAGCTCTCCGAGCGGCTGGGCAACGAGATTTTGCTCAAGCGTGAAGACTTGCAGCCCGTGTTCTCTTTCAAGATTCGCGGCGCCTACAACAAGCTGACGCAGCTGAGCGATGAAGAGCGCGCTCGCGGCGTGGTTACCGCTTCGGCGGGCAATCACGCGCAAGGCCTGGCCCTGGCGGCCAAGGTCCTGGGCGTGAAAGCCACCATCGTCATGCCCAAGACCACGCCCGAGATCAAGGTCGAAGGCGTGCGTTCGCGCGGTGGCAAAGTGGTGCTGCACGGCGATTCGTTTCCGGAGGCCCTGGCCTACTCGCTGAAACTGGTCGACGAAAAAGGCTACGTCTACATTCACCCCTATGACGATCCCCACACCATTGCCGGGCAGGGCACAGTGGCGATGGAGATCTTGCGCCAACACCCGGCGCCCCTGGATGCGATCTTCGTTCCAGTCGGTGGTGGCGGCCTGATCGCCGGTATCGCGGCGTACGTGAAGTACCTGCGGCCGGACATCAAGGTCATCGGCGTCGAGCCGGACGACTCCAATTGCCTGCAAGCCGCCATGGCGGCGGGTGAGCGTGTGGTATTGCCGACCGTGGGCATCTTCGCCGATGGCGTCGCGGTGGCCCAGATCGGCCAGCACACTTTTGATATCTGCAAAGACTACGTCGACGAAGTCATCACCGTCAGTACCGACGAAATCTGTGCGGCGATCAAGGACATCTACGACGATACCCGTTCGATCACCGAACCTGCCGGCGCCTTGGGCGTGGCCGGGATCAAGAAGTACGTCGAGTCCCGCGGCGTCACTGGCCAGACCTTCGTGGCCATCGACTCCGGGGCCAACGTCAATTTCGACCGCCTGCGCCATGTCGCCGAGCGCGCTGAACTGGGCGAAGGCCGTGAAGCCATCATCGCCGTGACCATCCCTGAGCAGCCGGGGAGTTTCAAGGCGTTCTGCGAAGCCATCGGCAAGCGCCAGATCACCGAATTCAACTACCGCTATAACACTGGCAGCGAAGCGCACATCTTTGTCGGGGTTCAGACTCATCCGGAAACCGACCCACGTCGCGCGCTGATCGCCAGCCTGGGCGAGCAGGGCTTTCCGGTCGTCGACCTGACCGACAACGAACTGGCCAAGTTGCACATCCGCCACATGGTCGGCGGTCGCGCGGCGCATGTGGTCGATGAAGTGATCCTGCGCTTCGAATTCCCGGAGCGTCCGGGCGCGTTGTTTAACTTCCTCAACAAGCTCGGCGGGCGCTGGAACATTTCCATGTTCCACTATCGTAACCACGGTGCGGCCGATGGTCGTGTGGTCGCGGGCCTGCAGGTGCCTCACGAGGAGCGTCATTTGGTGCCGGCAGCGCTGGAAGAAATCGGCTACCCGTACTGGGACGAAACCGACAATCCGGCCTATCAGTTGTTTCTCGGCTGAGCGGCTACGCTGATGGGCACGCCCTAAGGAAATCGAACCATGGAAACGTTGACGGCCCTGAAAGCGGCGCACACGGTGGCGACGGTGGTGTTGCTGGTCTGTGCGCTGGGCCTGGGGATCTGGGTCTGGCGGACCCGGCGTAACGGCGACGTGACTGCGGGCAGCCGTACGCTGCAACGGCCTCGGGTGTTCGTCTGGCTGTTGATGGGGCTGGCTTTGCTGAGCATGCCGATTACCGGTTGGTGGATGGTGCACCTGGTGGGCTGGCCGTTGGGGCAGACCTGGTTGCTGGCTTCCAGTGTGCTTTACACCGTTGCGGCGTTGTCGTGGTTCTGGTTGTTGGTAAGGCTGAACAAGGTGCGCAAGACGCCGGGTGGGGTGGGCAGATTTACCTTTGCACTGGCGTTGTTCAGTTTTGTCTGCTTTGTGGCGATTGCGGGATTAATGGGCGCCAAGCCGGTTTAACCGGTTAAACCGTGTTGCCCCATTCGCGAGCCGGCTCGCTCCCACAAGGAAATTGTGTCGTTCACACATCCACTGTGGGAGCGAGCCTGCTCGCGAAAGCAATATCAGCCGCGCAGACTGATGACTGGCCAGCCCCGCTTCTCGGCCTCGGCGCGCAAGTTCGGATCCGGATCGACCGCCACCGGGTTCGCCACCTGCTCCAGCAACGCCAGGTCATTCATCGAGTCGCTATAAAAGTAGCTGTCCTCGAGGTTGTACCCGGTTTCTTCCAGCCAGCGATTGAGCCTTGTCACCTTGCCTTCACGGAAGCACGGTACATCGGTACTGCGCCCGGTGTAGCGGCCGTCCTGCATTTCGCATTCGGTGGCGATCAGGGTCTCGACGCCCAGGCGCGCGGCAATCGGGCCGGTCACGAAGCGGTTGGTGGCGGTGATGATCACCAGTTTGTCACCGGCATCGCGGTGTTGGGCCAGCAACTCGATCGCCTTGGGCAGCAGGATCGGTTCGATGCAGTCGCGCATGTAGTCGCTGTGCCATAGGTCCAGGGTGGCCATCTCGGTACGGCCGAGCACTTCCAGGCAGAAGTTCAGGTAGGCGTCGTTATCGAGCTTGCCAGCCAGGTAGTCCTGGTAGAACTCGTCGTTACGGGCCTTGTAGGCGACGGCGTCGAGGAAGCCGCGTTCACAAAGGTAATCGCCCCAGGCATGGTCACTGTCGCCGCCCAGAAGCGTGTTGTCCAAGTCGAATAAAGCCAGCCGCATCGCAGTTACTCGCTGAAAAGTCTGTAGAAAGGCGTCCAGAATACGGACTTTTCACAAGAGTGCACATAACGTAGGCCGGCGCGTTGCTGCCTTAACAACCTTTGTGGAACAATGCGATGACATGCGTTTGCGAGGTTGTTGCCGTGATCGACCCCGATGGTTTCCGTCCTAATGTCGGGATCATTCTCACGAATGATGCCGGCCAGGTGCTATGGGCTCGCCGTATCAATCAAGATGCCTGGCAGTTTCCTCAAGGCGGGATCAACCCCCAGGAGACGCCGGAAGACGCCTTGTACCGCGAGCTGAACGAAGAAGTGGGCCTGGAGCGCGAAGATGTTGAAATACTCGCCTGCACTCGGGGCTGGTTGCGCTATCGTTTGCCGCAACGTCTGGTCAGGACGCACAGCCAACCGCTGTGCATCGGCCAGAAGCAGAAATGGTTTCTCCTGCGCCTGATCTCCAATGAGCAGCGGGTGCGGATGGATTTGACCGGTAAACCGGAATTCGATGGCTGGCGCTGGGTCAGTTATTGGTATCCGTTGGGCCAGGTGGTGACATTCAAGCGCGAGGTGTATCGACGCGCCCTCAAAGAGCTTGCCCCGCGCCTTTTAGCGCGCGACTGACGACGGAGTTCGACCCCGAGCCATGCTCAATACGCTGCGCAAGATCGTCCAGGAAGTTAACTCCGCCAAGGATCTCAAGGCGGCGTTGGGGATTATTGTGTTGCGCGTCAAAGAGGCCATGGGCAGCCAGGTCTGCTCGGTCTACCTGCTTGACCCCGAGACCAACCGCTTTGTGCTGATGGCCACCGAGGGCTTGAACAAGCGCTCGATTGGCAAGGTCAGCATGGCGCCCAATGAAGGTCTGGTGGGTCTGGTCGGCACGCGTGAAGAACCCCTGAACCTCGAAAACGCCGCGGATCACCCGCGCTACCGCTACTTCGCCGAAACCGGTGAAGAGCGCTACGCTTCGTTCCTCGGGGCGCCAATCATCCACCACCGACGTGTCGTCGGTGTGTTGGTCATCCAGCAAAAAGAGCGCCGCCAGTTCGATGAAGGCGAAGAAGCCTTCCTCGTGACCATGAGCGCGCAACTCGCCGGGGTTATCGCCCACGCCGAGGCCACCGGTTCGATCCGTGGCCTGGGCCGGCAGGGCAAGGGTATCCAGGAAGCCAAGTTCATCGGCGTGCCGGGCTCGCCCGGCGCGGCGGTCGGTACGGCGGTGGTCATGCTGCCGCCGGCCGACCTGGACGTGGTGCCCGACAAGACCATTATCGACATCGAAGCGGAACTGGGGCTGTTCAAGACCGCCATCGAAGGTGTGCGAGCGGACATGCGTGCGTTGTCCGCCAAGCTCGCCACGCAGTTGCGCCCGGAAGAGCGCGCGTTGTTCGACGTCTACCTGATGATGCTCGACGATGCGGCGCTGGGCAGCGAAGTGACCACCGTGATCAAGACCGGGCAGTGGGCCCAGGGCGCGTTGCGCCAAGTGGTCACCGATCACGTCAACCGCTTCGAATTGATGGACGACGCCTACTTGCGTGAGCGTGCGTCGGACGTCAAGGACCTCGGTCGTCGCCTGCTCGCTTATTTGCAGGAAGAGCGCCAGCAAACCCTGGTCTATCCCGACAACACCATCCTGGTCAGCGAGGAACTGACGCCGGCCATGCTCGGCGAGGTTCCGGAAAACAAGCTGGTGGGCCTGGTTTCGGTGCTTGGCTCCGGTAACTCCCACGTTGCGATCCTTGCCCGGGCCATGGGCATTCCAACGGTGATGGGCCTGGTGGACCTGCCGTATTCCAAGGTCGACGGCATTGGCATGATCGTCGACGGTCACCGCGGCGAGGTCTACACCAACCCCAGCGACGTGCTGCGCAAGCAGTTCGCCGAGGTGGTCGAAGAAGAAAAGCAACTGGCCCTCGGGCTGGATGCGCTGCGCGATCTGCCGTGCATCACGGTCGATGGCCATCGCATGCCGCTCTGGGTCAACACCGGCCTGTTGGCGGACGTCGCGCGCGCGCAAAAGCGCGGGGCCGAAGGCGTCGGCCTGTACCGTACCGAAGTGCCGTTCATGATCAACCAGCGCTTCCCGAGTGAAAAGGAACAGCTGGCGATCTACCGCGAGCAGCTGGCCGCGTTTCACCCACAGCCAGTGACCATGCGTACCCTGGACATTGGTGGCGACAAGTCGCTGTCGTACTTCCCGATCAAGGAAGACAACCCGTTCCTCGGCTGGCGCGGCATTCGCGTCACCCTCGACCACCCGGAAATCTTCCTGGTGCAGACCCGCGCCATGCTCAAGGCCAGTGAAGGCTTGAACAACCTGCGGATTCTGCTGCCGATGATCTCCGGCACCCATGAGCTGGAAGAAGCCCTGCACCTGATCCACCGGGCCTGGGGCGAGGTTCGCGACGAAGGTTGCGACGTGCCGATGCCACCGATTGGCGTGATGATCGAGATTCCGGCAGCGGTGTACCAGACCAAGGAACTGGCGCGACAGGTGGACTTCCTGTCGGTTGGTTCCAACGACCTGACCCAATATCTGTTGGCCGTGGACCGTAACAACCCGCGAGTAGCCGACCTGTACGACTACCTGCACCCGGCGGTGCTGCAAGCCCTGCAAACCGTAGTGCGAGACGCCCATGCCGAAGGCAAGCCAGTGAGTATCTGCGGCGAAATGGCCGGTGACCCGGCGGCGGCGGTGCTCTTGATGGCGATGGGTTTCGACAGCTTGTCGATGAACGCCACCAACTTGCCGAAGGTGAAGTGGATGCTGCGCCAGATCAACTTGAGCAAGGCCAAGCAACTGCTCGCCGAACTGATGACCATCGACAACCCGCAGGTTATCCACAGTTCGCTGCAGTTGGCGCTGAAGAACCTTGGGTTGGCACGGATGATCAATCCGGCGGCGATCAAGCCTCTCTGAATTTGCGACACCCCCTTCGCGAGCAGGCTCGCTCCCACATTTAAACGCATTTCAAATGTGGGAGCGGGCTTGCTCGCGAAGAGGGTCGAACGAACAACGCAACACTAAAGCCGAATATCCACTTCCCCAAGATGTCCGCCAAACGGCCCGAAACTCCGTTCGACCAAATGCCGCGAGCCATCCGCCTGCACAATCAACGCCGTACTCGCCCGCGTCCCATAACTCTGGCTGGCAATAAACACACTCGACAGCAGCGTCTCGGTGGCCAACCCCACTCCGGTGTCCGGCAGGTCTGCAAACGGCGCTTGCTGTGAGTCGCCGAGCAAGGCCAGCAAAGACTGCGGTTGCGGATCATCCAGTACCTCGCCCAGTGCCGCCTTGGCCCTGAGCAGTTTCGGCCACGGTGTATCGAGCCCGGCGTTCGACAGGCCGTAGATCCCCGGCGGTAGCATCACCGCTTCCGATTCCCGCGCATTGAAATGCCACAACTCATTGGCGTTGCCGATCAGTAAGTTAAATCCGCCATATTCCGGCGAACGGGCGACAACGTCGTCTAAATAGTCATCAATTGGCACATCTTTGGTGAGGAATCCCGCCACTAACTCACCGCGCGACCGGCGCCCTGGCGGTCGATGCGGGTCGCGGATGTTGGTCAGCGCCGCAAAGCGCCCGTTGGCGCCGAGACCGAGCCAGGTTCCTCCCGCCTCCAGGTCTCGCCCGGCGTGCACCTGGGGGGCCTCGGGCCATTGCGCCAGTGGCAGGCTGGGGCGGGCATAAAATTCGTCGCGGTTAGCCGCCACTATCAGCGGTTGGGCGTGGCCCGGTCGCCAAGCGAAAACAATCAGGCACATAAGGTGATCCTTGTGTGTTTTTTCCCCCACTCTACGCAGTCATCGTGCGGGTATCCATCGCCATCCAGTGGAGCCCGAGGCCATGCATCCGTTACCATGCCGCTCCGATTTTGGGGTTGGGAGGGGAAAAGCATGGAATTTCTGCTCTATCTGGCGCTCGGCGCCTGTGCCGGAGTGCTGGCCGGGCTGTTCGGCGTGGGGGGCGGAATCATCATCGTCCCGGTGCTGGTATTCAGCTTCAAGGCCCAGGGGTTCGATCCGTCGATCCTCACGCACCTGGCCGTAGGCACCTCGCTGGCGACGATTATCTTTACCTCGGTCAACGCCATTCGGGAGCACCATCGCCGTGGAGCGGTACGCTGGCCAATTTTTGCGTGGATGACCCTGGGCATTCTGATCGGTGCGGGTTTTGGCGCGCTGACTGCCGAAGCGATCTCCGGGCCCAACCTGCAAAAGATCATCGGCGTGTTTGCCTTGGTCATTGCTGCGCAGCTGGCGTTGGACCTCAAGCCCAAGGCCAGCCGAACGGTGCCGGGTAAACTCGGTCTGACCGTAGCCGGCAGCGTAATTGGCTGGGCTTCAGCGATTTTCGGGATTGGCGGCGGGTCTTTGACCGTGCCGTTCCTGACCTGGCGCAGCGTGCCGATGCAGCAAGCGGTCGCCACGTCCTCTGCCTGCGGCCTGCCGATTGCGCTGTCCAGTGCATTATTTTTCATGATTCTGGGCTGGCACGATCCGTTGCTTCCGGCCCATAGTCTCGGTTTCATTTATTTGCCGGCGCTGCTGGGCATTGCCCTGACCAGCATGGTCTTCGCCCGGTTCGGCGCGCGACTGGCGCACAATCTGTCGCCAAGGTTGCTCAAAAGACTGTTTGCCGCTTTGCTGTTTGGCGTTGGCCTGAACTTTCTAGTCTGAAGCATCTGCTCTGACGCACGACACAATCCTGGCTTAATCCTGAGGTGACAGCGTCGCCCGGGAATTGATTTGAACTCATGAGGAGTCGCAATGCTGCCTTACCCGCAGATCGACCCGGTGGCCTTGGCCATCGGTCCGCTGAAAATCCACTGGTACGGGTTGATGTACCTGATCGGCATCGGCGGCGCCTGGCTGCTGGCGTCGCGCCGGCTGAACCGTTTCGACCCGACCTGGACCAAGGAGAAGCTCTCCGACATGGTGTTCTGGATGTCGATGGGGGTGATTGTCGGTGGTCGCCTGGGTTATGTGCTGTTCTACGATTTGAGTGCTTATATCGCCAATCCGCTGTTGATCTTTGAAGTGTGGAAGGGCGGGATGTCGTTCCACGGCGGGTTCATCGGCGTGATGTTGGCAGCGTTGTGGTTCGGTAAAAAGAACAACAAGTCGTTTTTCCAGCTGATGGACTTCGTCGCGCCGATGGTGCCGATCGGCCTGGGCGCCGGGCGTATCGGTAACTTCATCAACGCCGAGTTGTGGGGCAAGGCTACCGATGTGCCGTGGGCGATGGTCTTCCCGACTGATCCGGCACAACTGGCACGTCACCCGTCGCAGTTGTATCAGTTTGCGCTCGAAGGCGTCGCGCTGTTCCTGATCCTGTGGCTGTTCTCGCGCAAACCACGGCCGACCATGGCGGTATCGGGGATGTTCGCGCTGTTCTATGGCATCTTCCGTTTCATTGTCGAGTTCGTCCGCGTACCGGATGCGCAACTGGGCTATCTGGCCTGGAACTGGCTAACCATGGGCCAGGTGCTCTGCGTGCCGATGATCGTCGGCGGGCTGTTCCTGATCTGGCTGGCGTATCACCGCGCCCCGGCGACTCCAGCGGCAGCCGTATAAATTTCGAACTCCGCAGCGATGCTGCGGGTTTCAAGGACACAGGTAATTCATGAAGCAATATCTCGAACTGGTCGCCCACGTCATCAAGAACGGCACCAAACAGGCCAACCGCACTGGCGTGAACACCATCAGCTTTCCGGGCGCCATGCTGCGTTACGACCTGCAGGAAGGTTTCCCGGCGATCACCACGCGCAAGATGGCCTTCAAATCCGCCATCGGCGAGATGTGCGGGTTTCTGCGTGGCGTGAACAACGCCGCGCAATTCCGTGCGTTGGGCTGCAAGGTCTGGGACCAGAACGCCAATGAAAACGCCCAGTGGCTGGCCAACCCGTTCCGCCAGGGTGAAGACGACCTCGGCGAGATCTACGGCGTGCAGTGGCGTAAATGGCCGGCGTACAAGCAAATCCCGGTCAGCAACCCGGCCGCCATCGAGCAAACCCTGAAGCAGGGTTATCGCCAGATTGCCGAAGGTGAAGAAGATGGACAGGCCTATGTGGTGTTGTACAAGGCCATCGATCAGGTTCGCCAGTGCGTCGACACCATCATCAAGGACCCGGGCAGCCGCCGTATCCTGTTTCACGGCTGGAACGTCGCGCAGCTCGATGAAATGGCCCTGCCGCCTTGCCACCTGCTGTACCAGTTCCACCCGAATGTCGAGACCCGGGAGATTTCCCTGACCCTCTACATCCGTTCGAACGACTTGGGCCTGGGCACGCCGTTCAACCTCACCGAAGGCGCCGCGCTGCTAAGCCTGATCGGTCGCCTGACCGGCTACACGCCGCGCTGGTTCACCTATTTCATCGGCGACGCCCACGTCTATGAAAACCACCTGGACATGCTCAACGAACAGCTCAAGCGCGAGCCGTTCCCGATGCCCAAGCTGGTGATTTCCGACCGCGTACCGGAGTTTGCCAAGACGGGTGTTTACCAGCCGGAGTGGCTGGAGCTGGTGGAACCGAGTGATTTTTCGCTGGAAGGCTATGAGCACCATGCGCCAATGACCGCGCCAATGGCGGTCTGATTCCTGACGCTTAACCAATGTGGGAGCGGGCTTGCTCGCGAAGGCGGTGTATCAGTCGACATCTCTAATGACTGACACACCGCCTTCGCGAGCAAGCCCGCTCCCACTTTTGGCGTTGCAGTGCTTTCAGTGACCGTGGCTACGGCCCACATGCGAATGCTCAACCTCCGTCGCCACAACCCCGCCACTCACTTCCAGCCTCTGCAAAATCCCGCATTGATCGACATCTGGTCCTTCGCCACAACGCTGGCGCAGGTCGAGCAGTTGCGCCTGCAGGGCCAGCAGCCCATCGATCCGCGCCTTGACGTGATGGATGTGCTCGTCGATCAGCGCATTCACGCTTTCACATTGATCCTGCGGACTGTCGCGAAAGGCCAACAGGCTGCGAATTTCTTCCAGGGTCATGTCGAGGGTGCGGCAGTTGCGGATGAAGGTCAGGCGTTCGGCGTGGGCCTGGGTGTAGACCCGGTAGTTGCCGTCGCTGCGGGCCGGTTCCGGCAGCAGGTTCTCGCGTTCGTAGTAGCGGATGGTTTCCACGGCGCAGTCGGTGAGTTTGGCCAGCTCTCCAATCTTCATGACGGCAATCTCCAAATAGGTGCTTGACCCTATAGTGGCTACAGGGTCTTTACTTGGCAACAGGCACCTTCAAGGACGCGACCCGATGAGCGACTCCCTTCACACCCACAAACCCGAGGCTGATCACGATCACAGCCATAAACTCAAGCCTGTGCACAAACATGCGCATGGCGGCCCCGGGGATTCCTGCTGTTGCGCCAAAGTGGCGGCGCCGTCGCTGATCAAGTTGAACGAAATGCCGACCGCCAACGCGCGGTTGAGCACTTTCCGCATCGAGGCCATGGATTGCCCGACCGAGCAAACGCTGATCCAGAACAAACTCGGCAAGCTGGCGGGTGTGCAGCAGTTGGAATTCAACCTGATCAACCGTGTGCTCGGCGTAACCTACGACCTGCCAGGCACTGCACCGATCATCGACGCCATCAAGTCCCTCGGCATGCAGGCCGAGCCGCTGGAGCAGGGTGTTGAAGCGCCCGCCCCGGCGCCGGTGAAAAAGCCCTGGTGGCCATTGGCGTTGTCGGGTCTGGGTGCGCTGGTGGCCGAAGTGATTCACTTCACCAGTGCTGCACCGAATTGGGTGGTGGCGGTCATCGCTCTGGTCTCGATCCTCAGTGGCGGCCTCGCAACCTACAAGAAGGGCTGGATTGCCCTGAAGAACCTCAACCTGAACATCAACGCCTTGATGAGCATTGCGGTGACCGGTGCAATCCTGATCGGGCAATGGCCGGAAGCGGCGATGGTGATGTTCCTGTTTACCGTGGCCGAGCTGATCGAGGCCAAGTCGCTGGACCGGGCGCGCAATGCAATCAGCGGCCTGATGCAGATGGCGCCGGAGCAGGCCACGGTGTTGCAAGCCGATGGCCGCTGGATTGCGCAAAACGTCAAGTCCATCGAACTCGGCGCGCGGGTGCGGGTACGCCCCGGTGAGCGGATTGGCCTGGACGGTGAAGTGGTGTCCGGCAGTTCGACCATCGATCAGGCACCGATTACGGGTGAAAGCCTGCCGGTGGAGAAAACCGTTGGCGACAAGGTATTCGCAGGCACCATCAATCAGGCCGGCTCCCTGGAATATGCCGTGACTGCTGAAGCGAACCATTCGACGCTGGCGCGGATCATTCACGCCGTCGAACAGGCTCAAGGCGCGCGGGCGCCGACCCAGCGCTTCGTTGACCGCTTCTCGAAAATCTACACCCCGGCGGTGTTTGTCCTGGCCCTGGCGGTGGCGGTGATTCCACCGCTGTTCATGAATGCGCTGTGGTTTGACTGGATCTACCGCGCGCTGGTCCTGCTGGTTGTCGCCTGTCCTTGTGCCTTGGTGATTTCCACGCCGGTGACCATCGTCAGCGGCCTCGCGGCGGCGGCGCGCAAAGGCATTCTGGTGAAGGGCGGTGTCTATCTGGAGGGTGGCTACAAGCTCGACTATCTGGCGCTGGACAAGACCGGCACGATTACCCACGGCAAGCCGGTGCAGACTGATTATCTGGAGCTTGATCCGAAGGCCGATGCCGCGGTGCCGGCAATTGCCGCAGCACTGGCCGGTCGTTCGGATCACCCGGTGTCGTTGGCCATCGCCAATGCCGCTGTGGATAAACAACACCCGCTGATGGTTGTGGATAACTTCGAGGCGCTGGCTGGACGTGGAGTGCGCGGTGACATCAACGGCCAAACCTATCACTTGGGCAACCATCGGCTGGTCGAAGACCTGAACCTGTGCTCGCCGGAGCTGGAAGAGACGCTGTTCGCGCTGGAAAAACAGGGTAAATCCGTAGTGCTGCTACTCGATTCATCCGGCCCATTGGCGCTGTTTGCCGTGGCCGACACAGTGAAGGAGTCCAGTCGCGAAGCGATCCAGCAGCTACATGACCTGGGCATCAAGACCCTGATGCTGACCGGCGACAATTTCTACACCGCCGAGGCGATTGCCGCGCAGGTTGGCATCGACCAGGCACAAGGGGATCTGCTGCCCTCTGATAAGTTGCAAGCCATCGAAGCACTTTATGCTCAGGGCCATAACGTTGGCATGGTCGGTGACGGCATCAACGATGCGCCCGCACTGGCTCGCGCCGAAATTGGTTTCGCCATGGCTGCCGCTGGCACAGACACGGCAATCGAAACCGCCGATGTCGCCCTGATGGACGACGATCTGCGCAAAATTCCGACGTTCATTCGCCTGTCGCGACAAACCTCGAGCATCCTCAAGCAGAACATTGCCCTGGCATTGATCATCAAGGCGATCTTTCTTGGGGTAACCTTCGCCGGACTCGCCACCATGTGGATGGCGGTGTTCGCTGACATGGGCGTGAGCCTGTTGGTGGTGTTCAATGGCTTGCGCCTGCTGCGCAAATAAACGATGAGGGACAGTTGTGCTGAGTGCCGAGCTGAAGGCGTTTTACATGGTCGCCCGCCTGGGCAGCATCACCCTGGCAGCGAAAAAGCTCGGTTTGAGCCAACCCACGGTGACCACCCAGATTCGCAACCTGGAAAGCCAGTACTCAGTTGAGTTGTTCTACCGGGGCGGCCGCCGCCTGAGCGTCAGCGATGAGGGCGCGCGGCTGTTGCCGATGGTCAAGGGACTGCTGCAACAGGAAGCCGACATCGAGTTCTTCCTGCGTAACAGCGGGCAGGTCCAAGGAATGTTGCGCATCGCCGCTACGGCGCCGTACTACATCCTCGACTTGGTGAAAACCTTCCGCGAACGCCTGCCGCAGGTAGAGGTGTCGGTTGAAATCGGCAACTCCCAGCAGGTGCTCGAAGCGTTGGAGGAGTACCGGGTGGATGTCGCGGCATCCTCGCAGTTGCTGGAGGATGCGCGGCTGATTCGACGGGTGCTGGGCAGCGATCCGCTGGTGCTGGCGGTGCATCGCAATCATCCATTGGCGGTATACGATCACGTGCCGCTGGGCGCATTGGCAGGGCACACATTGTTGATGCGAGAGCCGGGTTCGACCACCCGGCGTTTGACCGAAGAGTTGCTCGCCAGCGCCGGTGTCGGTTTCGGGCCGCTGCTGGAGATTGGCAGCCGCGAATCGATCCGTGAGGCGGTGTTGCGCAATATCGGCATCAGCATTATTGCCCGCCAGGAAGTGCCGCATGATCCGCAACTGCGCGTGCTGACCATCGAGAATGCGCCGCAGATTCCGGAGTACCTGTATTGCCTCAAGGAGCGAAAAAACGCGCGGTTGCCGGCGGCGTTTCTGGGATTGGCGCAGGAAATGTCCCCGGCCTGAGATTAGCGGTGACAGTACCGGCCCCTTCGCGAGCAAGCCCGCTCCCACATTGAGTCTGCGTCGAACACAAAATTTGAGTTCACTGAAGATCTAATGTGGGAGCGGGCTTGCTCGCGAAGAGGCCAGACAAGGCACAACAGATCGTGCAGCCTCAACCAAAAATCCCGAATACCACTATCGGCGGTTTTTGCCTCACTGCCACATGACGGACGCATTACAACCCTAGGATGGCCCCATCTGCCAGATGAGGTCCGTCCATGAACAACTCGATCACAACTGCCCTGACCAACCCCGGCGCACCGATGAAGGTGCGCGGTGTACAGAAGCGCTTTGGCGCGTTTACTGCGCTGGATAACGTTTCCCTCGACGTGGCGGCCGGTGAGCTGGTGTGTTTGTTGGGCCCGTCGGGCTGCGGCAAGACCACCTTGCTGCGTTGCATCGCCGGGCTGGAGAAGCAGGACAGCGGCGAGCTCTATCTAGGCGATCGCGACGTTTCCCACCTGGCGCCCCAAGCGCGGGACTACGGCATTCTGTTTCAGTCCTACGCACTGTTTCCCAATCTCACCGTCGAAGCGAACATTGCCTACGGCCTGGCCGGCAGTGGCCGCGAAGAGGTGCGTCAGCGTGTCGGTCAGATGCTGGAACTGGTTGGCCTGAGCGGCAGTGAGAAAAAGTACCCGGGCCAGTTGTCCGGTGGACAGCAGCAACGCGTAGCGCTGGCTCGCGCCTTGGCCCCGGCACCTTCGTTGTTGTTGCTGGACGAACCGATGTCGGCACTCGATGCCCGCGTCCGTGAGCACCTGTGCACCGAACTGCGCCAGCTGCAACGCAGCCTCGGCATCACCACCCTGATGGTTACCCACAACCAGGACGAGGCCATGCTGATGGCCGACCGCATTGCCGTGATGAACAACGGCCAAGTCGAGCAGTACGCCACGCCGCAGGAAATCTACAACCGTCCGGCCACGCCGTTCGTGGCGGAGTTCGTCGGCCAGGGCAACTGGCTGCCTTTCAGCCGCAACAGCGACAGCCACGCCCAAGTCGGCGGGATGAACCTGCGCCTGGCCGACGGCAGCGCAAAAAATGCCTCGGGTCGTTTGTTCTGTCGCCCGGAAGCGATCAACGTCAATCCGCCGGTGCATGAAGAAAACCTGTTTCCGGCCAGGGTTCGTGAAATCACCTTCCTGGGTAATCGCTGTCGGATGAGCTTCGAGCTCGACCATTTGCCTGGCCACGCACTGCTGGCCGAGCTGGCACCCGAAGCCATGCCGCGTCTTGGCGCGCAGCAGATCATGGTGGCCTTGCCGCCACAGAGCTTGCAGGTGTTTGCCTGATGAATTCGAACATCGCGCTGCCGCTGACGCACAAGCAGGTGCGGAAGTATTCCCGTGCCGAACTGGGCGACCGCCTGTTCGTGGTCGGCGGCAAAGTCCTTTTGCTGGTGCTGCTTGGCGTCGCGGTACTGATGCCGTTGCTGGCCATCTTCTGGCGCGGCTTCAGTGCCGAAGCCGGGCAGGGCGGAGGCTGGCTGGCTGCTCAAGAATTGATCGGCAATGCCAATTTTCATTGGTTGCTGGGCAACAGCCTGAAGGTATCTCTCAGCGTCGCCGCCATTGTCGTACCACTGGCCTACCTGTTTGCCTACGCCCTGCAACGCACCCTGATTCCCGGCAAGGGCATCTGGCGGGGGATTTCATTGTTGCCGCTGATGGCGCCTTCGATGCTGCCGGGGATTGCCCTGGTTTATCTGTTCGGCAACCAGGGCCTGTTACGCAGCTTGCTCTCGGATAACATCTACGGCTTCTGGGGCATCGTTCTGGGTGAGGTCATCTACACCTTCCCACATGCCTTGATGATTTTGCTGTCAGCGCTTTCCCTGGCGGATGCGCGCCTGTTCGATGCCGCCTCGAGTATGGGCGCCAGTCCGGCAAAAGCCTTTCGCAGCATCACCTGGCCGGCGACCCGTCAGGCGGTATTTGCTGCGTTCTGTCTGGTGTTCACTCTGACCATCACTGACTTCGGTGTACCCGTGGTCGTCGGTGGCGACTATCAAGTGCTGGCACTGGAAGCCTACAAGGCGGTGGTCGGCCAGCAACAGTTCGGTCGCGGCGCGTTGATCGGCATGGTGCTGTTGCTGCCGGCGCTGTTCAGTTTCGGGGTCGATGCCTGGTTGCGTCGGCGTCATGGCGATTCCATGAGCGGTCGGGCGCAAGTCTTTAAACCAGCGCCGTCGAAGCTGCGCGACGGCTGCTACCTGATGGTGGTTCTGCTGATCTGCGCCGCGTTGCTAATGGTGTTCGGCATGGCGGTGTTTTCATCGCTGGTGAAATTCTGGCCGTACAACCTGTCGCTGTCGCTCAACCACTACCAGTTCAACGACACCGCGGGTGGCGGCTGGCTGGCCTACGGCAACAGCGTGAAGATGGCGTTATGCACGGCGCTGATCGGCAGCCTGTTGATCTTCACCAGTGCCTACCTGATGGAAAAAACCAAGGGCCAGCGTGGGCTGAACCTGACGTTGCGCATGCTCAGTTTCGTACCGATGGCGGTGCCGGGCCTGGTGCTGGGCCTGGGTTACGTTTTCTTTTTCAACCTCACCGGCAACCCGCTGCACGTGCTCTACGGGACCATGACCTTGCTGGTGGTCTGCACCATTGCGCATTATTTGACCACCGCGCAAATGACCGCCACCACCGCGCTTCGCCAACTCGATGCCGAGTTCGAAGCCGCCGCTCTGTCACTCAAGGCGCCGCTTTATCGGCATTACTTGCGGGTCACCGTGCCGATTTGCCTGCCGGCGCTGCTGGATATCGTGCGCTACCTGTTCGTCTCGGCCATGACCACCGTCTCGGCAGCGATCTTCCTCTATAGCCCCGACACCATTCTCGCGGCGGTCGCGGTGCTGAACATGGACGATGCCGGCAATGTCGGTGGTGCGGCGGCGATGTCGACCCTGATTCTGTTCACCTCGGCGGGCGTGTCCTTGCTGCTGGCCTGGGCTTCGCGCGGTTTGCTGCGTCGCTCGCAAGCCTGGCGGCAGACCGCGCCTGGTCACTGATTCACCCTCTCAACTCAACTACAGGAAAAGATCATGTTCAAGCCTATGGCCCTGGCCGCTGCTGTCCTCACCGCTTTCAGCCTGAACGCCTTTGCGGCGAAAACCGAGTTGACGGTGTACACCGCCCTCGAAGCCGAGCAACTCAAGACCTACAAGCAGGCGTTCGAAAAAGCCAACCCGGACGTCGAGATCAAATGGGTGCGCGACTCCACCGGCATCATCACCGCCAAATTGCTCGCCGAAAAAGACCGCCCACAAGCTGACGCCGTATGGGGCTTGGCCGCATCGAGCCTGGCGATCCTCGACCAGCAAGGCATGCTGCAAAGCTACGCGCCCAAAGACCTTGGCAAGATTGGCGGCAACTACCGCGACGCCGCCAACCCGCCAGCCTGGGTCGGCATGGACGTGTGGGCCGCGACCATTTGCTTCAACACCGTCGAAGCCCAAAAGCAGGGCCTGAGCAAGCCTGTGAGCTGGCAAGACCTGACCAAGCCCGAGTACAAAGGCAAGATCGTCATGCCCAACCCGGCGTCTTCCGGCACCGGTTTCCTCGACGTCAGCGCGTGGCTGCAAACCTTCGGCGAGAAGCAGGGCTGGGCCTACATGGACGGCCTGCACCAGAACATCGGCCAGTACGTTCACTCCGGTTCCAAGCCCTGCAAACTGGCGGCGGCGGGTGAGTTCCCGATCGGTATTTCCTTTGAATACCCGGCTGTGCAGCTCAAACGCCAGGGTGCGCCACTGGACATCATCCTGCCGAAGGAAGGCCTGGGCTGGGAGATCGAAGCCACGGCCGTGATCAAGGGTACCCAACATGAAGACGCCGCGAAGAAACTCGCGGACTTCTCGGCCAGCCCCGAGGCGATGGAGCTTTATAAAGAAAACTTCGCCGTACTCGCACAGCCTGGTATCGCCAAGCCGCAGACCGAGTTGCCGGCTGACTATGAGCAGCGTTTGATCAAGAACGACTTCGCTTGGGCGTCGAAGAATCGCGACGAGATTTTGACCGAATGGCGCAAGCGTTATGACGGCAAGTCCGAGAAGGTGGCGGCCAAGTAAATCTTCGCAGCCTGAAAGGGCCTCTTCGCGAGCAGGCTCGCTCCCACCAGGATCGTTGGTGTTCACAGAGTTTGTGTCTCACCCGAAAATCTGTGGGAGCGAGCCTGCTCGCGAAGACGGTCTACTATTCAACGCCAATCCACTTCATCGCGAGACTTCTGATGTGCCCAAACGAACAAGCAGTCGCCAAGGTTTTCGCCCTCTACGAGCGCTTCGGCGATGCCGACTACATCGGCGAGCCGGTGTCGCAGATCGAGCACATGTCCCAGGCGGCGCAGTGCGCGATGGCCGAGGGCTTTGATGACGAAGTGGTGCTCGCCGCTTTTTTCCACGACATCGGGCACATCTGCGCCGAGGGCGCCGAGAACATGGGCGGCTTTGGTGTGGTCAGCCATGAACGGCTGGGCGCCGATTACCTGCGCAGTGTTGGTTTCAGCGAACGCATGGCGCGGTTGGTGGAGTATCACGTGCAGGCCAAGCGTTATCTGACGCTCAAGGAGCCGGGGTACTACGAGCGCTTGAGCGAGGCCAGTCGCCGGACACTGGAGTATCAGGGCGGGGTGATGACGGAAGCCGAGGCGCAAGCTTTTGAGCAGGACCCTTTGTGTGAAGTCAGTTTGCGCATGCGCCAGTGGGATGAGCAGGCCAAGGAGATGCAGGTGCCGGTCATGGACCTGGGTCTTTTGAAGGATAAGGCGTTGCGATTGCTCGCCGCTTAAAACGGGTCAACTGTAGGAGCGAGCCTGCTCGCGATGGACGTCAACGATAACGCTGGCAGCCTGACACCCCGCGACGCTCTCAGATTCATCGCGAGCAGGCTCGCTCCTACAGTTGCTGCGCCAGTTCTTCGATTTGCTCTTGCCGCTCCGCCTGATTCAACTTCGCATGTGCGTTGAGCGACGACCACTGTGGATGCGCCCGGGCCTTGTTCAAGGCTTCGGGGAGTTTGCCTTCGCGCCAGCTCTTGTCCTGGGGTGTAGCCAGCTGAATGCTGTCCATTGCGGCGTGCCCGCGGGCATTGAGCGCTTGCAGCAGTTGGCGCTGGCGCAGGGCCAACAGTCGCAGCACATTGTCATCGACCGTCAGCTCTCGCTGGCCCTTGAGCTTGCCGAGCAAGCGGCTGCCATAACTGCGGGCGGTTTGCAGGGCGCCGCCGGCGATGGCACCGGCCAGTGCGGCCGCACCCAAGGTAATACCGCCGACCAGTAGATCGACGCCGGCGCCGGCGGCAGCACCCGCGGCGATGCCTCCTCCGACCCGCACGCCCAGTTGCTTGAGGGTCTCCGGATTGAACAGGTCATCGCCCCAACGACCGTCGAGCAGCGGCAAATCACTCGCTGTGGCGTCCTGCAGGCGGAAGGCATAAAGCCTGAGCAGGGACTCGACGCAGCGCTGCTCTCGCTGTCGCACGGCTTTGCGCAGTTCGTTGATCGCTTGCCGCTCTTGCTCAGCATCGCTGACCACACTGCGTCGGCAGGCTGCGCAATCGATCAAGAGCTCGGCGATCAAGCGAGCCGCGCTTTGCTCGCGGGCCAGGCGCTGGGCTTGCTGGTCGGCGATCAGTCGTTGCAGTTGCGGCCGGGCATTTTCCAGCAGCAGCGCGAGGCTTTCATAAAGCCGGCGTTCGCCATCCTCCGGCGGTGCGACGCTGTCGAAGCGCACCAGCGCATGCAAACCCAAACGCGCCAGCGCTTCACGCCACGCCGGCTCACGGTGGTTGTCGCTGCTGACAAAATTCAGCACCGGCAGCAGCGGTTTGCCACAACTGGCCAGCACTTCCAGCTCATCGCGATACTTGGCGAGAACCGGTTCCCGGGCGTCGATCACATAGAGCCCGGCGTCCGACGCCAGCAACTGGCGCAACACCTTGGCTTCCTGTTCGAAGCGCTGCCGTGCTTCGCTGCCCTCAAGAAAACGTGCCAGCCGTGCCGGGCCGTCCAGCCGCTCGCCGGGGCGCTCCAGGCGTTCGAGGTAATCGAGCAGGGCGATGGCGTCTTCCAGTCCGGGTGTGTCGTACAGATCAAGCAAAGGTTCGCCATCCACCGACAGTCGCGCGCCTTCGACGTGCCGCGTGGTGCTGGGGCGGTGGGACACTTCGCCGAAACCGACATCACGAGTCAGGGTGCGCAACAACGAGGTTTTGCCGACGTTGGTGTGGCCGACAACCGCGAGTTTCAGAGGCTGCTTCCTGGTGTCAGTCATGGCCCGTCTCCAGCCAGTTCATCGGTGCGCAATCGGCGAACGGCAGCTCAAGCTGTTGCAGCGCCACGTGCCAATCGCCGAGGCGTTCGGCATCCAGCGCTTCACCCGGCGGCGCTTGCAGCAACCAGATGCGGGTCGCGCTGGCGCTGCGGGCCAGTTCGGCAATCAGTGCCAGGCTGCCGCGATCCGGCGAGCGCCGTGGATCGCAAGCGATTGCCAGGCGCGCAGGCGGAAAGCGGCTCAGTTGTTCGAGGAGTTTGTGTCGCGATTCGCGGCTGTCGAGGATGCCGGCGTTGCTGACGTTCTTGGGCAGTTGTGGCGGCCACGGGCGGTCGTCGTCCAATTCGATCGCGACCAATAGCGCGCCATCGCTTTGTTGTTCACTGACGCCGCTTTCCACTCGATGAAGTTGAGCCGGTGCGGCATCGCTGACACCCAGGCGTTCACTGGTAGGCATCAGGCGTTCGCGCAGTTGCGCATAGCCGGGCAGGTTCAAGTCCAGGCGTAAGGCAGACCTGCCGGTTTTCCAGCGCCACAGGCAAAACACTGCAAGCAGCAGGCGCGGCACGACGCCGTAGACCAGCAGTACGCCCACCAGCCAAGCAGCCCAGGCCTGACGGGCGCTTTCGATATTCAGTGCAGCGTCGCCACTGGCGCGGATCATCTGTTCAGTCGGCACACTGAAACCAAGCAAGGCTGGGAGCGCACCCAGGGCCTGGGTCACGGCAATGAATGTGTCGGCACTGAGGATCGTGGTTTCCCAAACGAAGCCGTAGCGCCGGGTTGCCATCAACGTCAGCAGAATCACCAAGGCACTGAGCATCGCCAACAACCACAGGCCATTGACCACAACACCGATGGCCCAGCGATTGAGTTTCTGGCGTTGCAGCAACAGCAGCAGGGCCGGCGCCAGTTGTGCGGCCTTGGCGTCCCGGGCGAGTTTTTCGCTTAGCCACAACCACAAGCGGCCGAGGCTGGCGCCGTGTTCGCCAGCAAACACCAGGCCCAAGGCCCAGCTCAACAATAGGATCAGGTTGATCCCGAGCAGACTGCCCAGCGCCCAGAACACATTCACCGGGTGCAGGCCGTCGCCCATCGCGGCAAAGGCCAAGCCGGCGCCGCTGATCACGGCCAGCACCGCCAATACGATCAGCGCCAATCGTGCGCCCTGCAGCCAGTGTTTGAGTGCCTCGCTCAAGCCATCGCGTTCGGCCAGCCACAGGGCGCGACGTTGAATGCGTGCCGGCAGATCGCCGCCGGCGCTGCGGGCCAGCCGATTGGCTTCCAGATCTTCCAGGGGGCCGGCATGTTCTTCGCGCAGGCGGATGGTTTCTGTCAGCCAGAGATTATTCAGTTCAGTCACGCGGCATCCCGTCGCTTAATTGAACTGTGAGCATAACCGCTGTGGCGCTTATCCGGGTAAGCGCGGCTCTGGTATCCTCGCCGGCATGACTAAATCACTCCCCCTCAGCCTGATCGCAGCCCTCGGTGAAAACCGCGTGATCGGCATCGACAACAGCATGCCCTGGCACCTGCCGGGGGACTTCAAATACTTCAAGGCCACCACCCTGGGCAAGCCGATCATCATGGGGCGCAAGACCTGGGATTCCCTCGGTCGCCCATTGCCAGGTCGCTTGAACATCGTGGTCAGTCGTCAGGCGGATCTGGTGCTCGAAGGCGCGGAGGTCTACCCCTCGCTGGAGGCGGCCGTGGTTCGCGCTGAAGAATGGGCCAAAGAGCAGGGCGTCGATGAGCTGATGCTGATCGGCGGGGCGCAGTTGTATGCGCAGGGGTTGGCGCAGGCAGATCGGCTGTACCTGACCCGTGTGGCACTGAGCCCGGAAGGGGATGCGTGGTTTCCGGAGTTTGATTCGGGGCAGTGGAAGCTGGTGTCCAACATCGAAAACCCGGCTGTGGATGACAAGCCGGCATACAACTTCGAAGTTTGGGAGAAAGGCTAAGAGCTTCGCGAGCAGGCTCGCTCCCACAATGGGTTTGTGTCGCTCACAGATCCAGTGTGGGAGCGAGCCTGCTCGCGAAGAGGCCCGCTCAGCCGCTGAAAGACTTAAGCGTGAGCCAACTCAGAATGCTCATCCGCATCCAGCAATTCTTTATCCGTCTGCTGCATCACCTGGCTGGTAATCGCCCCGGCCGTGATCGAACCACTGACATTCAACGCCGTGCGCCCCATATCAATCAGCGGCTCGACCGAAATCAGCAACGCCACCAATGACACCGGCAAGCCCATCGCCGGCAGCACGATCAACGCGGCAAACGTCGCGCCACCGCCAACGCCAGCCACACCCGCCGAACTCAACGTAACAATTGCCACCAGCGTCGCGATCCACAGCGGGTCCAGCGGGTTGATGCCAACGGTCGGCGCCACCATCACCGCCAACATCGCCGGATACAATCCGGCGCACCCGTTCTGGCCAATGGTCGCGCCGAACGAGGCGGCGAAGCTGGCGATGGATTGCGGGATACCCAGGCGGCTGGTTTGTGCTTCGATGCTCAACGGGATCGTTGCAGCGCTCGAACGGCTGGTGAAGGCAAACGTAAGCACCGGCCAGATCTTGCGGAAGAACCTCAACGGGTTGATCCCGGCGGCAGACACCAGCACGCCATGCACCACAAACATCAAGCCCAGGCCGATGTAGGACACCACCACGAAACTGCCGAGCTTGATGATGTCTTGCAGGTTGGAGCCAGCGACCACTTTGGTCATCAGCGCCAACACACCGTAGGGGGTCAGCTTCATCACCAGGCGCACCAGACGCATCACCCAGGCTTGCAGGGTGTCGATGGCATTGATCACTTTCCGACCTTTTTCCACGTCATCCTTCAGCAGTTGCAGCGCTGCAACCCCGAGGAACGCGGCAAAGATCACCACGCTGATGATCGACGTCGGCTTGGCCCGCGCCAGGTCGGCGAACGGGTTTTGCGGAATGAACGACAGCAGCAACTGCGGCACATTCAGGTCGGCGACCTTGCCGGCATAGTCGCTCTGGATGGTTTGCAGGCGCGCCATTTCCTGGGTGCCGGCCACCAGGCCCTCGGCGGTCAGGCCGAACAGGTTGGTCAGGCCGATGCCGATCAACGCCGCTATGGCGGTGGTGAACAGCAGCGTGCCAATGGTCAGGAAGCTGATTTTGCCCAACGACGAGGCATTGTGCAGACGGGCCACGGCGCTGAGGATCGAAGCAAACACCAGCGGGATCACGATCATTTGCAGCAGCTGCACGTAACCGTTGCCCACCAGATCGAACCAGCCGATCGAGGCTTTCAACACCGGGTTGCCGGCACCGTAGACAGTGTGCAACGCCACACCGAACACCACGCCCAGCACCAGTGCGAGCAGGACTTTTTTCGCCAGGCTAAATGTTGTGTGGCGGGTTTGTGCCAAGCCCAGCAGCAGGGCGAGGAACACCAGCAGATTGAGAATCAGCGGCAGATTCATTGGAACTCCCATTAGACAGGTGCGAACTGCCTTCCGGGGCAGTTGCGAACCGGCAAGCCTAACAGCTTGAAATCTAATGATTTAATATCAAAAACGTCTTGAAAGTGTCGTTTTTGGAATAAGCGCATGTCGCTTTTGAGAATGTGACTGGCGCGAAAGGTACGTTGACGGTCGCTGACGGATGAGGACTGTCACAGGTATTTGTTAGCGTCGATGTCTTTCAATCAGGGAGATATGAGGATGAAGTTCGCACCGAAATTACTGGCTGCAGCTCTTTGCCTTGGCCTCGCCGGCCAGGTATTCGCCACGGATCTGAAACACTGGCCCGCCGATCAGGCCAAGGCACTGGATGCCATGATTGCCGCCAATGCCAACAAAGGTAACTACGCGGTGTTCGACATGGACAACACCAGTTACCGCTACGACCTCGAAGAGTCGTTGCTGCCGTTCATGGAAAACAAAGGCCTGATCACCCGCGACAAACTCGACCCCTCCCTGAAACTGATGCCGTTCAAGGACACCGCCGACCACAAGGAAAGCCTGTTCAGCTACTACTACCGTCTCTGCGAAGTCGACGACATGGTTTGCTATCCATGGGTCGCCCAGGTGTTCTCCGGTTTCACCCTCCAGGAGCTCAAGGGCTACGTGGATGAGTTGATGGCCTCCGGCAAACCGGTGCCCGCCACCTATTACGAAGGCGACGTGGTCAAGAAACTCGACGTCAACCCGCCGAAAATCTTCACCGGCCAGCAAGAGCTCTACAACAAGCTGATGGAGAATGGCATCGAGGTCTATGTGATGACCGCCGCCTCGGAAGAGCTGGTGCGCATGGTCGCGGCCGATCCGAAGTACGGCTACAACGTCAAACCGCAGAACGTGATCGGCGTGTCGATGCTGCTCAAGGACCAGAAGACCGGCGAATTGACCACCGCACGCAAGCAGATCACCGCTGGCAAATATGACGAGAAGGCCAACCTCGGCCTGGAACTGACGCCATACCTGTGGACCCCGGCGACTTGGATGGCCGGCAAGCACGCGGCGATCCTGACCTACATCGATGAGTGGAAAAAACCGGTACTGGTCGGTGGCGATACCCCGACCAGCGACGGCTACATGCTGTTCCACGGCGTTGACGTGGCCAAGGGCGGCATCCACCTGTGGGTCAACCGCAAGGACAAGTACATGACCCAGATCCAAGGCATGATGGCCAAGAACGCCGCGGCCCAGGCCAAGGAAGGGCTGCCGGTGACGGCGGACAAAAATTGGGTGGTCGTCACACCGCAAGAGATTCAGTAAGGACTTTGATTCACTGTAGGAGCGAGCATGCTCGCGATGGTCGTTAACGATGACACGTGCGTTCTGATTTGACGCGGTGTCCTTAAATCCATCGCGAGCAGGCTCGCTCCCATAGTTTGATTGGTGTTGTCCTCCAATCCAGTGTGCAAAGCTGATCCATTGTGGGAGCGAGCCTGCTCGCGATGAGCCAGTCGGTACAATGAAAGCCTCTGATCGATCCACTTCTTCCTACAGTCGAAACCTGCACGTTCTTGCGTAAGGGACTACGATTGATCGTTCCCACGCATGGGAACGATCAGATCAGAAACAAAAAAATACCCCGCACTTGGCGGGGTATTTTTCCTTCAACGCTTAAGCCTTACAGCCCATCAAGCATCGCCTTGTTACGCACAGCACCCTTGTCGGCACTGGTCGCCAGCAGGGCGTAGGCTTTCAAGGCAGTGGTCACTTTACGTGGACGCACTTCCACCGGTTTCCAGCCTTTCTTGTCCTGCTCGACGCGGCGCGCGGCCAGTTCTTCGTCGCTGACCAACAGGTTGATCGAGCGGTTCGGAATGTCGATCAGCACTTTGTCGCCGTCCTGCACCAGGCCGATGGCGCCACCGGCAGCCGCTTCAGGCGAAGCGTGGCCGATGGACAGGCCTGAGGTGCCGCCGGAGAAGCGGCCGTCGGTGAGCAGGGCGCAGGCTTTGCCCAGGCCTTTGGATTTCAGGTACGAAGTCGGGTAGAGCATTTCCTGCATGCCGGGGCCGCCTTTCGGGCCTTCGTAGCGAATGATGACGATGTCGCCTTCCTTCACTTCGTCAGCGAGGATGCCGCGTACGGCGCTGTCCTGGCTTTCGAAGATCTTCGCGTTGCCTTCGAACACGTGGATCGATTCGTCGACACCGGCGGTTTTCACCACGCAGCCGTCCAGGGCGATGTTGCCGTAGAGAACGGCCAGGCCGCCTTCTTGCGAGTAGGCGTGCTCGACGCTGCGGATGCAGCCGTTTTCACGGTCGTCGTCCAGGGTATCCCAACGGGTCGACTGGCTGAACGCGGTTTGCGTCGGGATGCCCGCAGGACCCGCCTTGAAGAAGTGATGCACCGCTTCGTCGTTGGTCTGGGTGATGTCCCACTTGGCGATGGCTTCTTCCATGCTGCGGCTGTGCACGGTCGGCAGCTGGGTGTGCAGCAGGCCGCCACGGGCCAGCGAGCCGAGGATGCTGAAGATCCCGCCGGCGCGGTGCACGTCTTCCATGTGGTATTTCTGGATGTTCGGCGCGACCTTGCACAGTTGCGGCACGTGACGGGACAGGCGGTCGATGTCGCGCAGGTCGAAATCGATCTCGGCTTCCTGGGCCGCGGCCAGCAAGTGCAGGATGGTGTTGGTGGAACCGCCCATGGCGATGTCCAGGGTCATGGCGTTTTCGAACGCCTGGAAGTTGGCGATGTTGCGCGGCAACACCGACTCATCGTTCTCGCCGTAGTAACGCTTGCACAGCTCGACGATGGTGCGGCCGGCCTGCAGGAACAACTGCTCGCGGTCGCTGTGGGTGGCCAGGGTCGAACCGTTGCCCGGCAGTGCCAGGCCCAGGGCTTCGACCAGGCAGTTCATCGAGTTGGCGGTGAACATGCCGGAGCACGAACCGCAGGTAGGGCAGGCGCTACGCTCGTACTCGGCAACCTTCTCGTCAGAAGCGCTGGAGTCGGCGGCGATCACCATGGCGTCGACCAGGTCGAGACCGTGGCTGGCCAGCTTGGTCTTGCCGGCTTCCATTGGGCCGCCGGACACGAAGATCACCGGGATGTTCAGGCGCAGGGACGCCATCAACATGCCAGGAGTGATCTTGTCGCAGTTGGAAATGCAGACGATGGCGTCGGCGCAGTGGGCATTGACCATGTACTCGACGGAGTCGGCGATGATCTCGCGGCTCGGCAGCGAATAGAGCATGCCGTCGTGGCCCATGGCGATGCCGTCGTCGACGGCGATGGTGTTGAATTCTTTTGCCACGCCGCCAGCGCGTTCGATTTCGCGGGCGACCAGTTGCCCCAGATCTTTCAGGTGCACGTGGCCCGGCACGAACTGGGTAAACGAGTTGGCAATGGCGATGATCGGCTTCTTGAAGTCGTCATCTTTCATCCCCGTTGCGCGCCACAGTGCGCGGGCGCCGGCCATGTTGCGGCCATGGGTGGATGTTTTCGAGCGGTAATCAGGCATGAAGCACTCCGGGCGGCTAATCAGGTATCAAAAGGGAAGTGAGCTTCTATTGACGTCTGGAACACTCAGAAATGGCCGGGTGTCCGGAAGTTGCCGATAACTTTGCGGGATCGCCGCGCGCTTCAGCTTGAGCTCATAAACCCGCCGGGGATGACTGGCGATGAATGTTCGCGATTCTACACGGCTGGCGGCTGGAGGGAATGCCTGCACGCATGCAGTCAGCATCCACAAGACGCACGGACAGCCCCTGTAGGAGCGAGCATGCTCGCGAAAAACCTGAGAGCGCTGCTGGCAATGGGGCGGGCAATCGTAGTGCCAGCGGTACAAATCAGCATCGGTATCAGCACGGCTGTGGCAGTGAGCCCGAACTGGCTGGCCAGCCACAGCATGACCAACCCCGATAGCGCGATCAGCCCCAGGCCGACGATGATCTGTGTATTGGCCTGCAGGTGCCGATGCAGAACGCTGGCGACTATCCCGCCAACTATGTAGGCGGCACCGTACAGCAACATGACCCAGGCGAATTCGTAGGGCGTAAGTGCCAGGCGCTCCATGAAAATGATCGGCGAGATGACGATGAACGAGAAATGGCAGGCGAAGGCGAGGGCGGAAATCAGCCAATAGCCCATGAAGCGTGGGTCGGAGCACAGGTGCCAGTAGGCACTGAATAAACGACTGGGGGCCGGGTCGCGAATGCGCGGGGTTTCCTTGAGCAACACGCCAGCCTTTATCCAGACAATGACCGCCAGCCCGATAAAGACATAGAAGCTGCCCTCCCAGCCCAGATGTAATTGCAGCCATGTTCCCAGTAGTGGTGATAGGGAAATGAAGACGCCGCCTGCGGTGGTCATCCAGATTCTCAGGCGCTCCTGTTCCCTGCCGACGAATAGATCCTGAATCAGCGCCTGCGATAGCACGAAGGAACCGCAGCCAACTGCCTGGACAACGCGAAACACCAGGAACCAGCCGTAATCCGGAGTCATCACGCAGCCCGCTGCACCGATTACCGAGATGGCGATACCGATCAGTAGAAGCTGCCTGCGCCCCCATAAATCCGACAGCGGTCCGACCAGCACCACGGATATCCCCAGGCCGATGGCGAACAGGCTGACAGAAAGGGCAATGTCGGACGCTGAGGTCTGGAAGTAGTCAGACAGGGCGGGAAAAGACGGCAGGACGACGTCCAGCGGAAATACGCCCAATAGCGTCATGGTCATCAACAGCAGGATGAGCGACGATTTTTTTGAGGTGTGCGGGGAGGGGCTCATCAACAACGCGCTCGATCCGTGAGGGACGGTCGAGAGTCGACTTGATGTGGGGGGAAGTCAATTGCAGGAGGCGTAGGACAGTTCTGAATCTCTTGTAGGAGTGAGTATGCTCGCGAAAAGCTCGAAAACGCCGCGGGGTGTCAGGCTTCCCGCGTAATCGTTGACGCCCATCGCGAGCATAGCTCGCTCCTACAAGGGATTTGGGTTAGCTGTTTGGCAGCAACCGGCAGGTGATGCTCTTGATGTAGCGGGTTTCCGGGATGGCCGGGTGCACTGGATGATCCGGGCCCTGGCCGCCACGCTCGAGCATCTGGATATTGCGATCCAGGTGGCGGGCGCTGGTCAGCAGGATGTTTTGCAGGTCATCTTCCGGCAGGTGCATCGAGCAGGAGGCGCTGAACAGGATGCCGTCCTTGGTGAGCAGGCGCATGGCTTGTTCGTTCAGGCGGCGGTAGGCGCCTTCGCCGTTTTTCATGTCTTTCTTGCGTTTGATGAAGGCGGGCGGGTCGGCCACGATGACATCGAAGCGCTCTTCGCTGGCCTTGAGCTCTTTCAGGGCATCGAAGACGTCGCCTTCGATGCAGGTCATTTTCTCGGCAAAGCCGTTCAGCGCGGCATTGCGCTCGACGCCGTCGAGGGCGAAGTTCGAGGCGTCGACGCAGAACACTTCGCTGGCGCCGAACGCAGCCGCTTGCACACCCCAGCCGCCGATGTAGCTGTACAGGTCGAGCACGCGCTTGCCCTTGGCGTAGGGTGCCAGGCGTGCGCGGTTCATGCGGTGGTCGTAGAACCAGCCGGTTTTCTGGCCCTGGATGACCGGTGCTTCGAATTTCACCCCGTTCTCTTCCAGCGCAACCCATTCCGGCACCAGGCCGAAGACGGTTTCGACATAGCGGTTGAGGCCTTCCGCATCTCGAGCGGCGGAGTCGTTCTTGAACAGGATGCCGCTTGGCTTGAGCACCTGGGTCAGCGCTGCGATCACGTCGTCTTTATGGGCTTCCATGGTCGCCGAGGCGATCTGCACCACCAGGATGTCGCCGAAACGGTCGACCACCAGGCCTGGCAGCAAGTCGGAATCGCCGTAGACCAGGCGATAGAACGGCTTGTCGAACAGGCGCTCGCGCAGCGACAGGGCTACGTTCAGGCGATGCACCAGCAGCGACTTGTCGAGAGGCAGCTTGATGTCGCGCGACAGCAGGCGCGCGCAGATCAGGTTGTTCGGGCTCATGGCGACGATGCCCAGCGGCTTGCCACCGGCGGCTTCGAGGATCGCCTGGTCGCCGGCCTTGAAACCGTGCAAAGGTGTAGCGGCTACATCGATTTCGTTGCTGTAGACCCACAAGTGGCCGTTGCGCAGGCGACGGTCGGCATTGGCTTTGAGGCGCAGGCTAGGCAGGGACATGACGTCGCTCCGGAAAAAAGAGCGGGAGTATAGCGTGTTCAGTCTCGGGACGGTTCTGCGGGCGATGAAACGTGGAGCAAGCCGCGCTCCCACAGGTTTTGCGTCGTTCACAGGATTGTATTTCAACTTAATCCTGTGGGAGCGTGGCTTGCCCGCGATGGCGATTCTCGGTTACGCAGACAACAGTTCAATCAACTCACGATTGAACGCCGGAATGTCATCCGGCTGGCGGCTGCTGACAAGTATTCCATCTGTAACCACCTCCTTGTCGACCCAATTGGCACCGGCATTGACCAGGTCATCCTTCAGGGTCTTGTAGCTGGTCATGGTCTTGCCGTTGACCAGTCCGGCCGAAATCAACAGCCAACCGCCATGACAGATGACTGCGATCGGCTTGCCGGCAGAAGCGCCCATCTTGACCAGGTGTTGGGCATCCTGGTCGATGCGGATGGTGTCGGAATTCTGCACGCCGCCAGGCAAGACCACGGCATCGTATTCTTCGATACTGGCCGAACGGAAAGTCCGGTCAACCTTGAAGTCGTCCGCCGGTTTATCGTGGTTCCAGCCTTTGACCTGACCTTCCTTCGCCGAAAGTATGTCGACCTGGGCGCCAACCTGTTCCAGCGCTTCTTTCGGTCCGGTCAGTTCGACCTGCTCGAAACCATTGGTCACCAGTATCGCAACGCGTTTGCCATTCAGGGAATTGGACATGAAAAAGCTCCTGACTTGAGAGAATGATTTGCCCGAGAGCGTTATCAAGTCCGAAGCCAGGGCTTGAATGAAAGTTCCTGCGATGTGCTCGCTGGTATGTCGGATCCAACTTTATAAAGGGTAGAATCTGCGCCTGTCCCCGAGTGTGTACTTATGTCCCAAGAGCTGACGCCCGAACAAATCCAGCAATCCCTGCAAGGCATCAGTGTGCCGGCCCAACCGCAGATCATGGTGGATCTGCAGATGGAGCAGTACATGCCCGACCCGGATCTGGATGTGATCGCGAAGCTGATTTCCCAGGACCCGGGCCTCTCTGGCTCCCTGCTGAAAATCGTCAACTCGCCGTATTACGGTCTGAGCAACAAGATCGCCTCGATCCAGCGTGCGGTGAATCTGCTGGGCAGTCGCTCGATCATCAACCTGATCAATGCGCAGTCGATCAAGGGCGAGATGAACGATGACACCATCGTTACCTTGAACCGGTTCTGGGATACTGCCCAGGACGTGGCGATGACCTGCCTGACCCTGGCCAAGCGCATTGGCGCCCAGGCCGGCGATGAAGCCTATGCCCTGGGACTGTTCCACGACTGCGGCGTGCCGTTGATGCTGCAGCGGTTTCCCAACTATATGAGCGTGCTGGAACAGGCCTATGCCAACGCCGGCCCCGAATGCCGGGTAGTGGACACCGAGAACCAGGCATTCAACACCAACCATGCAGTGGTCGGGTACTACACGGCCAAATCCTGGCGCCTGCCGGATCACGTGTCTGCCGCGATCGCCAATCATCACAATGCCCTGGCGATATTCAGCGACGAGTCGTCACGCCATAGCGCCCTGAAGAACCTGCTGGCGATCCTGAAAATGGCTGAGCACATTTGTGCGTCCTACCGGGTGCTGGGCAGCCAGCCCGAAGACCACGAGTGGAACAGCATCGGGCATTTGGTGCTCGATTACGTGGGTCTCTCGGATTACGATTTCGAAACCCTCAAGCAAACGATTCGCGACCTCGGCACTCACCGCTGAACGGCGAACCTCTTCTCACCGAGCGCCTGATCCGAGAGCACCATGCCTGAACTCCCAGAAGTCGAAACCACCCGCCGCGGGATTGCGCCGCACCTGGAAGGCCAGCGTGTCAGTCGGGTGATCGTGCGCGATCGCCGTCTGCGCTGGCCGATCCCCGAAGACCTCGATGTGCGCTTGTCCGGTCAGCGCATCGTGCTGGTGGAGCGGCGCGCCAAGTATCTGTTGATCAATGCCGAGGTCGGCACCTTGATCAGCCACTTGGGGATGTCGGGAAATTTGCGCCTGGTGGAAGCCGGCTTGCCGGCGGCCAAGCATGAGCATGTGGATATCGAACTGGAATCGGGCCTGGCCTTGCGCTACACCGACCCGCGACGGTTCGGTGCGATGCTGTGGAGCCTCGATCCGCTCAATCATGAGCTGTTGATTCGCCTGGGACCGGAGCCGTTGACCGACCTGTTCGATGGCGAGCGGCTGTTCCAGCTGTCCCGCGGGCGCTCGATGGCGGTCAAGCCGTTCATCATGGACAACGCGGTGGTGGTTGGCGTTGGCAATATCTATGCGACCGAAGCGTTGTTCGCCGCCGGTATCGACCCACGTCGCGAAGCCAAGAGTATCTCCCGGGCGCGGTACTTGAAGCTGGCGATCGAGATCAAGCGCATCCTGGCGGCTGCCATCGAGCGCGGCGGCACCACATTGCGCGACTTTATCGGCGGGGACGGGCAGCCGGGCTACTTCCAGCAGGAGCTGTTCGTTTACGGCCGCGGCGGTGAGCACTGCAAAGTCTGTGGGACGGGCCTGCGGGAAGTGAAACTCGGACAGCGCGCCAGCGTCTTTTGCCCGCGGTGTCAGACCTGAAAAGCAAAAGATCGCAGCCTTCGGCAGCTCCTACAGGGGAATGCGATCTCTGTAGGAGCTGCCGGAGGCTGCGATCTTTCAAGCCTTCCCGGTAATCTTGCGGTACTTCTCCATCAACTGCTCTTCAGTCTCTGGATGGGCTTCGTCCAGAGGAATGCAATCTACCGGGCAGACCTGCTGGCACTGGGGTTCGTCGTAGTGGCCGACACACTGAGTGCACAGGTTCGGGTCGATCACATAGATTTCTTCGCCCTGGGAAATGGCGGCGTTGGGGCACTCAGGTTCGCAGACGTCGCAGTTGATGCAATCGTCGGTGATGATCAGGGACATGCTAACTCCAGCCGGGGCGGCAGGCCCGGGCGCAATAAATCAATGCGCTAATTGTGCCGCATTGGCGTCTGCGGTGCACGCAACTACGACGTACTGCAGGAGCCGGCTTGCTGGCGAAGGCGGTGCATCAGGTGCACCGCGTTGTATTGAGCGCCAGCAAGCTCGCTCCTACGGATCAGGATTATTTCTTGAAGCGCTGTGTGAGGGCGTCCGCCACTATCGGGTGTACGAACTTGGTGATATCACCGCCCAAGGCTGCGATTTCACGAACCAGCGTCGAGGAAATGAACGAATAACGCTCGGATGGGGTAAGGAACAGGCTTTCCACATCCGGGGCCAACTGGCGGTTCATGTTGGCCAGCTGGAATTCGTATTCGAAGTCTGACACTGCGCGCAAGCCACGCAGGAACACATTGGCGTTCGTCTCTTTGGCAAAATGCGCCAGCAGCGTCGAGAAACCGACCACTTCAACGTTCGGCAGATGTTTGGTGACTTCGCGGGCCAGCTCCACACGCTGTTCCAGGGGAAACAACGGGTTTTTCTTCGGGCTGGCGGCGACGGCAATGATCACGTGATCGAACAGGCGCGAGGCGCGTTCGACCAGATCGCCATGGCCCTTGGTAATAGGGTCGAAGGTACCTGGGTACAACACTCGGTTCATCGCGTCGTCCTGGCGGGAGTGCGTTGGGGATTCGGATGGTATCGCAGCCTAACCGGTCGGCCAAGTCGCCTGTTGGGTAAGAAAGCACTATAGACGATGGAAATATGCCAATCCTTCCCCCGTCTTTTTCTCGGTTTGCTGCCAAATACACTGCCGTAGCCCCCTAAAAACCCGCGATCGACAAATGTTCATAGGTCAGTGGGATCGTTGAAATCAATAGGCTTCAAACGTAGCGTCAGAGCGTCGCTGCGTTGAATTTGGGGCGCCTGTGCCAGTAGAACCGACAAGTTGTCATGCGCCGTGAGGTAGCGGCCGTTGAGGGCATCGAAGTGTCCGGTGGCCAGTTCAAGTACGCGGTGCGCGCAGGCCGACGGGGCGACCGAGTGGCCGGCCTGTCGTTGTTGTTCTACCCAGTCCAGCAGATTGGCAAGGTCGGAGCCCGGGACCTTTGGGTGTTCGCTCAACTCGCTGACCAGCCCTGCTCCGATGACGATGCCCGGATGCAGCGAGAACAGCTTGACCTGAGTGGATTTGGCTTCCACGGCGACGTTCTCGGTGAATTTGATCATTGCCGCCTTGGCGACTGAGTAAGCGGACGCTGCCGGCCAGCGATAGACGCCTGCGTGGCTGACAATATTAATGATGCGCCCCCGACGGTTTCGGGCCATCACTTTGAGCGCCGCGCTGGCGCAAAGAAAGCTGCCGAGCAGATGCGTCTCAAGCGTGTTCCACCATTGCGTTGGCTCCACTTCCCAGGTTTTACCCAATGGTCCCATGTTGCCGGCGTTGTTCACCAACAGGTCAATGGTGTGAAACTGTTCGGTGATTTGTTCGAAGCGCCGTTTTACCGCGGCGGCGTCGGTCACATCCAGCGTCATGCTTGATGCCCGGCCGCCGCTGTCGTGGATTTTCTGCACTGTAGCGTCCAGATGCACTGCCGAACGCCCCATTAATACGACGGTGGCGCCTGCGTGCGCCAACGTCCGGGCGATCACTTCACCGATGCCTCGGCCGGCTCCGGTAACTACCGCAATTTGGCCGTCTAGCGTGCTGAAGTCCGGATTCATGTCGTGGCGCTCCGCGTGTTCGAAAGTATTCTTTGCCCGACATGGCGCGAAGGCCGTTGGCCGGTATTTTTCGAAGCTACGCCTCACGACCTGATTGATCTACTGTCAGAAATAACAGGTCAGCTACGCGGGTTCTGGGGATTCAAGTGCTTTTCAATCGTTCGGCCAAGGCAGTTGCCAGTTGTGCCGTCAGCCCGTAGACCGACAGCTGTGGGTTCGCGCCAATGCTGGTGGGGAACAGCGAGCCGTCATGAATCGATAGATTGGCCAGTTGATGATGCCGGCCGAGGCTGTCGGTGACGGCACTTTTCGGATTTTCGCCCATGGCACATCCGCCCATCACATGGGCGCTGCCCAGGCGTGTCCGATATAGCTCAAGGCTCAAACCGTCGATCAGCGTGCGCGCTTCGCCAAACGTTTTCACGTATCGAGCGTCGGCGTGCATTGGCATTACGGCCTTGGCGCCCCCGGCAAACTGGATCTCGGCCATGCTGTGGAAAGCCCGGCGCAAACCGTCCCAGACGTAGGGTGAAACCTGGTAGTCGAGCGCCGGCGTACCGTCGCTGCGCAGTTGAACGCTGCCACCGGGACTGTCCGGGTGGAATCCGTCGCGCAGCAACGCCAGCATGGCGTGAGTGTGCGGCAGGTCAGCCATGTGCCGTGCATTTTCCTGGCCGAAGCCGCCCAGCAGGGTGGCGGCCAGCGCCGGGTGCAGCGGCGGAACCTCCAGTTTGTAACCAATCTTGCCGGTGGTGCCATCCTGCCATTGGAAGTGGTCGGAGTAGATCGACTGTGGCGCGCCATAGAACGGGTTGATGACTTCGTCGAACAAGCCGGCGGACATGTTCACCAGATGCAAAAAGGTGCGTGTGCCCAGCCGCTTGTGCGGGTCGGGCGCGTCGGAGCGCAGCAGCAGCGCCGGGCTATTGATTCCGCCGCCGGCCAATACGTAATGCCTGGCCTTGACCCTGATACTGCGTCCGGTGGGCTCGACACAGCGCTCGTCCATCGCCACGCAGTGCAGCCCGGTAACGGTCTCGCCGCTGATGATGAGTTTTTCCGCTCGGGCCAGATAGAGCAGTTCGCCGCCGTTTTCCAGGGTGGCCGGAATAGTCGTGACCATCATCGATTGCTTGGCGTTGGTCGGGCAGCCCATGCCGCAGTAGCCGAGGTTCCAGCAGCCGCGCACATTGCGCGGGATGACATGCCAGCTGTAACCGAGGTTTTCGCAGCCCTTGCGGATCACATCGTTGTTCGCGTTGGGCGGGACCATCCACGGGGCGACGCCCAAGCGCTGTTCCATTTTTACGAACCAGGGCGCCATTTCAGCAGGGGAGTGTCCCTTTACGTCGTGTTCCTTGGCCCAGTGTTCCAGGGTCGGCTCCGGCGTGCGGAAACTGGAGGTCCAATTGATCAGCGTGGTGCCGCCCACCGCCCGGCCCTGGAGGATGGTGATCGCGCCATCCTTGCTCATGCGGCCGATGCCTTCCTGGTAAAGGCTGGCGTAGGCCTGGTCTTCGAGCAACTTGAAGTCACTGCTGGTCTTGAGCGGGCCTTCCTCGATCAGCAGCACTTTGTAGCCGGCCGCACTGAGGATTTCGGCCGTGGTCCCGCCACCGGCACCGCTGCCGATGATCGCCACATCCGCTTCGAGGGTCAGGTCCTGGGTCAGTTGCGAGCCGTCATGGGTTTTCCAGCCGCGGGCCATGCCTTCGCGGAACGGGTCGGGTACGGGCATCTTCGGGTTCTCTTTTTATTGTTGGATGAAGTGGTGAAGCAGCTGGCGCCTTCGCGAGCAGGCTCGTTCCCACATGGGGACGCTATCTCTGTGGGAGCGAGCCTGCTCGCGAAAGCGTCGACGCGGTCTCAAACCGCTGGTGGCCCCGGATACCCGCAATGCGCCCAGGATTCCTTGCGCCCATACCAGGCCATCATCACCAGTTGCAGCAAAGAACTGTGGCCCATGCGCAGCAGGCCCAACGAGCTGTTTTCCCAGCGATCGAGGAAGTGCTGGATATCCTCGGCACTGGCGTTTTCCCAGCTGCCCCAGATCCCGGTCAGCGGCCCGCGAGTCACGGCCATACCCAGCACATCGAACAATTGTCGAGTGAGCTTGAGCATTTCCGGGGACAGGTGATCGAGGTTGTAATCGAGGCTTTTCAGGGTGCCCTCGACAGCGTCCGGCATGCTTGCGGTCGTGACTGCACCGTCGAGCATCGCCGGGACCAGGGCTCGTAGAAACAGCAGGTCGCTATTGCGCAGTGCCGTGAAGCCACTGGCAGGCACGCTCGATGAGCAGCCACTGAGGCCGGCCCCCAACCCGGCAGTGGCAAGAAAGGCGCTGGCGCCGAGGCTGAATTTGAGCAGGCCGCGCCGCGACAGCGCGGGTGTTTCGGACAGGCTTGGGTGCATTATTGTTATTACCCGGCGGTGGCTATCGTTAGCGGATAAACAGCTTCTGGATCAGTTTCTGAATGGCTTTGCCATAGGGCGGATAGATCAGCTTTGCCGCGTTGAAGCGCTGCTTGACCAGCACACCTTTGGCCTTGCTGAAGGTCAGGAAGCCTTCGTGCCCGTGGTAATGGCCCATGCCCGAAGGACCGATACCGCCGAACGGCATGTCATCCTGAGCCACGTGCAGCAGGGTGTCGTTGAGGCAGACGCCTCCGGAATGGGTCTCGTTGAGCACACGGTTTTGCTCGCGCTTGTCGTAGCCAAAGTAGTACAGCGCCAGTGGGCGAGGCCGCTGGTTGATATAGGCAAAGGCCTCGTCCAGATGCTTGTACGGAACGATCGGCAACAGTGGGCCGAAGATTTCGTCCTGCATCACCGTCATCTCGTCGTTGACGTTAAGCAGCAGGCTATGCGCCATGCGACGGCCCTGGCCTTGCTCGAACACTGGAATCAGCAGGGCACCCTTGCTGGTGGCATCGCTGACATAGCCCTTGAGCCGCGCCAGTTGTCGGTCATTGATGATCGCGGTGTAGTCCGGGTTGTCGGCGAGGGTCGGATAAAAACCGCGAACCGCCTGTCGATAGGCCTCCACGAACGCGCCGACACGATCTTCCGGCACCAGCACGTAATCCGGGGCCACGCAGGTCTGGCCGGCATTGAGGGTCTTGCCGAAAGCGATGCGTTCAGCGGCATCCTTGAGCGGTACGTCATGGGAAACAATGGCCGGGGATTTGCCGCCCAGTTCCAGCGTGACCGGCGTCAGGTTTTCCGCCGCCGCGCGCATCACGTGTTTGCCAATGCTGGTGGCGCCGGTGAACAGCAGGTGATCGAAGGGCAGGCGTGAAAACGCCACGCCGATATCGGCTTCGCCCAGCACCACGCAAACCAGGTCCTCGGGGAAGATTCGCGCGAACAATGCCTTGATCACCAAACCGGTGGCCGGGGTCGATTCGCTGAGTTTGAGCATCACCCGGTTACCTGCCGATAACGCGCCGACCAAAGGCCCGACGGCCAGGTACAGCGGATAGTTCCACGGCACGATGACCCCGACCACGCCCAGTGGCTGGTAGACCACCTTCGCCGAAGCCGGCTGGAACGCGACACCGACCTTGCGCCGCGACGCGCGCATCCAGCCCTTGAGGTGGCGGCTGGCGTGATGAATGCCGTGCAGGCTGGGCATCAGTTCGGCGAGCAGGGTTTCATCGGCACTGCGGTTGCTGAAATCCTGGCTGATCGCATCGATCAAGGCCTGGCGTTCGTTGTCCAGCAAATCACGTAGGGCCTTGAGCCATTGCTGGCGCTGGGCCGCGGGCGGCATCGGGTTGGCAGCATAGGCCGCGCGCTGTGCGTCGAACAGGCTCTGAAGCTCTTGCAGGGGCTGCTGGAGATTTTGCAGGTAGGAAATGTCAGCAGTCATGGTCGGCTCCGGATTTTTTGTAGTGAGCGCATTTTTAGAGTCTATACTCTAAAAAGTCAAATACCGTCCTCGGCACCGCTTTGTTTTATCGCTCGCGGATAGGCCGTAAGATGCTCTCATCGCACTCTGAATTTAAGCTCAAGCCATGGCCCCAAGGATAAAAACCAGCGAGCGCATCGTGCAGAACAGCCTGGAGCTGTTCAACCAGCAGGGCGAGCGCAGCATCAGCACCAACCACATCGCCGCCCACATGGAGATTTCTCCGGGCAACCTGTACTACCACTTTCCTAATAAGCAGGCGATCATCGCCGTGCTGTTCGGTGAGTATGAGAGCCTGGTGGACAGCTTCCTGCGTCCGCCACAGGGGCGCGCCGCCACGGTGCAAGACAAGCGTTTCTACCTCAAGGAGCTGTTGTCAGCCATGTGGCGCTACCGGTTCCTGCACCGGGACCTGGAGCACTTGCTCGACAGTGACCCGGAACTGGCGGCCCGCTACCGGCGCTTTTCCCAGCGCTGCGTGATTCAGGGCGCCGCCATCTACGAGGGTTTTGTCGCCGCCGGCATCCTGAAGATGGATCGGGTGCAGATCGAGTCCCTGACGATCAATGCCTGGATCATCCTCACCTCCTGGGTGCGTTTTTTGTGCACCACGCGGGAAAACTCCAGCCACCTCAGCGAACAAGCCATCAAGCGCGGCGTGTACCAGGTGTTGGTGCTGGAGGCGGGTTTCGTCACGGATCAGGCTCGCGATGCGGTCGATGCGCTGTTTGAAGAGTTTTACGTGCCGTTGGCCCAGGCATTGGAAGAAGTATGAAATAACGAATGCAGCAGGATCGAAAACAGCCCATCACAGGAGCCCGTTATGCCCATTGCGCAACTGATCAGCCCGCAAGCACTGGACCTGAAAAAGGACCAGCCAGGGTTGGTGATTCTTGATTGTCGTTTTGCTCTCGAAGACCCGGATTACGGCCAGCGCAGCTACGCACAAGGGCACATCGCCGGCTCGTCTTTTGCCGATCTTGAGCGCGACCTGAGTGGCAAAGTGGTCAAGGGCGTGACCGGGCGCCATCCATTGCCCGAGCCGGCGGACTTGATCGAACGCCTGCAGGCGTGGGGCATCAACGCCGACAGCGAAGTGGTCTTGTACGACGACGGTCCGGGTGCCTTTGCAGCGCGGGCCTGGTGGTTGCTGGCCTGGTTGGGCAAGCGTGACGGCGTGTTTATCCTCGACGGCGGGCTTAAGGCCTGGCACGCGGCGGGCTTGCCCCTGAGCCTGGACCCACCGTCGAGCAGCCGCGGCACATTTACCGGTGTACCGGACAGCGCGCTGATCCTCAGTGCCGAGCAGTTGCAGAAACGCCTGGGCCAACCCGCGCTGACCTTGCTCGATGCCCGTGCCTTGCCGCGCTTCAAGGGCGAGGTTGAACCGATCGACCCGATTGCCGGCCACATTCCTGGTGCGCAATGTGCGGCCTTCACCGACAACTTGGGCAGGGACGGGCGTTTCCTGCCAGCCGAACAGCTCAAGCAGCGGTTTGCCGAGAAGTTGGGTGATCGCTCGCCGACAGATCTGGTCGCGTACTGCGGGTCTGGCGTGACGGCTTGCCATAACCTGTTCGCGTTGTGCTTGGCGGGTTATCCGTTGGGAGCGTTGTATGCCGGGTCGTGGAGCGAGTGGATCAATGATCCTGCGCGGGGCGTTGCCACCGGCGAATAAGCCCTACCCCCCCCCTGTGGGAGCGAGCCTGCTCGCGAAAGCGAAATATCCGCCGACTGATAAGTTGACACACCGCTTTCGCGAGCAGGCTCGCTCCCACAGGGGTAACTGGTTTTCTTGAGCGTTAATAAAGGCGCGCGCTGCGATACGCCCCAGGTCCAACGCCATACACCTGCTTGAACTGCCGGCTCAAATGACTCTGGTCGGCAAACCCCAATTGCGTCGCAACCTCCAGCGGCAAGCATCCCCCCTGCAATAATGCCCGCGCCCGAGCGATGCGTTGCTGCATCAGCCACGTGTGCGGCGGCATGCCGGTGGCGCGGCGGAACACCCGTGCGAAGTGGAAAGGCGACAAATTCACCGCCGCCGCCAGTTCTTCCAGCGAAGGCGGCGCCGTCAATTGTGCCTGCAGCAGCTCCTTGGCCAATTTTACTGCCCGGTGCTCCTTGCCCGGTTTGCCGGCAACGGGAACCGCTGCGTGACGTTGCAGCAGTGACAGCATCAGCTCCCGCCAGGCAGTCTGCTGTTGAAGGGCTGTGGCCGGGCTTTCCAGCAAGCGATGCAACTGACAGAAGCCATTTACCAGATCCTGGTCGCGATACAGCGTGGCGCCGAACGCCGGCAGGTTATGAGTCGGCAGCTCCAGCTCGGCCAGCAGGGAAAGAATCTGCCCGCTGTCGGGATAAAACGCCCGGTACAACCAGCCGTCTTCCGTACCCTTGTGGCCTGTGTGCAGTTCATCAGGGTTGATCAGCACCAGTGTGCCACTGCCTGCCAGGTGTTCGGCGCCGCGATAGCGGTAACGCTGGGCGCCGGCCATGATCATGCCGATCACATAGCCATCATGCACATGGGGGGCGAAACGGTGATCGATGTAGCGTGCCGACAACAGCTCGATCCCGGCCAACGGCGCCGTTTGCCAGAAGTGGATGGACTCGCCCTGGGTGTTGCCCATGGCCTAGCCGCGTCCCACGGTAGTCAGCCACTGCGGAATGCGCCGCTCCAGGTAGTACCCTGGTTGGCGGAACGAGCCATCGACAAATCCGACATGCCCGCCCCGGGCCTGCAATTCGAATTGCGTGCAGGCTGACAATTCGTCAGCCTGCGGCAGGCTGTGGGGAAAAACGAAGGGGTCATCGGCAGCCTGAATGATCAGGGTGGGCGTGCAGATTTCGCCGAGGAAGTAGCGGCTCGATGCGCGGCGATAGTAGTCCTGGGCATCCGCGAAACCATTGAGGGGCGCGGTCACCCGGCCATCGAAATCCCAGAACGTGCGCATGTTTTCCAGCGAGCCCAGCGCAGCGAGTGCCGCGAGACCCTCCTCGCGCCCATCATGCTGAAACTGGCGTTGCTTGTTCTTGATGTAGGCCAGCATCTCGCGCATGAAATGCGCCTGATAGACCTTGGAGAAGCCCTGGCCGATGCGGTCGGCGCACTGGTCCAGGCGAAACGGCACCGATACCGCCACCGCGCCGAGCACGCCGCTGGCACTGCCGGTCTCGCCCAGATGCTTGAGCAGCACATTGCCGCCCAGGGAATAACCGACGGCATACAGCGGTGCGAGTGGACGCTTTGCCCGCAGGTGCCTGATGGTTTCGGCCAGGTCTTCACTGGCGCCGGAATGATAGCTGCGCGGCAACAGATTGGGTTCGCCGGAGCAACCGCGCCAGTTCAGCGCGACACTGGCCCAGCCCTGGTCGCCCAGCGCTTTCTGTATGCCGGCAACATAAGGTGAATTCGACGAACCGGTCAGTCCGTGCAGCACCAGGACCAGAGGCGCATCGACAGTGTGCGGGCCATGCCAGTCAAGGTCGAGGAAGTCGCCATCTTCAAGCCACAGGCGTTCACGCTCACGTTGCAGGTGGGTGGTTTTGCGCCACAGTGGGCCCCACAAGGTCTGCAAGTGCGGATTGCCGAGGCCGAAGGCTGGGGTGAAGCGTTCTGGCGGATGGGACACGATTCGTCTCGATGCAGTGGTGCACGCCTGCATGGAGGCGCGCCCCTTGTACAGGCCGGTCGATTAACCGGCGATCTCTGCCATACGTTGCCATAACGAATAATAGACCCGTCCGGATTTTTGCTCCCGGTGCAGGCGCCAGTTGCCCGGCAAGCCGAGGGTCGAGGGTGCGCTTTCGCTTTCGGTGTACACCCAGGCATCTTCGGCCAGCCACTGGCGCTCTTCGAGCAGCGTGCAAACGGCAGGCAGCAGGTTCTGGTTGAACGGCGGGTCGAGGAACACCAGGTCGTAGGCAATCGCTGGCTGAGTTTCCAGATAACGCAGGGCATCGGCGGTCTGGACCTGGCCGGTGGTGCAGCGCAGCGTGCCCAGGTGCTCCTTGAGGCTGGACACCGCAAGGCTGCTGGCATCCAGCGCTTGGCCCATGGCTGCGCCACGGGACAAGGCTTCGAGAAACAGCGCGCCGCTGCCGGTGAATGGATCGAGCACCTTGGCGCCCGGGACGTAGGGTGCGAGCCAGTTGAACAGGGTTTCACGCACCCGGTCGGGCGTCGGGCGCAGGCCTGGAGCGTCGGGGAAGCTCAGTTTGCGGCTGCGCCATTCGCCGCCGATGATGCGCAGCTGGTTCACACCGTTATGCACGTTGTGGACAGGTTTTTTCGGGCGAGAAGTGGCCATTAATGCTCCGGAACCCCGAGCGGTTGCTCGGTGGGTTTATCAGTAGGGGCCGGCAACGGCTTTTGCGGCACGGTGGGGCCAGCGCTGACGATGACCAGCTTGTCCGTACTGAGGTGTTTGTTCATTGCTGCCTTGACCTGCTCGACGGTCAGGTTCTGCGACTGCTGCATGAAGTCTTCCAGGTGGCTGAGTGGCAAGCCATAGAAGCCAATCGCGCCCAGCTGGCCGACGATATCGGCGTTGCTGGCGGTGGACAGCGGGAAGCTGCCGGCCAGTTCGCGCTTGGCGTCGTCGAGCTCTTTTTCGGTCGGACCGGTCTTGAGGTAGTCGGCGAGTACATCCTGCACCAGTTTCAGGGTGCCTTCGCTCATTTCGGCGCGGGTCTGCAGGTTGATCATGAACGGGCCACGTGCCTGCATCGGGCTGAAACCTGAGTAAACACCATACGCCAGGCCACGCTTTTCGCGTACTTCGCTCATCAGTCGAGTGCCAAAACCGCCACCACCGAGGATCTGGTTGCCCATGGACAGTGCCGCGTAATCCGGATCGTCGCGGTCGATGCCCAGCTGCGCCAGCATCAGGTTGGTTTGCTTGGACGGGAACTCGATATGGCCGATGCTGGCCTTGGGTTCGGCGGGTTGCTCGATCTTCGGCAGGGCCGGACCTTTGGGCAGGGCGGCCGATACCTGCGCGGCAATGGCTTCGGCTTCGGCGCGGGACAGGTCGCCGACCAGCGCGATCACCACGTTGCCTGCGGCATAGGCTTTCTGGTGGAACGCGCGCAGTTGCGCAAGGGTGACGGCCGGAACGGTATGCGCCGTGCCATCACTGGCGTGCGCGTAGGGGTGATTGCCGTACAAACGGTTCATCAACTCGAGGCTGGCGAGTTTGCCGGGGTTCTGTTTCTGGTATTCGAAACCGGCGAGCATCTGGTTCTTGATGCGGGTAAACGAGTCGGCGGGGAAGGTCGGTTTACCGACCACTTCGGCGAACAGCTTCAAGGCGGGTTCACGTTTGTCCGCGGCGCTGAGACTACGCAGTGAGGCAACCGCCATGTCTTTGTAGGCACCGTTACCGAAATCGGCGCCCAGGCCTTCGAAGCCCTGGGCAATGGCGCTGACATCCTTGCCAGCCACGCCTTCATTGAGCATGGCGTTGGTCAGTAGCGCCAGGCCAGGAGCGTCACCGTCCTGGCTGCTGCCGGCGGCAAAGATCAGGCGCATGTCGAACATCGGTAGCTCACGGGCTTCGACGAACAACACCTTGGCGCCTTCTGCAGTGTTCCAGGTCTGCACATCGAGCTTACGGTGGCTCGGGGCCTTGCCGTTGAGTTCAGTCAACGACTGCAGCTTCTGGCTGGCCTTGGCCTTGTCCAGCGCTTCACTGGCAACGGAGTCATTGGTCCTGGAAAAATAGAACGCGGCCGACCCGATCAGGGCGACTGCGATCAGGCCGAGCAGGGCCAGGCGCGGTTTTTTATGTTCACTCATGAGTCGTCTCCTCCGGCAGAACATGGGCGACGCTGAGACGTTCGCGGGTGAAATACAGCTTGGCGGCGTTCTGGATGTCTTGCGGTGTCACGCTTTCCAGTTCGGCGAGTTCGGTGTCCATCAGTTTCCACGACAGGCCGACGGTTTCCAGCTGGCCGATGGCGGTGGCCTGGCTGGTGATCGAGTCGCGCTCGTACACCAGCCCGGCGATGACCTGCGCCCTTACGCGTTCCAGTTCTTCGGCGGTCGGCGCGGTGGTTTTCAGTTGCTCAAGCAGCTTCCACAAGCCGGCTTCGGCCTGGGCGATGGTCTTGTTCTTCTGGCTGTTGGGCGTTGCCGACAGGGTGAACAGGCTGTCGCCGCGGGTGTAGGCGTCGTAGCTCGACGAGCCACCGGACACCAGTTCTTCGCCACGCTCCAATTGAGTCGGGATGCGTCCGCTGTAGCCGCCGTCGAGCAGGGCCGAGATCAGCCGCAGGGCATTGACCAGGCGCTTGTCGTCAGTGGTGGCGATGCTTGGCACGTTGAAGGCCAGCATCAGGCTGGGCAATTGGGTCTTCACATGCAGGGTGATCTTGCGTTCGCCGGGCTCGGCCAGTTCCAGCGGAATCTTCGCCGACGGCACCTCACGCCGGGCGATCGGACCGAAGTAGCGCTGGGCCAGGGTCTTGACCTCGTCCGGCGTCACGTCGCCGACCACCACCAGCGTGGCGTTGTTGGGCACGTACCAGGATTGGTACCAGTGACGCAGCTCTTCGACTTTCATGCGGTCCAGGTCTGCCATCCAGCCAATGGTCGGCGTGTGATAGCCGCTGGCCGGGTAAGCCATGGCCTTGAAGCGCTCGTAAGCCTTGGACATGGGTTTGTCGTCTGTGCGCAGGCGCCGCTCTTCCTTGATGACTTCGATCTCGCGAGCGAACTCGTCGGGCGGCAGCCGCAGACTGGCCATGCGATCGGCCTCCAGCTCGAAGGCCACGCCCAGGCGGTCGCGGGCCAGGACCTGGTAATAGGCCGTGAAATCGTCGCTGGTGAAGGCGTTTTCTTCTGCGCCGAGGTCGCGCAGGATCAGCGACGCTTCGCCAGGGCCGACTTTTTCGCTGCCCTTGAACATCATGTGTTCCAGGGCATGGGACAGGCCGGTCTGGCCGGGCGTCTCGTAGCTGGAGCCAACCTTGTACCAGACTTGGGAAACCACCACCGGGGCGCGATGGTCTTCGCGCACGACGACCTTCAAGCCATTGTCGAGGGTGAATTCGTGGGTCGGTTGCGGGTCGGCCGCCAGGGCCGAAAGGGGCAGGCAAAGTGTGCTGATCAGCAGGCCTGCAGCGCGGCGGGCTAGGGCATTCATTCGTTTTTAAACCTTTGGGGCTGCCCGCTTGTTCTTAGCTTCAGCGGGCGAGAGGGTGCTAGGATACTGATCCGTTTTACTGGCGGCCACGCCTATCAGGCCTTTACGTTTGATCAGGTTGTTTGGGTTTGCGGCAGTAAGCTGTGGTTTATCAGCTAAACTCTGCTTTTTCGCCGATTTTCCGCCATCAGTCCTTAGTGAAATCGTTTTTGCAGGGTGCCTTTTGCACCTCGACAAAATGTTGCGCATGAACAAGCTGGGTCAATCGCAGTCTGTTCTGCATCGAATATTCATTTGCCGGGGCGCCCGTTGGCGCGTCGCTACCGTGAGATAGCCGTCCTCCATGTTTGGTTCCAACGACGACAAGAAGACCCCAGCTGCGGCTGGTGAAAAGAAAAGCCTGTTCGGATGGCTGCGCAAAAAGCCGCAGGAACCCGTCGTCGAACAGCCACAACCACTTCCTGAGCCAACGCCCGCGCCGGTAATAAACGCCGAGCCTGCGCCGGTTGTTTCGCCGATCGCCGAGCCGGCGCTGCAACCGCTTGTCGAGGCAGCGACTGAAGTCGTCGCCGAATTGCCGCTGACCCCGGTCACCGAGCCCTGGTTGACCTTGCCGGTGGCGGAAGAGCCGGTGGCGCTGGTCGAAAATGACTTGGCACCGCACGTGACACCTCCGATTCCGGCGCAGGCGGTTTCTGCGCCTGAGCCGGTTAAGGTACCCGTGGTCGAGCCGGTCGTGGCGCCCGTCGTTGAGGCTGCGCCGCCACCGGCGGTCAATGCATTCGTCCCACCGGTTGCACCGATTGTCCAAGCGCCAGAACCTGCACCTGCACCTGCACCTGCACCTGCACCTGCACCTGTTATTGCTCCTGTTGTCGCTGCCCCTATCGAAGTTCCAGTCGAGCCGGTACGCACCGAAGAAACCAAAGCCGGTTTCTTTGCCCGCCTCAAGCAAGGCCTGTCCAAGACCAGTGCCAGCATCGGCGAAGGCATGGCCAGCCTGTTCCTGGGCAGGAAAGCCATCGATGACGAACTGCTCGATGACCTCGAAACCCGCCTGCTGACCGCCGACGTGGGTGTCGAGGCTACGTCAGTGATCATCCAGCGCCTGACCCAGAAGGTCGCGCGCAAGGAGCTGGCCGATGCCGATGCGTTGTACAAATCCCTGCAAGCCGAGCTGGCGGCCATGCTCAAGCCCGTCGAGCAACCGCTGAAAATCACCTCGCAGAACAAGCCTTTCGTGATCCTGGTGGTGGGCGTCAACGGCGCCGGTAAAACCACCACGATCGGCAAGTTGGCGAAGAAACTGCAGCTGGAAGGCAAGAAAGTCATGCTGGCCGCCGGCGACACCTTCCGCGCTGCCGCAGTCGAGCAATTGCAGGTCTGGGGCGAGCGCAACAAGATTCCAGTCATCGCCCAGCACACCGGGGCCGATTCGGCTTCGGTGATTTTCGACGCCGTCCAGGCCGCCAAGGCCCGTGGCATCGATGTGCTGATCGCCGACACCGCCGGTCGCCTGCACACCAAAGACAATCTGATGGAAGAGCTGAAAAAGGTTCGCCGGGTGATCGGCAAGCTCGATGCCGACGCGCCGCACGAGGTGTTGCTGGTGCTCGATGCCGGCACCGGGCAGAACGCCATCAACCAGGCCAAGCAATTCAACCAGACTGTCGAACTGACTGGCCTGGCGCTGACCAAGCTCGACGGGACCGCCAAGGGCGGGGTGATTTTCGCCCTGGCCAAGCAGTTTGGCCTGCCGATCCGCTATATCGGCGTCGGTGAAGGCATCGACGATTTGCGCACTTTTGAAGCTGAACCCTTTGTCCAGGCACTGTTTGCCGAACGGGAGCGTTCATGATTCGTTTCGAACAGGTCGGTAAACGCTACCCGAACGGTCACGTCGGCTTGCATGAGCTGAGCTTTCGAGTCCGTCGGGGCGAATTTTTGTTTGTAACGGGCCATTCCGGTGCCGGCAAGAGCACCTTGCTGCGGCTGTTGCTGGCCATGGAGCGTCCAACCAGCGGCAAGCTGCTGCTGGCCGGGCAAGACCTGAGCACCATCAGCAACGCACAGATCCCCTTCCTGCGTCGGCAGATCGGCGTGGTGTTCCAGAACCACCAACTGCTGTTCGATCGCACGGTATTCAATAACGTCGCGCTGCCGTTGCAGATCCTCGGTTTGTCCAAGGCCGAAATCGCCAAGCGCGTGGACTCGGCGCTGGAGCGCGTAGCGCTGTCGGACAAGACCGACCTGTATCCCGGCGACTTGTCCACCGGTCAGCAACAACGCGTCGGTATCGCCCGCGCGATCGTCCACCGCCCGGCCCTGCTGCTGGCGGACGAACCGACCGGTAACCTCGACCCGCGTCTGGCGGCGGAAATCATGGGTGTGTTCGAAGACATCAACCGCCTGGGCACCAGCGTGCTGATCGCCAGCCACGACCTGGCCCTGATTGCGCGCATGCGCCATCGCATGCTGACGCTGCAACGCGGCCGATTGATCGGCGATGGGGAGGCCGGCGAATGAGTGCTACTCGCAGTCCAAAGGTTTCCGAGCGCGTGGCCCCCAAGGCCGCCGACCCGCAACCGCAGAAGAAAAAACACGACGACGATGATGGCCCGGATTTCGCCACGCTGTTGCGCGCCTGGATCGAAAGTCATCGCGCCAGCCTGCTCGACAGCTTGCGTCGCCTGGGCAAGCAGCCCATCGGCAGCTTTTTCACTTGCATGGTGATGGCGGTTGCCTTGAGTCTGCCCATGGGCCTGTCACTTTTGCTAAGTAACGTCGAGCGCCTTGGCGGTTCCTGGCAACGCGCGGCGCAGATCTCCCTGTATCTGCAACTCGAGGCCAGCGCGACGGATGGCGAGGCACTGCGCGAACAGATCAAGGGTATCCCTGGGGTGGCCGATGCCGAATACGTCGGTCGGGACCAGGCGCTGGAAGAGTTCCAGCAGCAGTCGGGCCTGGGCGAAGCGCTCAAGGAACTGCCGGAAAACCCGCTGCCTGGCGTGGTGTTGGTAACGCCGACCGAGGTCGACAAGCCAGCTCTTGAAGCATTAAGACAAAAACTTTCCGAACTGCCGAAGGTACAACAGGCGCAGCTTGATCTAGTCTGGGTCGAGCGTCTGGCAGCCATCCTCAAGCTGGGCGACCGATTTGTCTTCGGTCTGACCGTGCTTCTGGTTTCTGCATTACTTTTGGTGATAGGCAATACCATTCGTCTTCATATTGAAAACCGCCGCACAGAGATAGAAGTGATTAAACTCGTAGGCGGCACTGACAGCTATGTGCGCAGACCCTTTCTCTATATGGGGGCGCTGTATGGTTTCGGTGCGGGGATTCTTTCCTGGGGCGTATTGGCGTTCGGCCTGAACTGGCTGAACGATGCGGTGGTCGGCTTGGCCGGGTTGTACGGCAGTGATTTCGCACTGGCCGGCGTACCGGTTGCCGACGGTCTGTCTCTCTTGCTAGGCGCGGTGCTGTTGGGTTATATCGGTGCATGGATTGCAGTCGCACGTCATCTCAGGGAGCTGGCGCCGAAGTAGAATCTTTTTTGCGCGTATTGACCTTGCAGTTTTTAGGGGAACTTGTCTTTCGGTTTCCGGTCAATTTTCGCAGTGCCAATGGCACGAGTATGTAAGTGGGAGGTTTTTTCGTATGACCAATTCTTTGCAGCCTGCATATGCTCTGGTCCCGGGTGCGAACCTGGAGGCCTATGTGCACACCGTCAACAGCATTCCATTGCTGACGCCGGAGCAGGAGCGTGAACTGGCCGAGAGTCTCTATTATGAGCAGGATCTTGAGGCGGCTCGGCAGATGGTGCTCGCCCACCTGCGTTTTGTCGTACATATCGCCCGTAGCTATTCCGGCTACGGCCTGGCCCAGGCTGACCTGATCCAGGAAGGTAACGTCGGCCTGATGAAGGCCGTGAAGCGCTTCAACCCGGAAATGGGCGTGCGCCTGGTATCCTTTGCCGTGCACTGGATCAAGGCGGAGATCCACGAATTCATCCTGCGTAATTGGCGGATCGTGAAAGTCGCGACCACCAAGGCCCAGCGCAAGCTGTTCTTCAACCTGCGCAGCCAGAAAAAACGCCTGGCGTGGCTGAACAACGAGGAAGTCCACCGTGTGGCGGAAAGCCTCGGGGTCGAGCCGCGGGAAGTGCGCGAGATGGAAAGTCGCCTGACCGGTCACGACATGGCCTTCGACCCGGCGGCCGAAGCCGACGACGACAGCGCCTTCCAGTCACCGGCCAACTATCTGGAAGACCACCGGTACGACCCGGCTCGTCAGCTGGAAGATGCCGACTGGAGCGACAATTCCAACCACAACCTGCACGAAGCGCTGGAAGTGCTGGACGACCGCAGCCGCGACATCCTTTACCAGCGCTGGCTGGCAGAAGAAAAGTCCACGCTGCACGACCTGGCACAGAAGTACAACGTGTCGGCCGAGCGTATTCGCCAGCTCGAGAAGAGCGCGATGAACAAGCTCAAACTGTCCATCGCCGCGTAACCCGCGCGAAAGGCAATAAAAAACGCCCCGGTCATCGATCGGGGCGTTTTTGTTGGTGTCCGAAAATTATGAACCGTCGCATACCAATGTGGGAGCGGGCTTGCTCGCGAAAGCGGTGGGCCAGTCAATATGATGCTGAATGACACACCGCATTCGCGAGCAAGCCCGCTCCCACATTGGATCTGCGGTGTTATTGTTCCCAAGGCGCCCGGCGCGAATCATTGAGCCCCACCAGGTAGCTGTCCCCACCCAACTGACTCATCTGCCGCCGAATCCAGCCCGCACGCCGTGCCACGTAAGCGGTGGGATGGCTGGCACTCCATACTCGCGGATTCGGCAATACGGCCGCCAGCAAGCTCGATTGCTGGCGACTGAGACCTTTTGCGCTCACGCCAAAATGATGCCTGGCCGCCGCCTCTGCCCCAAACACTCCGTCATCCCACTCGACGCTGTTGAGGTACACCTCAAGAATCCGCTGCTTGGGCCAGAGCACTTCGATCAACCCGGTAAACCAGGCCTCCAGGCCTTTGCGCAACCAGCTGCGGCCGGACCACAGGAACAGGTTTTTCGACACCTGCTGGCTCAGGGTGCTGGCACCCCGGATGGTGCCACCGAGCTCGTTGTGGGCCAGTGCTTTCTGGATCGCGCCGAAGTCAAAGCCCCAATGCTCGGGAAATTTCTGGTCTTCGCCGGCAATCACCGCGACTTTAAGGTCGTCGGAGATTTCATCCCAGGGTTTCCAGGTACGTTGCAGGTCGATGGGCTCGCCATCGAACCAGGATTCGATCTTGCGTTCGACCATCAGCATTGTTCCGGGCGGCGGCACCACGCGAAAAATCAGCACCAACACTACACTGGCACCCATGAACCAGAGCACGGCCTTGGCGAAACGACGGAAATAGATACGCAGCATAGAGATGGCTTGGCCGAACCCGTTGAGCGGGCCATTATACAGACCCTGTGGATCGAGACTGACTGGAGTTCTTCATGCTGCGTGGCTTTTTGATGCTGGCCGCTATTTTCGGCTTCACCGGTGTCGGTCTCGGGGCGTTCGCCGCCCACGGCCTGAAAAACCGCCTGAGCGCCGAGTATCTGGCAATTTTCCATACCGGCGTCACCTATCAACTGGTGCACACCCTGGCATTGCTGGGTGTGGCGTTGCTGGCTGTGCAGATCCCGGGGCGTCTCGTTACCTGGGCCGGCGCATCCTTTGCCATCGGCATTGTGCTGTTCTCCGGCAGCCTGTACGTGCTGACGCTGACGGGAGTCAGCAAGCTGGGCATCATCACACCGTTCGGTGGCCTGGCGTTCCTTATCGGCTGGCTTTGCCTGGGCCTAGCCGCCTGGCGCTTGCCGTTGACCGCTTGACGCTTGTTGCTGACCTTTAGGTCATGATCGGGCTAGAATGCCAGCCCCAAAAAATGATGGCGGCATTCGACATGCGCATTCAGTTGAACGGTGAATCCTTTGAACTGCCCGACGGTGAAACCGTTGCGGCCCTGCTGACCCGTCTGGACCTGACCGGACGCCGGGTGGCGGTCGAACTCAATCTGGATATCGTCCCGCGCAGCCAGCATGCCGATACCACGCTCAACGACGGTGACAATGTCGAAGTCGTGCACGCCATCGGCGGCGGCTAGCCGCCCGGCCTGCAAGGGCACAGAATTCTGCAAGACCCTCACCCTTAAAGAGGATTCCCCATGAGCATCGTTCGCAGCGACAAGCCTTTTGTTCTGGCCGGTCGTACTTACCAGTCGCGTTTGCTGGTGGGTACCGGCAAGTACCGTGACATGGAAGAAACCCGTCAGGCCATCGAGGCCTCGGGTGCCGAGATCGTCACCTTCGCCGTGCGCCGCACCAACCTGGGCCAGATTGAAGGCGAGCCGAACCTGCTCGAAGTGCTGTCGCCGGATCGCTACACCTTCCTGCCAAACACCGCCGGTTGCTACGACGCCATCGAAGCCGTGCGCACCTGCCGTCTGGCCCGTGAGCTGCTCGACGGCCACAATCTGGTCAAGCTGGAAGTGCTGGCCGACCAGAAAACCCTGTTCCCCAACGTGATCGAAACCCTCAAGGCCGCCGAAACGCTGGTCAAGGAAGGCTTCGACGTGATGGTCTACACCAGCGACGACCCGATCATCGCCCGTCAACTGGCGGAAATCGGCTGCATCGCGGTGATGCCGCTGGCCGGCCTGATCGGTTCGGGCCTGGGGATCTGCAACCCGTACAACCTGCAGATCATCCTTGAAGAAGCAAAAATTCCAGTGCTGGTGGATGCCGGTGTTGGTACCGCTTCCGACGCCACTATCGCCATGGAGCTGGGCTGCGATGCGGTGCTGATGAACTCGGCCATCGCTCACGCCCAGCAGCCGATCATGATGGCCGAAGCCATGAAACACGCGATCGTCGCAGGCCGCCTGGCCTACCTCGCCGGCCGCATGCCGAAAAAACTCTATGCCAGCGCCTCTTCGCCGCTGGATGGTCTGATCAAGTAAGAGCCTTTGATGACTGAATCGAACGACACGCCAATCCAGACGGAAGAAGGCGACGAGCGCCAACACCGCCGCATCAAGAGTTTCGTGATGCGCGCCGGGCGCATGACCGAAGGCCAGCAACGTGGCCTGGAGCAGGGCGCGCCGCTGTTCGTACTGCCCCTGGCCGACGCGCCGGTGGACTTCGACCAGGTGTTCGGTCGCTCGGCACCGCGCTCGCTGGAGATCGGCTTCGGCATGGGGCATTCGCTGCTGGAAATGGCCGCGGCTTCGCCGGAGCAGGATTTCATCGGCGTCGAGGTTCACCGTCCAGGTGTTGGCGCGCTGCTCAATGGCGTGTTGACCCAGGGTTTGACCAACCTGCGGGTCTACGATTGCGATGCCATCGAAGTGCTCAACCGCTGCGTGGCCGATAACAGCCTTGATCGCCTGATGCTGTTTTTCCCGGACCCATGGCACAAGAGCCGTCACCACAAGCGTCGTATCGTTCAGGCGTCCTTCGCGGAGCTGGTGCATAGCAAGTTGAAGGTCGGCGGTATCCTGCACATGGCCACCGACTGGGAGCCCTATGCCGAATACATGCTGGAAGTGATGAACGTCGCACCGGGTTACCGCAACCTCGCCGAAGACGGCAAGTGCGTGCCACGCCCGGCCGAGCGCCCGATCACCAAGTTCGAACGCCGTGGCGAACGTCTTGGGCATGGCGTGTGGGATCTGAAGTTCGAAAAGCAGTCTTAACCCCTACGCAATACCAACTGTGGGAGCGGGCTTGCTCGCGAAGGCGACATAACATTCAACATCATCGTTGACTGTCAGACCGCTTTCGCGAGCAAGCCCGCTCCCACAGTTGTCTTGGGTGTGCTCAGGGGGGGTCAGCGGCGGTCGGCGACTACGCCGATAAGCACCAGCACCACCAACAACACCGGCGCCAGGCTGTAGTTGTTGAACTGGCTCAAGCCCTTGACGATCCACGGCGTGGCGTAGATCAGCGCCGCACCGCTACCCACCATGCACAGCAGCGACATCAGCGGTACGCGCAAGGCGCCGGCGATGCTGCCCAGGCGTTGCTCGACCCAGCCTTTGAAATCCGCACCGAACAGCACCAGCAGGCAACCGACCAGGGCGAGAGCGATTTCCGAGAGGTTGCTGCGGCTCCAGCGAGACGCGGTGGCGAGCAGGTCGAGTACCAAATCCATTCGATTTCCTTATGTCAGAAATTTCTGCAGCAAGTCGTTGAGGAAGAGTTGTCCGCGTTCGGTAGCCGCCAGACGTGACGGTTCGACCTGTAAAAGCCCGCTTTGTTCGGCTTCGCGACGGCTTTCGGCGAGGCTTTCCAGGGTCATTCCAGTGCGTTCCGGATAAAGCCGCGCCTCGACACCTGCGGTCAGGCGCAGGGCGTTCATCAGGAACTCGAACGGCATTTCTTCATTGCTCAACGCTTTTTCGCCAGCCTGGAAGCGCTTTTTCGGGTTCAGGTAGTCCTTCGGCAGGCGGGTCTTCCAGGTGCGGATAATGCGTCCGTCCGGATGGCTGAGCTTGCCGTGGGCACCGGCACCGATGCCGATGAAGTCGCCAAAGCTCCAGTAATTGAGGTTATGCCGAGCCGGGCGACCCGGCTGGGCATAAGCCGAGACTTCATACTGCGCGTAACCGTGTTCAGCCAACAGCGCCTGCCCGGCTTCCTGGATATCCCATAGGGTGTCGTCTTCCGGCAGCGTCGGGGGCTGGTTCCAGAATACGGTGTTCGGCTCCAGCGTCAGCTGATACCAGGAGAGGTGGGTCGGCTTCAGGGCGATGGCTTGGCGCAAGTCGCTCAGGGCGTCTTCCAGTGATTGATCGGGCAAGCCATGCATCAAGTCCAGGTTGAAGTTATCGAACCCCGCTTGACGAGCCATGCCGGCGGCGCGTACGGCCTCATCACCGTTGTGGATGCGACCCAAGGCATTGAGTTTTTCTTGCTGGAAACTCTGGATGCCAATCGACAGCCGATTGATGCCCAGCGCTCGGTAGGCGATGAACTTCTCTTGTTCGAAGGTCCCCGGATTGGCTTCCAGCGTGATCTCGATGTCGCTGGCAAAGGCAATGCGTTGCTCCACGCCTTTGAGCAGGCGACCTAAGGCCTGGGCACTGAACAGGCTGGGCGTGCCGCCACCGAAAAAGATCGAGCTCAGCTCGCGGCCGTAGACAGCGTGCAGGTCCTGATCGAGGTCAGCCAGTAATGCGTCGACATACTCTTCTTCCGGGAGCACGGGGCTGGCGGTGTGGGAGTTGAAGTCGCAATAAGGGCATTTACGTACGCACCACGGGATGTGGATGTACAGCGCCAGGGGCGGCAGCACAGGCAGGGCGGCCCGAGGCGATTGCGCGGCGCCGCCGAAGATCAGCGACGACGCGGAGGATTCGCGGGTCATTTCAAGCCCAGTCGCTGGCGCAGCAGATCCATTGCACGGGCGCGGTGACTGATCTGGTTCTTGTCGCCCGGACTGAGTTCGGCGCTGGAGCAATCACGTTCCGGCACCCAGAACAGCGGGTCGTAGCCAAAACCGTGTTCGCCGCTGGCCTGGGTCAGGATGCGCCCGTGCCACAGGCCTTCGCAGAGAATCGGCAGCGGATCGTCGGCATGCCGCACCAGCGCCAGCACGCAGACGAACTGGGCGCCACGTTCGGCTTCGGGTACGTCTTTCAACACATCGAGCAGCTTGGCGTTGTTCGCTGCATCGCCCTTGCCATCGGCATAACGCGCCGAGTAGATGCCCGGCGCACCGCCAAGAAAATCCACCGCCAGGCCGGAATCGTCCGCCAGGGCCGGCAGGCCGGAAATGCGCGCGGCATTGCGGGCCTTGAGGATGGCGTTCTCGACGAACGACAGACCGGTTTCTTCAGGCTCCACGCTGCTGAACTCGCCGATCGAGCGCAGTTGCACCGATTCGCCGAGCATGGCCTGGAGTTCCTTGAGTTTGCCGGCGTTATGGCTGGCCAATACGAGTTGCGTGAAGTTGATCATTCGCCGGGGAAGAGCTCTTGGTTGAAATTGATGGTGTTGATTTTGTCACCGGTCTGCACCTTGATCTCGAAGGTGCGGGTTTCCTGCTGCGGGACCGGGTATTGGGCGATGTAGTAGATCGCGCCTTGTTCGGTAATCTGCCTGAAATCCAGTGGCACACTTTGGCTGGTCAGGTCCTTGACCGTACCGCTGACCTGGGCCATCTGCGGCTTGCCGTCCTTGAGTACGGAAATGTTGATCACGCCCTGGTTCTTGCTGCGGGTGAGCTGCGCAGCCTTGGCGATGTCCGGCGTCAGGAACGTTGAGTTGAAGGTGTTGTAGTGCACCGTCACGTCGCCGAATTTTTCCTGGCGTTCACCTTTGATCGCGTCGGCAGCCATGGCCGTGACGCTGAGGCAGGCAGTAAGTAGAAGCAGCGCTAGACGACCCATGATCGTTCTCCTCGAAATGTGGTGATTCAGACCGCGACCTTGTGGTCTGCAAGTCCCGGGCTGCTGACGCGGTAAATACCGATCTCACCTAACAGATTAGGCCATAGCTTACTGGCCCACCCGTGCCGATGCTGTTGATCCACGGCCAGCCGATCAATGACCTTGGCTTCACGTTCGCGACATAAGGCTTCAAAGTCCGCGAAGGTGCAGAAGTGGATGTTCGGCGTGTTGTACCAGGTGTAGGGCAGGAACTCGGAAACCGGCATCCGGCCCTTGCTCGCCAGGTACCAGCGGCAGCGCCAGTGACCGAAATTCGGGAAGGTGATGATGCACTGGCGACCGACGCGCAGCATTTCGTCGAGGATCTTGTCCGGGTAGTGCACCGCTTGCAGCGCCTGGGTCATGACCACGATGTCGAAGCTGTTGCTGGCGAAGTTGCCCAGGCCCTTGTCCAGGTCCTGCTCGATGACGTTGATGCCCTTGGCCACGCACTCGGCAATGTTATCCGCGTCGTTTTCCAGGCCATAGCCGGTGACCTGCTTGTTGTCGCGCAGCCAGGTCAGCAGTTCGCCGTTGCCGCAACCGAGGTCGAGCACGCGGCTACCGGCGGGGATCCATTCCTGGATGATTTCCAGATCAGCTCTCATGGCTATCTCACAACGTAATGCGGTTCATGTAATTGCCGAACGCCTGCAAGTAGCGCGGAATCGGAATCAGGAAGGCGTCGTGGCCTTGCGGTGCGTCGATTTCCAGGTAGCAGACGTCCTTGCGCGCGGCCATCAGTGCGTCCACCAGCTCCCGCGAGCGGGCAGGGGAGAAACGCCAGTCGGTGGTGAACGACATCACGCAGAACTTGGCGGTGGCGTTGGCGAAGGTTTTCGCCAGGTCATCGTCGAAGTTGGCCGCCGGATCGAAGTAGTCCAGGGCCTTGGTCATCAACAGGTAAGTGTTGGCGTCAAAGCGCCCGGAAAACTCCTCACCCTGATAACGCAGGTAGCTTTCGACCTGGAACTCGACGCTGTGGAAGTCGTAGTTGAGCTTCTCGCTTTTCAGGCCGCGCCCGAATTTCTCGCCCATGGAGTCGTCGGACAGGTAGGTGATGTGCCCAACCATGCGCGCCAGCATCAGCCCGCGCTTGGGGATCACGTTGTGTTCCTGGAACGAACCGCCGTGGAATTCGGGGTCGGTGAGGATCGCCTGGCGCGCCACTTCGTTGAAGGCGATGTTCTGTGCCGACAGCTTGGGTGCCGAGGCGATGGCCACGCAATGGCGGATACGGTCGGGGTAAGTGATGCTCCACTGCATCGCCTGCATGCCGCCTAGGCTGCCGCCGATCACGGCCGCAAACTGGGCGATGCCGAGGCGATCGGCCAGGCGTGCCTGGCTGTGCACCCAGTCTTCCACGGTCAGCACCGGGAAATCGGCACCGAACGGCTTGCCGGTCTCCGGGTTGATGCTGCTCGGGCCGGTGGAGCCATTGCAACCGCCAAGGTTGTTCAGGCTGACCACGAAGAACTTGTTGGTGTCGATGGGCTTGCCGGGGCCGATGCAGCTGTCCCACCAACCGGGTTTACGGTCGTCGGGGCTGTGATAGCCGGCAGCATGGTGGTGGCCGGACAAGGCGTGGCAGATCAGCACGGCGTTGCTCGCCGTGGCGTTCAGGGTGCCGTAGGTCTCGTAAACCAGGTCATAGGCCGCAAGCGAACGGCCGCAGGCCAACGCCAGGGGTTCGCTGAAGTGCGCCACTTGCGGCGTCACCAGACCAACAGAATCGGGGGGAAAGGCAGCTGGCATCGACCCTGCTCTCGTTGAAATGAGGCGTAAGTCTAAAGACCGCTGGGGTTAGCGGCAAGCAAAGGCCGGGCCTGATTTCATCCAGCTAGACCGAGGTGCGCCATTCGCGAGCAAGCCCGCTCCCACATGGGAATGCAACCTCCTGTGGGAGCGGGCTTGCTCGCGAAGAACGATAACGCGGTCTCAGATCAGGCCAAACAGTTCTTTTGGCATCAGCGCGTAGTAAGCCAGGCGCGGAATCAGCCAGCTCTGCAGCAACTGCAGTGCGATGAAGGCGAAGATCGGCGAGATGTCGAGGCCGCCCAGGTTCGGAATGATCCGGCGGAACGGCGCGAGCACCGGTTCAGTGATCTGCTGGACCAGTTCTGCGCCTGGATTGTGGCTACCCGGAGCGACCCAGGACAGAATCACGCTGATGATCATTGCCCAGAACAGGATCTTCAAAAACAGCGCGAAGATGCCGATCAGCGCCCAGGGGGCCAGGAACAGTACATCGACCGAGTAACCACTGAGCAGCAGGATGACCGCGAACAGCGCCATTTGCACGACCAGGGCCAGCACCAGAGAGGACATGTCCAGCCCGAACATGCTCGGGATAACCCGGCGCAGCGGCTTTAGCAGCGGTTGCGTGGCCTTGACGGCGAATTGGCAGAGCGGGTTGTAGAAGTTCGCCCGCACCAATTGCAGGATGAAACGCAGCAACACGATCAAAAGATACAGGCTGCCCAAGGTCTGGATCACAAAAATGGCAGCGTCATTGAGTCCGAGCATTGTTGATTCCTTATTAAGTGCTGATTAGCGACCGAGTTGCTCAGCCATCTCGGCCGAACGATGCGCAGCGGCGCCCAGGGCTTTTTCGACCAGTGCTTCGAAGCCATTGGCCTGGAACGATTTGATCGCGGCTTCGGTCGTGCCGGCAGGCGAAGTGACGCGGCGACGCAGCTCGGCGGCGTCGACGTCGCTGGACACCGCCATGTGGGCGGCGCCCAAGGCGGTTTGCAAGGTCAGTTGCGCGGCGATGTCTGCCGGCAGGCCGAGCTTCACGCCGGCGGCGGTCATGGCTTCGATCAGCAGGAAAAAGTACGCAGGGCCCGAGCCGGAAACGGCGGTGACCGCATCCAGCTGTTGTTCCTCGTCCAGCCACAGGGCAACACCAACCGCCGATAGCAGCTCTTGAGCTTGCTGGCGCTGTTCGGCGGTTACCTGATCGGTGGCGAACAGGCCGCTCACGCCCTGACGCAGCAGTGCCGGCGTGTTGGGCATGCAGCGCACGATTGGCTGGGCGCCGAGCCAGTTGTTCATGCTGGCGCAGGTAATGCCGGCGGCAATCGATACCACCAGTTGCCCGGGTTTCAGGCTTGGGCGAAGGGCTTCACAGACAGCCTTCATCGCCTGGGGCTTGACCGCCAGCACGACCACATCGGCGCCCTCGATGGCCTGGGCATTGTCGGCGAATACTTCGATGCCGAGTTCGGCGCTCACGCGGGCACGGGTTTCTTCTCCCGGATCGCTGGCGCGGATCTGCGCCGCTTCCAGGCCTTTGGCCCGCAGGCCGCCGATCAGGCTGGCGGCCATGTTGCCGGCACCGATAAAGGCAATACGTGTCTTGCTCATGTCAGGTCCTTATAAAGGGGGTCAAGGTTGACCGTAATCTCTGGCGCCAAACAGGGCCGTACCGACACGGACCCAAGTGGCACCCTGGGCGATCGCTGACTCAAGGTCGTGGCTCATCCCCATGGAAAGTGTGTCGAGGGGCAAGTTCAGGCTGGCCTGCAGGCTTTGTACGGCAGCAAAGGCGGCATCCTGGGCGGCACGGTCTTCGGTCGGCTCGGGAATTGCCATCAGCCCGCGCAACTTCAGGCGCGGCAAGGCGCTGATCGCATTGGCCAGGGCCGGCAGGTCCTGCGGTGTGCAGCCGGACTTGCTGGCTTCACCGCTGACGTTGACCTGGATGCAGATGTTCAAGGGCGGCAGATCGGCAGGGCGTTGTTCGGACAGGCGTTGCGCGATTTTCAGGCGATCCACGGAATGCACCCAGGCGAAGTGCTCGGCGATTGCGCGAGTCTTGTTCGATTGAATGGGGCCGATGAAGTGCCAGATCAAGGGCAGGTCGGTCAATTCCGCCTGCTTGCTCAATGCCTCCTGCAGGTAGTTCTCGCCAAAATCGCGCAGGCCCGCGGCATAGGCTTCACGCAGCGCCTGGGCGGGTTTGGTCTTGCTGACGGCCAGCAACTGGACGCTGTTTTCATCGCGGTGGGCGGCGAGGGCGGCGGCACGAATACGTGAACCAACCCGTTCAATGTTGTCTGCTATCGTGGACATTCAAGAGGCGCCAGCGGTCTGAGGTTGGCGGCATTCTACTGGAATTGAGGGGTGCTATGGATATCACTGAGTTGCTGGCGTTCAGCGCCAAACAAGGCGCATCCGACCTGCATTTGTCGGCAGGCCTGCCGCCGATGATCCGTGTCGATGGCGATGTGCGGCGCATCAACTTGCCGGCCTTGGAGCACAAGGAGGTGCAGGCGCTGATCTACGACATCATGAACGACAACCAGCGGGTGGCCTTTGAAAAGCACCTGGAAACCGACTTTTCCTTTGAGGTGCCCGGCGTCGCGCGATTCCGGGTCAATGCCTTCAATCAGAGTCGAGGCGCTGGAGCGGTTTTCCGCACGATCCCGTCCAGGGTCCAGAGCATGGAAGAGCTGGGCATGGGCGAGGTGTTCCGCAAGATGACCGATGCGCCACGTGGCCTGGTCCTGGTGACAGGCCCGACGGGGTCCGGCAAGTCCACCACCCTGGCAGCGATGATCGATTACCTGAACAGCCACCGCCATCACCACATCCTCACTATCGAAGACCCTATCGAGTTCGTTCACGAATCGCGCAAATGCCTGATCAATCAGCGTGAAGTTCATCGTGATACCCGCAGTTTCGCCACCGCCTTGCGTTCGGCCCTGCGCGAAGACCCGGACGTGATCCTGGTGGGGGAAATGCGTGACCTGGAAACCATCCGCTTGGCATTGACCGCTGCCGAGACTGGCCATTTGGTGTTCGGCACGCTGCACACGACCTCGGCGGCGAAAACCATTGACCGGATCATCGACGTATTCCCCGGGGACGAGAAGTCGATGGTGCGTTCGATGCTTTCCGAGTCATTGCTGGCGGTGGTGTCCCAGACCCTGGTCAAGAAGATCGGGGGAGGGCGGGTCGCAGCCCACGAGATCATGCTCGGGACATCGGCAATCCGTAACCTGATCCGTGAAGACAAGGTGGCACAGATGTATTCGTCGATTCAGGCGGGCGGGTCGCTGGGGATGCAGACGCTGGATATGGGCCTGAGGGACCTGGTGACCAAGGGCTTGGTCAGTCGCGAGCAGGCGCGGGAGAAGGCGCGGTCGCCAGATAATTTCTGATGGCGTTTAAAGCAAAAGATCGCAGCCTGCGGCAGCTCCTACAGGGAAACGCGAGTCCCTGTGTAGGAGCTGCCGCAGGCTGCGATCTTTTGATCTTGCTTCAGGTTAGCGCTGAACAACCTGCAACGCTTTCTGGTCTTTCGGCAGAACCCGCTTGGCCACGACGTAGTGTTTTTCCCAGTACGGTTTCTTCAGGGTGTCGATGCTCACCGACTTGCCACGGCGTGGCGCGTGGATGAAGCGGTCGTTGCCCAAATAGATGGCAACGTGATTGACTCGACGACTCTTGATGTTGAAGAAAATCAGGTCGCCGGGCTTCAAGTCGTTGCGATCGACTTTCTCGCCGTGGCCGCTGGCCATGGCATTGGAGGTGCGTGGCAGGTCAAACGTGGCGTCGTTGAACGCGTATTTCACCAGGCCGCTGCAGTCGAAGCCTTTGCTCGGGCTGCTGCCGCCCCAACGGTACGGTGTACCCAGGACGTTAACGGCGCGGCTCAGCACGTTGCTGCTTTCCCGGGTCGCCATTGGCGGCACCAGGCTGCTCTTGCTGGCCAGCTGTGGAGCCAGCTTTACCGATTTCCTGCTTTTGCTCGAAGGAGCAGCCGCATGGGATTTTGGGGTGTAACCATTAACGTTCGGAAGACGTTGCTCACGATTGGTGGCGTGGGCGGCCAGTGGCAATAATAGGCAAATGGTTAGCCATGTCTTGAAAAGTGGACGCATTAGGCAGGGCTCGTATGTGTTAGCGCGCAACTTTATAACAGCTTTTTTTGGCATTCTGAGGCCGTTGGTCGATTCCATCGGGGTCTAACGGAACCAAATAAGCGGTAAATTGACGCGATTGTCCGACAGAAGTCAGGTGCTATAAGGGTTTGGCGAGAGTGACGGTAGCATTTGCCATACGTCGGCTGCTCGTAAAAAAGTCACAAAGATTTAAAGAATATTTATCTATCGCGTGAATCGAGGTCCTCCATGAACACCTATCAACCCCCCGTCCCGCATCAGGACACGCACAGCAAAGTGATTGGTTACCTGCTGTGGATTTTTGGATTTACCGGTGCCCATCGCTTTTATTACGGCAAGCCGGTGACCGGGACGATCTGGTTCTTCACCTTCGGTTTGCTGGGGATTGGCTGGTTGATCGACCTGTTCCTGATTCCGGCCATGGACCGTGAAGCAGACCTGCGATTTACCGCTGGACCGATTGAATACAACGTGGCGTGGATTCTGCTGACGTTTCTTGGGGTGTTCGGCGTGCACCGGATGTATCAGGGGAAGTGGATCAGCGGGTTGCTGTACCTGGTGACGGGTGGGTTGTTCTTTCTGGGGGTGCTGTATGACTTCTGGACGCTGAATGACCAGGTGTCCATTCGCAACGCGCAGAACAGAGGCGCCTTCCAGTAAGTCTTCGCGAGCAAGCCCGCTCCCACAGGGGACTTGTGAACGACACAGATCCAATGTGGGAGCGGGCTTGCTCGCGAATGCAGGCGGCGCGGTTTTAAGCCTGGTGGCTGATCCGTCCGTCCACCAGGGTATAGCGCACCACGCCCGGCAGGCTATGACCCAGGAACGGGCAGTTCTCGCCTTTGGACAACCAGGTTTCCCCGGCCACGGTCGAGGCTGCAGGGTCGAATAGCACGATATCCGCTGCGCCGCCCACCGCCAGCTTGCCCGCTGGCAGGCGCAAGGCCTGCGCAGGGCCGGCACTGAGTCGCGCCAGCAGCGTTGGCAGGTCGAGCAAGCCGTCTTCCACCAGTGTCATCGCCAGCGGCAGCAGCAGTTCGACGCTGCTGATGCCTGGCTCGGTGGCCCCGAACGGCGCCAGTTTGGCGTCCCGTTCGTGGGGCTGGTGATGGCTGGAAATGGCCGAGACCACGCCAGACTTCACGGCTGCGCGCAAACCCTCACGGTCGGCGCGGGTGCGCAGCGGCGGCTGCACGTGATAGAGGCTGCTGAAATCGATCAGCGCTTCGTCGGTCAGTATCAGCTGGTACAGGGCGACATCCGCCGTGACCTTCAGGCCGCGTTGCTGGGCCTGGGCGATCAGCGCTACACCACGTGCGCTGGTCAGCTGGCTGAAGTGCGCACGCACGCCCGTCTGTTCGACCAGCAGCAAGTCCCTGGCCAGGGCCACGGTTTCAGCGGTTTCCGGAATGCCCGGCAGGCCGAGGAAGCTCGCGGTCGGTCCTTCATGGGCCAGGCCGCCTTCCGCCAGGTCGTGGTCCTGGGAGTTGAAGATCACCGTGAGGTCGAAGGTGGCTGCGTAATCCAGCGCCCGGCACAGGGTGCGGGTGTTGCGAAAGCTCTCCAAGCCGTTGCCGAAGGCCACGCAGCCGGCATCGCGCAAGGCAACCAGCTCTGCAAGCTGTTCGCCGTCCAGGCCTTTGCTCAGTGCGCCGATCGGGAACACTTTAGCGTTACCGGCTTCGCGGGCGCGGTCGAGGATCAGCTCGGCCACTGCCGAGGTGTCCAGCACTGGTTTGGTCTTTGGCGGGCAGCACAGGCTGGTCACGCCACCGGCAGCGGCGGCGCGGGTTTCGCTGGTAATCGAACCTTTGCGGCTGTAGCCCGGTTCACGCAGGGCGACATTGAGGTCGACGAGGCCAGGGGCGGCCACCAGGCCTTTGGCATCGAGGGTGTCGACAGCGACAAAACCGGCTGGGGCGGCGCCAATGGCGACGATCTTGCAGGCTTCAATGTGGATATCGGTGACTTGATCCAGGCCACTGGCCGGATCGATGACGCGGGCCCCGAGAATGCTGAGCTTCACTGAACGTTCTCCTGCTCGAATTGGCGTTGCGCAGTCTGACCGCTCATGGCCATGGACAGAACGGCCATGCGAATCGCGATGCCGTAGGTCACTTGGTTGAGGATCACCGAGTGTGGACCGTCGGCTACCGCCGATTCGATTTCCACCCCACGGTTGATCGGCCCCGGGTGCATGACGATGGCATCGGGTTTGGCGCCAGCCAGGCGCGCGGTGGTCAGGCCGAACAGGCGGTAGAACTCGCCCTCGCTCGGCAGCAGGCCGCCGGTCATGCGCTCACGCTGCAGGCGCAGCATGATCACCACGTCGACGTCTTTGAGGCCTTCGGTCATGTCGGTGTAGACCTTCACGCCGTATTGCTCGATGCCGATCGGCAGCAGGGTCTTCGGCGCGATCACGCGGATGTCCGGGCAACCCAGGGTTTTCAGGGCCAGCATGTTCGAGCGTGCAACCCGCGAGTGCAGGATGTCGCCGACGATGGCCACTGAAAGGTTTTCGAAGCCGCCCTTGTGCCGGCGGATGGTGAGCATGTCGAGCATGCCTTGGGTCGGGTGAGCGTGACGGCCGTCGCCACCGTTGATGATCGCCACCTGTGGGCAAACATGTTCGGCGATGAAGTGTGCAGCGCCGGAATCACCGTGGCGCACGACGAACATGTCGGCGGCCATGGCCTCCAGGTTGCGCAGCGTGTCGAGCAGGGTTTCGCCCTTGCTTGCCGATGATGTCGACACGTTCAGGGTGATCACGTCCGCCGACAGCCGTTGGGCCGCCAGTTCGAAGGTGGTGCGGGTGCGGGTGGAGTTTTCGAAGAATACGTTGCACACGGTCTTGCCGCGCAGCAACGGGACTTTCTTCACTGCCCGTGCGCCAACTTCTAGGAACGAGTCGGCGGTGTCGAGGATTTCCGTCAGCAGCTCGCGGCGCAAACCGTCGAGCGAGAGGAAGTGGCGCAGCTGGCCCTGATCATTGAGCTGCAGCGGGCGCTTGGTATCTAGAGGCGTCATCGCGAGGGGGACTCTCAATAGGGCGAATTAAAGGGCGAGGTCTTGCAGTTCGAGCTTGAGTTCCGGCCCCGACAGTTTCACCCGCTCGTGGGCTGCCAGGGACAGGGTCGCGCCCAGTACGTTGGGGCGGATCGGCAGTTCCCCGGCATCCAGGTCCAGCAGGCATACCAGCGTCACGCTGGCCGGGCGACCATAGTCGAAGAGTTCGTTCAGGGCGGCGCGGATGGTCCGCCCGCTCATCAATACGTCGTCGATCAGCACCAGGTGCTGGCCTTCGATCTCGAACGGCAGGGCCGACGGCCGCACTTGCGGGTGCAGGCCGTTCTGGCTGAAGTCGTCGCGGTAGAAGGACACGTCGAGTGTGCCAAGCGGTTCGGCGCTGCCCAGCTCCTTGAGCAGGGCCTGGGCAACCCACACGCCACCGGTACGAATGCCGATGTAGCGCGGTTCGCTGATGCCACGGTGTTCCAGGTGTGCCTTGAGATCAGTCGCCATCTGGCTGATCAGTTCGGCGGGATTGGGCAGGCTCATGGTTGCTCCTTCTTGGGCCCGAGCCGGATCGTTGCGGGAGGTGGCTCGGGTTGTAGCTAAAAGAGACGGGTGACGGCTCTTCAGGATTAGGATTGGAACAATGCGCTGTTCTCGTCGAGCCAGCCTTGCAGCAGCAGGGCGGCGGCGATGGCATCCACCGGGTTGTCGCGGTAGCTGCCTTTCTGTCCGCCCCGGGCCAGGCGTTCGCCCTTGGCTTCAAAGGTGGTCAGGCGTTCATCGTGGGTATAGAAGGGCAGGTTGAAGCGACCGTTGAGGCGTCGGGCGAATTTTTCCGCGCGGGCGCACATGTCGCTGGGTGTGCCGTCCATGTTCAGCGGCAGGCCGACCACCACGGCGTCGGGTTTCCACTCCTTGATCAGCGCTTCTACCTGATCCCAGTCGGGAATACCGTTTTGTGCCTTCAAGGTGCACAGCTCGCGGGCCTGGCCGGTAATGACCTGGCCAACCGCAACGCCGATCTGCTTGGTGCCGTAGTCGAATCCCAGAATCAACCGCAGGGCCATCAGGCGTGCCCCGCCTGGCTGGTGAGCAGGCTGAGATTGACGCCCAGCTGCCTGGCTGCCGCTTCCAGGCGCAGCTCGCTGCTGGTGTTGAACAGGATGTCGGCATCGTACGGGCAGGTCAGCCAGGCGTTCTGGGCCAGTTCGGCCTCCAGTTGCCCGGCTTCCCATCCGGCATAACCCAGCGTGATAACGCTTTTCGCCGGGCCGACGCCATCGGCGATGGCGAACAGCACGTCCTGGGAGGTCGACAGGGACAGCTCGCCTTCCAGATCAACGGTCGCTTGAAAACTCTGGCCCTTGGGGTGCAGGACAAAACCACGATCGGTCTGCACCGGCCCGCCGATGAAGATCGGTACGTGCTGACAAAGTGCCGGTGGTTCGATGTCCGGGCGCAATTGCTCGAGGATATCGGCCAGGTTCAGGTCCTGCGGACGGTTGACCACCAGCCCCATGGCACCATTGGCCGTGTGCTCGACGATGTAGGTCAAGGTGTGCGCAAAGTTCGGGTCGACCATGTGAGGCATGGCGATCAGGAAGTGATGCTTGAGGTAGCTGGGGCTGACGTTTTTCATGAACGCTAGTGTGGCGTTGGAGGGACGAACTGACAAGCCGAAGCACGTCAAAAGATCGCAGCCTGCGGCAGCTCCTACAGGGAAATGCATTCCACATGTAGGAGCAGCCGCAGGCTGCGATCTTTTGATCTTCAATTAATTACTGGAGAGTCGGTCCCCGCGTGCAAATTTCCACGTGCGGATGATTTCCAGGCGATCGATGTCCGACAGGTCCCCGGTAAAGGGCGCAAACGGCGCTGCCAGGCGCACGATGCGCTGGGCCGCCTGGTCCAGCAGCGGTTGCCCGGACGACTCCAGCACCAGCACTTCATACAGCGAACCGTCGCGGTTGATCGAGACCATCAGGCGCAGGTTGCCGTAGATCTGCTTGCGCCGGGCTTCGTCGGGGTAATTGAGGTTGCCGATGCGCTCGACTTTTTTACGCCACTCGTCTTTATACCAGGCGCCCTTGTCGCGCATGGTCGAGGCGGCGCTCAGGCGGTGGATGCGCGGGCGCTTGGCGTACAACTGTTGTTCCTGGGCCAGTTCGGCTTCGAGGCTGGCGATATCGCTGGACAGCTGTTCGCTGTCGAATGTCGGTGCCGCCACCACAGGTTTGGTGACGGGCTTGGGCTCCTCGGTTTTTGTCGGGGCTTTCTTCGGCTTGGGTGCGACGGTGGTCACGGCTGCCTTGGGCGGGGCGTCCTTCTGTTCTGGCTTGGCGGCGGGCGGTGGCGTGACTTTTTGTACCTTGTTGTCCTGGAACGGTGCGATCTCGGTGGTCTTGGGGATGGCCTTCTTGTCCAGGGTGCCGCTGCCTTGCTGGTTTTCCTGGGCGAGGAAGTCAGCCTTTTCCGGTTTCTTTTCGCTTTTGAAGGTGGCGAGGGTGATTTCCAGGGTTTTGCTGATCTGCTTGGGCTCGACCATTGTGAAACCGACACCCAGCAGTAATGCCAGGTGGATCAGCGCCGCCAGGAACAGGGTAAAACCGAGGCGATCGGCCGGGCGCACGCCGTGGTGGGCGAGTTCGGGGGGCAGATCGGACGGGAGGGTCATGACAAGGAAACCAACATCGCGTTTTCACAGGCCGCGCATGATAACGCAATGTTGGTTTGGCTTATCAACGGGCCTTGAGCTTCTGATCGATGGCATCCATCAGCATGCCGCCAATATCGGTGCCGAAGGCATTGTCGATTTCGCGGATGCAGGTCGGGCTGGTGACGTTGATCTCTGTCAGGTGCTCGCCGATCACATCGAGGCCGACGAACAGCAGGCCTTTTTCGCGCAGGGTCGGACCGACTTGCGCCGCGATCCAGCGATCCTTTTCGGTCAATGGACGGGCTTCGCCGCGGCCACCGGCTGCAAGGTTGCCACGGGTTTCGCCGGCAGCAGGAATGCGCGCCAGGCAGTAGTCCACCGGCTCGCCGTCGATCATCAGGATGCGTTTGTCGCCATCGACGATGGCCGGCAGGTAGCCCTGGATCATGATTTGCTGCTGGCCGTGCAGGGTCAGGGTTTCGAGGATCACCGACAGGTTCGGGTGGCCGGCGGTGTGACGGAAGATCGAGGACCCGCCCATGCCGTCGAGTGGCTTGAGAATCACATCGCCATGATGGTCGGCGAATTCACGCAATACGTCAGGGCGACGGCTGACGATGGTCGGTGGCGTGCACTGCGGAAACAGCGTGGCGAACAGTTTTTCGTTGCAGTCACGCAGGCTTTGCGGCTTGTTGACCACCAGTACGCCAGCATTCTCGGCCTGTTCCAGCAAATAGGTGGTATAGACGAATTCCATGTCGAAAGGCGGATCCTTGCGCATCAGGATCACGTCCAGGTCGCTCAGCAGGTTGTCCTGCTCGGCTTCCAGCTCGAACCATTTTTCCGGGTTGGCGAACACTTTCAGTGGACGCATCCGCGCCCGCGCCTGCCCTTCGGCCTGGTACAGGTCGCGCTGTTCCATGTAGAACAGTTCCCAGCCGCGTTTCTGTGCGGCCAGCAGCATGGCCAGCGAGCTATCCTTTTTATAGGAGATGCTGGCGATAGGATCCATGACAATCCCGACACGAACGCTCATGGGTGTTTCCTCAAAAGTGGGTGAGGCCTAGGACCATATAAAAGTGGCGTCAGAGTGGCGCTGAGAGTGTTCCCGGTCAAGGAAAAACCACTGCCGGGACCGGCCGATAGATTGGATATGGAGACTGTGCTAAAAAGACTGCCATGTCGTGCCGGCCCTTGAACATCAAGGGTTTCGAGTCCTCGACGCCCCGCAGATGGACAAATAGATTCCTAAAGGCGACGGTAGAGCAACTATGGAACAGCAACCCAACGCCTTGAAGGTCATGGTAATCGACGATTCGAAGACGATTCGCCGCACCGCCGAAACACTGCTCAAGAACGTGGGTTGTGAGGTCATCACGGCCATCGATGGGTTCGATGCGCTGGCCAAGATCGTCGATCACCACCCCGGCATCATCTTTGTCGACATCATGATGCCGCGCCTGGATGGCTATCAGACTTGCGCGTTAATCAAGAACAACAGTGCATTCAAGTGCACGCCAGTGATTATGCTGTCGTCCAAGGACGGGCTGTTCGACAAGGCCAAGGGGCGCATTGTCGGCTCCGACCAGTTTTTGACCAAGCCTTTCAGCAAGGAAGAGCTGCTGAGCGCGATCCAGGCCCATGTTCCGGGCTTTGCCGCTGTTTTGCCGCAGTAAGATACCTACAGTGACGCTCGGCCATTGGGCCCTGCGCCGACAAGAATGGGGAAGACCATGGCACGTATCCTGATCGTCGATGATTCGCCGACCGAAATGTACAAATTGACCGGCATGCTGGAGAAGCACGGTCATGAAGTATTGAAAGCCGAAAACGGCGCAGACGGCGTGGCGCTGGCCCGCCAGGAAAAACCCGACGCAGTGCTGATGGATATCGTCATGCCCGGACTCAATGGCTTCCAGGCGACTCGCCAGCTGACCAAAGATCCGGAAACCGGGCACATCCCGGTGATCATCATCACCACCAAGGATCAGGAAACCGACAAGGTCTGGGGTACGCGCCAAGGGGCCAAGGACTACCTGACCAAGCCGGTTGACGAAGATACCCTGATCAAGACCTTGAACACTGTGCTGGCCGGTTGATCACAGGGCCATGAGCGAATCACTGACCGCCTTCGAACTGCTATTGCAGATCGACCGGCGTTGTCGCTTGCTGGCGGCGGACTTGCCGTCCCAGCCCGCCCGCCAGGACAGCTGGAGCGGCATCGGTTTTCGCCTGGGCGAACAGTGGTACGTCGCGCCCATGGGGGAAATCGGTGAAGTGTTGCACGAACCGCGTTTTACGCTGGTGCCGGGGGTCAAGTCCTGGGTAAAGGGCGTGGCCAATCTGCGCGGGCGTTTGTTGCCGATCATTGATTTGTGCGGTTTTTTTGGCCAGGAAATCTCGGCGACGCGCAAGCAGCGGCGCGTATTGGTGGTGGAGCATGACGAGGTGTTTGCCGGGTTGCTGGTCGATGAAGTCTTCGGCTTGCAGCACTTCGCCCGGGACAGTCTGCAGCCGATAGACGCGCCGGGCGGCCCGATCGCACCGTTCATCACCGGCCGGTTTCAGCGCGAGCAGAGCTGGCAGGTGTTGAGCCTGTTTACGCTGGCGCGGTCGCAGGGATTCATGAACGTTGCCGTTTAAATGGAGCGTCACAGCTCTAAATGTGGGAGCGAGCAAGCCCGCTCCCACAGGGGATTCTGGCAGGCCTAGAAGTGGGTTAACAGGCGAAGACCGATGATAAAAGCAAAAACAGGCAAGCCAATGGAGGCGTCGCGCAGTCGATCGCAGATCATCGCGCTGTTCATCGCCCTGATCATCTTCATCATGTTGTTGTTCGCCAACTTCGCGTACCTCAACACCCAGGCCACCTACGACAAACAGTACATCGGTCACGCCGGTGAGCTGCGCGTGTTGTCCCAGCGCATCGCCAAGAATGCGACCGAGGCCGCTGCCGGCAAGGCTGCGGCATTCAAGTTGCTCAGCGATGCGCGCAACGATTTTGCCCGGCGCTGGAGCTATCTGAAGAAAGGCGACCCCGCCACCGGCCTGCCACCGGCACCGCCCAGCGTGCGCCCGGAAATGCGCGCCGTGCAACAGGACTGGGAGCGCCTGCTGAAAAACACCGATGCGATCCTGTCCAGTGAACAGACGGTGCTGTCGCTGCATCAAGTCGCCGCGACCCTGGCCGAAACCGTGCCGCAGTTGCAGGTTGAATACGAAAAGGTGGTGGAAACCCTGCTGCAACGTGGCGCCCCGGCGGCGCAGGTGGCGATGGCGCAGCGTCAATCACTGTTGGCCGAGCGTATTTTAGGGGCGGTCAATACCGTGTTGTCCGGCGACGAAAACTCACAGCAGGCCGCCGATGCGTTCGGCCGTGATGCGGCGCGGTTCGGCCAGGTGCTCAACGGCATGCTCCAGGGCAACGCCTCTCTGCGGGTCAGCCAGGTCGAGGACCGTGACGCGCGCGCGCGGCTGATCGAGATATCCGAGCTGTTCGAATTCGTCTCAGGTTCAGTGGACGAAATCCTCGAAACCTCACCGGAGCTGTTCAAGGTTCGTGAGTCGGCCACCAATATTTTCAGCCTTTCGCAAACCCTGCTAGACGAAGCTTCCCATTTGGCCAGTGGCTTTGAAAACCTCGCCGGAGGGCGTGACACCGACACCATCGGCGGTTATGTCCTGGGCCTGGGGGCGCTGATGTCGATCATCCTCATCGGCCTGGTGATGGTGCGCGAAACCAATCGCCAGCTGCGCGAGACTGCCGAAAAGAACGAGCGCAACCAGAACGCGATCATGCGCCTGCTCGACGAAATCGAAGACCTGGCCGACGGCGACCTGACCGTGACCGCCACGGTAACCGAAGACTTCACCGGGACCATCGCCGATTCGATCAACTATTCCGTGGACCAACTGCGCGATCTGGTGGCAACGATCAACCTGACGGCGGGCCAGGTTGCAGCCGCTGTGCAGGAAACCCAGGCTACCGCGATGCACCTGGCGCAGGCCTCGGAACATCAGGCCCAACAGATTTCCGAAGCCTCCACCGCAATCAACGACATGGCTGAGTCCATCGATCAGGTGTCGGCCAACGCCGCGGAATCCTCGGCGGTGGCCGAGCGTTCGGTGGAAATCGCCAACAAGGGCAATGAAGTGGTGCACAACACCATCCATGGCATGGACAACATCCGCGAACAGATTCAAGACACCGCCAAGCGAATCAAACGCCTTGGCGAGTCTTCCCAGGAAATCGGCGATATCGTCAGCTTGATCGATGACATTGCCGACCAGACCAACATTCTCGCCCTCAACGCGGCGATCCAGGCGTCCATGGCCGGTGACGCCGGGCGTGGTTTCGCAGTGGTTGCCGATGAAGTGCAGCGCCTGGCGGAACGCTCTTCGGCCGCAACGCGGCAGATCGAAACCCTGGTGCGGGCGATCCAGGCCGACACCAACGAAGCGGTCATTTCCATGGAGCAGACCACCACCGAAGTGGTGCGCGGCGCGCGTCTGGCGCAGGATGCCGGTGTGGCCCTGGAAGAAATCGAAGGGGTGTCCAAGACCCTGGCGGCGCTGATCCAGAGCATTTCCAACGCGGCGCAACAACAAACGTCGTCTGCCGGTCAGATTTCCCTGACGATGAACGTGATCCAGCAGATCACTTCGCAGACCTCGTCCGGCTCTACCGCCACCGCCGAGAGCATCGGCAACCTGGCAAAAATGGCCAGCCAGTTGCGGCGTTCGGTGTCTGGCTTCACCTTGCCGGCCACCCAGGCGCAGGTCGCGGACAAAGCTTGAACCGCCCCCGGGCATGGCTATCTTGATAGAAGTGGGGATTGGAGTGGTTATGGGTGATCGGCACGACTATGTGGCCCTTGAATGGGTCAAAGGCGAAATTGCCGAAACGCTGAAGCAGGCTCATCACGCGATCGAAACCCAGCTTGATGACCCGCAGGCGACGCACGCCCTGAGCGAATGCCTGGCGTGCATCCATCAGGTTCACGGCAGTCTGCAGATGGTCGAGTTCTACGGCGCGGCGTTGCTCGCCGAAGAAATGGAGCAACTGGTCACCGCCTTGCAACACAATCGCGTCCATCATCGTGACGAGGCGTTGCACCTAATGCTGCAAGCGCTGGGGCAGTTGCCGATCTACCTGGATCGCGTGCAAGGTGCACGCCGCGATCTGCCTTTGGTCGTGTTGCCGCTGATCAACGACCTGCGCAGCGCCCGCGGCGAAAGCCTGTTGTCGGAAACCAGCCTGTTCAGCCCGCAGTTGCCAGACCTGCCTGCCCTGGATCAAGCGGCCCTGGCGCGGCTGGAGCCGGCGGACTTGCCGAATGTGCTGCGCAAGTTGCGGCAAATGTTGCAGATGGCCCTGGTCGGGTTGCTGCGTGAGCAGGATGACGACACGCACCTGGAGTACCTGGCCAAGGTCTTTACTCGTCTGGAAGGCTTGTGCGATTCAGCGCCCCTGAGCCCACTGTGGCAGGTGGCTTCAGCGCTGGTCGAAGGCATGCGCGCCGGCGTCATTACCAACAGCCCGGCCTTGCGCAGCCTGTTCAAGGAGGCCGACAAAGAGCTCAAGCGTCTGCTCGAACAGGGCATGCAGGGCATCAATCAGCCGCCGCCACCCGAGTTGCTGAAGAGTTTGCTGTTCTACATTGCCAAGGCCGAACATCCCACCGGGCAGATGCTGACCATGAAAGATCGCTACGCACTGGACGATGCATTGCCTGACAGCGCGATGGTCGACGAAGAACGCGCCCGCCTGGCCGGTCCTGATCGTGATGCCATGCGCTCGGTATTGGCGGCATTGTGCGAAGAGCTGGTGCGGGTCAAGGAGCGCCTGGACCTGTTCGTGCGCAGCGATCGGCAACACACTTCGGACCTCGACAGCCTGCTGGCGCCCCTGCGGCAAATCGCTGACACCCTGGCGGTACTGGGCTTCGGCCAACCCCGCAAGGTGATCATCGATCAACTGGCCGTGGTGCTGAGCCTGGCCCAAGGCCAGCGCATACCCGATGATGCGATCCTCATGGACGTGGCCGGGGCCTTGCTTTACGTCGAAGCGACGCTGGCGGGCATGGTCGGCACCGTAGAGCCTGAAAGCCAGGAAGACAGTCGGCTGCCCACCACCGACCTGACGCAGATCCACCAGATCGTCATCAAGGAAGCGCGCATCTGTCTGCAGCAAGCCAAGGACATGATCGTCGACTACATCGATGCCGATTGGGACCGACAGCACCTGCAGGGGCTGCCGGCCCTGCTGACCCAGGTGCGGGGTGCGCTGGCGATGATCCCGTTGACCCGCGCGGCGGGCCTGATCGAAACCTGCAATCACTACATTCATGAACACCTGCTGCTTGAGCCGCATCAGCCCGGCTGGCAGGCGCTGGACAGCCTGGCCGACGTGATCACCAGCATCGAGTATTACCTTGAGCGCCTCAACGACGACCCCGAAGCCCCCGGTGAGCAACTGCTCGACGTGGCGCAAAGTCGCCTGGCCTCACTCGGTTTTTTCCCCAGCGAGCGACAGGTGCCAGTGCTTGCGGATGTCCTGAGTCCCGACGAAGCGCAGTCCCTGCGGCTACAGCAGGAGCGGGATGCCCCGGCCATCGCCCAGGCCCTGGCCGATGTGCTGGCCAGCCCGGTTTCGGCCCTCAACCCGCCCGCGCTCGACACTCCGGATAGCCTGCTGCCGCCACCTTCAGGCGAAGAGCCGGTGGATGAGGAATTGCGTGAAGTATTCCTCGAAGAAACGGATGAAGTGCTGGAGATCCTTCGCGAACATTTGCCACGCTGGTCGGCGGACCCCACCAACCGCTTGGCCCTGAGCGAATTGCGCCGTGCCTTTCATACCCTCAAGGGCAGTGGCCGGATGGTACGAGCCCTGGTGCTTGGCGAATTGGCCTGGGCCGTGGAAAACCTGCTTAATCGCGTGCTGGAACACAGCGTGGAGCCTGGCGCCAGCGTGCAGCAACTGCTCGACGATGTGCTCGATCTGCTGCCGGAACTGGTGGCCGAATATGCCGCCGATGCCCAGCGTCAGCGCAATGATGTTGACCAGTTGGCGGCCCGTGCCCACGCCCTGGCCAAGGGCGATAACACGGCAGCGGACGAGGATACCCAGGACGTCGCGGCCCTCGACCCGCTATTGCTGGAAATCTTCCGCAAGGAAGCCGAAACCCATTTGAGCAGCCTCAACCGATTTCTCGACCAGGCCGCCGAACGCCTGCCGCTGCAGGCCAGCGATGAGCTGCAGCGTGCTTTGCACACCCTCAAGGGTAGTGCGTCGATGGCCGGGGTCGTGCCGATTGCCGAGCTGGCGACGCCGCTCGATCAACTGGCCCGGGAGTACAAGGCTCACCTGATCGCGCTCGACCTGGACGAAGTCGAAGTGCTGCTGGAGGCCGAAGGACTGTTCCGTCTTGGCTTGCGCCAGCTCAAGACCGACCCGTTGGCTGAAATCCCCGGCTCCGGGGCCCTGATCGAACGCGCCAGGGCGCTGCTCGCCGAACGCCTGCAAAGTCACTTGAGCACGCCCAGTGCCGGCCTGAGGATCAAGCGCGACCCGCAGTTGATCAACAACTTCCTGGCCCAGGGCATGGACATCCTGCTCGACGCCGAAAGCCTGTTACGGCGCTGGCAGCAGCATCCAGGCGAACGCCAGGAACTCAGTGCACTGCTGGACGAATTGACCACCCTCGGCGAAGGCGCCCACCTGGCCGACCTGCATCCGGTGGATGAGCTCTGCGAAGCCTTGCTCGACCTCTACGGTGCTGTGGAAGAGAGCAGCCTGGCGGTTAGCGAGGAATTTTTCCATGAAGCCCAAAGTGCCCACGAAGCGCTGATCAACATGCTTGATGAGCTGGCGGCTGGCCAGGAAGTCAGCCCGCGCCCGGAGCGGATTCGGGCCTTGCACGGCTTGCTCGATCAGAGCCTGGACCCTTCGGCCATGGGCTTGATCCGCAGTGACGGCAGTCGCACCTTGAGCATCCGCGAGCTGGGCGACGCCACCGCCGAACTTGAAAGCACCCTCCCCCCTGTAGGAGCGAGCACGCTCGCGATGGACGCTAACGATGACGCGCTTTCATTGGATAAACGCGGCGCCTATGAGCCCATCGCGAGCAGGCTCGCTCCTACAGGAGACCGCGCAGCCGAACTGGACGACGACATCGTTTCGATCTTCCTTGAGGAAGCCGAGGATATCCTCGAAAGCGCCAACCATTCCTTGCAACGCTGGGTAAGTGACCCGCATAACCCCGCGCCGCTGTCCTCGTTGCAGCGCGACTTGCACACCCTCAAGGGTGGCGCGCGGATGGCCGAGGTCGAACCGGTCGCAGACCTGGCCCAGGAACTGGAAAACCTCTATGAGGGCCTGGCGGACCGCCGTTACAGCCACAGCGAAGTGCTGACGCAACTGCTGCAACTGAGCCATGGCCATCTGGCGCAGATGCTTGAGCAGTTGCAAGACCATCAAGCCCTGGGCGATCCCGAGGAACTGATCGAAGCGATCCGCGCGTTCAGGCAAAGCCACGCAAACAATGCCCAGGTCGTCGAAGCTGCCGCTGGCGTCGACTCGGCCCACCATGACAGCGAGTTGCTGGACATCTTTCTTGAAGAAGGCTTCGACATCATCGAAAGCTCCGGGGCGGCGCTGCTGCGCTGGCAGGCCGAGCCGTCGAACCGGCAGGAAATGGAAACCCTGCTGCGCGACCTGCATACCCTCAAGGGCGGTGCGCGCATGGTGGAAATCGCTCCCATTGGCGATTTGGCCCACGAGCTGGAGTTTCTCTACGAAGGTTTATCCACCGGCATGCTGCAACCCACGGCGGCGATGTTCGAACTGCTGCAGCGCAGCCATGACCGGCTGGCGCAGATGCTCGACGCAGCGCGCGCCGGTGAGCCACTGCCGCCGGCCGACCGGCTGATCGATGCCATCCAGAACTTCAGTCACCCGGTGCTGCCTGAAGCCCCGGCGCCACTCACCGTTACGGCAAAAACCGAGACACCAGCGCTGCAGCCCGATGCCGGGGCGGACATGGTCAAGGTCTCGGCCGAACTGCTCGACGACCTGGTCAACCTGGCCGCTGAAACCTCGATCTTTCGCGGTCGCATCGAACAGCAGGTCAACGACGCGCAGGTCGCCCTCAACGAGATGGAAACCACCATCGAGCGCATGCGCGACCAGTTGCGCAGGCTCGATACCGAAACCCAGGGCAGGATCCTCAGCCGTCAGCAAGTCGATGCCGAGCGCCTGGGCTACGAAGAGTTCGACCCGCTGGAAATGGATCGCCACTCGCAACTCCAACAACTGTCGCGAGCCCTGTTCGAATCCGCCTCCGACTTGCTCGACCTCAAGGAAACCCTCGATCGGCGCAACCTGGACGCGGAAAACCTGTTGCAACAGCAGGGCCGCATCAACACCGAATTGCAGGAAGGCCTGATGCGCACGCGCATGGTGCCGTTCGAGCGAATGCTGCCGCGCTTGAAGCGCATCGTCCGTCAGGTGGCCGGTGAGCTGGGCAAGGACGTCGAGTTCATCGTCGGCAACGCCGAAGGCGAGATGGATCGCAATGTACTCGAGCGCATGGCGGCGCCGCTGGAGCATATGCTGCGCAATGCCGTCGACCACGGCCTGGAATCCGCCGCGGTGCGTGTGGCGGCGGGCAAGCCGGCGCAAGGGCGGATCACCCTGGATCTGTTGCGCGAAGGCGGCGACATCATTTTCGATATTCGCGACGACGGTGCCGGCGTGCCACTGGAGGCGGTGCGGCGCAAGGCGATCAAGCGCGGCCTGCTCGCCCCGGACAGTGTCATCAGCGACCACGACGTGTTGCAATTCATCCTGCAACCGGGTTTTTCCACCGCCGAGAAAATCACCCAGATCTCCGGGCGTGGGGTCGGCATGGACGTGGTGCACGAAGAAGTGCGGCAACTGGGCGGTACCATGAGCATCGACTCGGTGCCGGGGCAGGGCGTGCATTTTCGCATTCGCCTGCCGTTCACCGTGTCGGTCAACCGGGCGCTGATGGTGCAATGCGGGGAGGATCAATACGCCATTCCGCTGAACACCATCGATGGCATTGTCCGCGTGTTGCCCAACGAACTGGAAGGGCATTTCCGCCTTGATCCACCGACCTATGAATACGCCGGTCAGTGCTATGAACTGTGTTACCTGGGCGAGCTGCTGAAGACCAGCCCGCGTCCACGGCTGTTGGGCCAGAGCCTGCCGCTGCCGGTGTTGCTGGTGCAATGCAACGAGCGGCATATTGCAGTGCAGGTCGATGCCATGGCCGGCACGCGCGAGATCGTGGTGAAAAGTCTCGGCCCGCAGTTCGCCGCCGTGCAAGGGGTGTCCGGGGCGACGATTCTGGGGGATGGCCGGGTGGTGCTGATCCTGGACCTGCTGGCGCCGGTTCGCGCCATGCAGGCCCGGGCGCCGCAGCGTTCGGTCAGTCACGACGTCGAGGTCGAACCGCAACGGCCGTTGCTGGTGATGGTGGTCGACGACTCGGTCACCGTGCGCAAGGTCACCAGCCGTTTGCTCGAACGCCACGGCATGAACGTGCTGACCGCCAAGGACGGTGTCGACGCCATGCTGCTGCTGGAAGAGCACATCCCGGACCTGATGCTGCTGGACATCGAAATGCCACGCATGGATGGCTTCGAAGTCGCCACCCAGGTGCGCAGCGATGAGCGTCTGCGGCACCTGCCGATCATCATGATCACCTCCCGCACGGGCCAGAAACACCGCGACCGGGCCATGGCCATCGGCGTCAACGATTACCTGGGCAAGCCGTACCAGGAATCGGTATTGCTTGAAAGCATTGCCCTGTGGAGCAAGACCCATGCATGAGCGTCGCCACGACCCGCGCGATAGCCAACTCACCGGCCTGCTACTGCCTTTGGCTGACCGCCACCTGATCCTGCCTAACGTCGCAGTGGCTGAACTGATCGGCTACCAACCCGCGGCCATCGACCTGGACTCGCCACCCTGGTATCTGGGAAGGGTCGCGTGGCGCAACCGGCAGATACCGTTGCTCAGCTTCGAGTCGGCGTGCGGGCAGAAAATCGTCATCGGCGAACGCGCGCGAATCGTCATTCTCAATGCGCTCGGCGGTCGGCCCGAGCTGAAATTCATCGCGCTACTGGTTCAAGGGATACCGCGCTCGTACAAGCTCGACAGTCAGTTGAGCTATGTGGACGTGCCGTTGTGTTCGCTGGAGAAGGCGGCGGTGCAGGTGGCGGATCAAGTGGCCAAGGTGCCGGATTTGTTAGCACTGGAGGAGTTGTTGGTGAGTGCCGCGCTCGTCTGAAGGGCCCCTTCGCGAGCAGGCTCGCTCCCACAGGTTTTGTGAATGTCGCCGAATCACTGTGGGAGCGAGCCTGCTCGCGAAAGCGGCCTCCAATTCACCGAAGACCTGACGGCTAAACCTTGGCCTGGGCCAACGCCTCATGGTGATCCAGCGCCCGCTCCACCAACAAATGCACTCCATCGGCCATTCGGCTGAGCGCCAAGGCTACCGAACGGCGCGAACCTTCCACCCCGTCCGCCAGATCGGCCGCAATGGCGCTGATGGACAGCAAGTCTTCGGAGGCATTGGCCAGAAGCGCTTCGGTGCCGATCTCGGGAGAGACGGTGAACAGCTGGTATTTTCGGCGCCTGGCCGGTTTTTCGTGAGTGGGCGGGAGGTAATGAGAGAGGGCGCGGTCGGCGGCTTCCTTGAGCTTCTCGGCTTCCAAGGCATCTTGGGAATCGGGATCGGTTTCCGGAGGATTGGGAGTTACCTTGAACATACTGAATCTCCGCTTAATGAGTTTCAGCTGCTCCATTCGATTTCCAGGCGAAGGGGTGGCAGCTGTACGCAGGCTGGAAATCCGGGGGTAAACGGAAATAACAACCCGGCAGACTCGAAGGCCTCCCGCGCGCACCCGCCGGTCAGCGGGTTCCGGGGTTGCTGTAGGTCCCAGCGTCAAACTGCGTAGCCTCACGCTGTTCCTGCAGACAAATGATTAAACAAAAAACAATCGGTTCAGGCCGCTTGTCGTGAGCAGCTTGTCCCGGACCTTGGTGAAGGCTTTAGGCAAGCAATTACCTATCAGTTCTACTAGTAGACACTTTCAGCAAAGAAGCCGAAGCTCAATGCTATCAGCAAGGAGCAGCAGGAGCCCTGCCAATGCCTTCCCAAAACGAAGAAGTACTCTGCACTTATCACTATGATCCGCTGGACAGTTTGATTGGCTTTAATTCGGCCAAGCCGGACGCGCTTCAGCGCTTTTACTGCAAGACCCGGCTAGCCACGGAGATTCAAGGATTGGCGCGCTGTTCGATTGTACAACAGGGTGACCAGTTATTGGCGCAACAGAAGCGATTGGGCGACGCACAGGAAACGGCATTGTTGGCCACTGATCAGCAGCGTTCAGTGATGCAAACTGTTGGCGGGCATTCGCTTCCGATTGTTTATTCGCCCTATGGGCATCTTCGCGCAGAAAGTGGTTTAACCAGTTTGCTGGGTTTTAATGGTGAGCGGCCGGATGCAGTGACAGGGCATTATTTGTTAGGTAATGGTTTTCGAGCATTTAATCCGGTGTTGATGAGATTTAACAGTTCGGACAGTTTGAGTCCGTTTGGCAAGGGGGGATTGAATTCATATGCGTATTGTTTGGGGGATCCTGTTAACGGGAGTGATCCCACTGGCCACATGCGTTGGTTTTCACTATCAACGATGGATTTTACAAATTTCAAACGCGATCCAACATTTGCCAGTATGAGTAAGTTTACGGTTGGGCACAGATTTTCACATGCAAAACATTTGAATAATCTGGAAAACCCATTATCCAATTCAAACGTACAACTTGCGAAATGGCGATCTCCGAAACGATTTTCGAATAGGGCATCAGTTGATTATCATAGCGTGAGGGATTCTGATCCATTAAACTTGGACTTCATGAAAAAAAATCATAGAATAGATTTTGATCTTCCTAATCCAGACTCTTCCTACGATCTGAACGCAGTTGTTTTGAACCCGAAGCTACAAAGCTTTATAAGTCATCGGGAGAAACATTATCGTGTACTAGATGAGCTAGAAAAAGTAGCTGATTTTGATAAAGGAAAGTCAATCCTCCCGACTTTTAGTCGCGCTCATGCGAATCTTGAGGTAGGTATAAGCCGATATCAAGAACTTTTATTGAAGGGAAATAACGCTCGCGCAAGAGAGGTGTTGAAGTCGGCAATGGATCGGTTTGATCGGCAACAGAAGAAAATACGAGAATCGCAATAGTTACGGTAACCGTAACAATTCACCACCCTGCTTGATTGATGCCCCCCACCCAACGCTCCTAAGGTGACCCCCACGACAGCGAACCCGTGGAGTGGTCATGACAACAACAATATCCCCCGACTCGCGATGGACGCGGCGGCGCAGCGAAAAGCAGCGGCGTCTTGCGCTGGTGCGAGACCTGGCCGACGGTGTGGTGTTGCCCACCGACAAGATGGTGGCGGCGCTGGAGGCGTTGATCTTGCCCGGCGACCGCGTGGTGCTGGAGGGCAACAACCAGAAGCAGGCGGATTTTCTTTCTCGTTCCCTGGCCAAGGCCGATCCAGGCAAGCTGCATGACCTGCACATGATCATGCCCAGCGTCGGTCGTTCCGAGCATCTGGACCTGTTCGAACGCGGCATTGCACGCAAGCTCGACTTCTCCTTTGCCGGCACCCAGAGCCTGCGTATCAGCCAGTTGCTCGAAGATGGCCTGCTGGAGATCGGCGCGATCCACACCTACATCGAGCTTTATGCGCGGCTGGTGGTCGACTTGATTCCCAACGTGGTGCTCAGCGCCGGCTTCATGGCTGACCGTGCCGGCAACATCTACACCGGGCCGAGCACCGAAGACACGCCGGCGCTGATCGAACCGGCCGCCTTCAGCGACGGCATCGTCATTGTCCAGGTCAACCAACTGGTGGATGACGTCAGCGACTTGCCGCGGGTCGACATTCCCGCTTCCTGGGTCGACTTCGTGGTGGTGGCGGACAAGCCGTTCTACATCGAGCCGCTGTTCACCCGTGACCCCCGGCACATCAAGCCGGTGCACGTGCTGATGGCGATGATGGCGATTCGCGGGATCTACGAAAAACACAACGTGCAGTCGCTCAACCACGGCATCGGCTTCAACACGGCCGCCATCGAACTGATCCTCCCGACCTACGGCGAATCCCTGGGCCTCAAGGGCAAGATCTGCCGTAACTGGACACTCAATCCCCACCCCACCCTGATCCCGGCGATTGAAAGTGGCTGGGTCGAAAGCGTGCATTGCTTCGGCACCGAACTGGGCATGGAAAACTACATCGCCGCGCGGCCCGACGTGTTCTTCACCGGGCGCGACGGCTCGCTGCGTTCCAACCGGATGTTCAGCCAACTGGCCGGCCAATACGCGGTGGACCTGTTCATCGGCGCGACCCTGCAAGTCGACGGCGACGGCCATTCTTCCACCGTGACCCGCGGGCGCCTGGCCGGTTTCGGCGGCGCGCCGAACATGGGGCACGACCCGCGCGGTCGACGCCACGGTACGCCAGCCTGGCTCGACATGCGCCACGCCGACGCGACCGAGCCGATGCTCGAACGCGGCAAGAAGCTGGTGGTGCAAATGGTCGAGACCTTCCAGGAAGGCGGCAAACCGACCTTCGTCGAGACCCTCGATGCGGTGGAGGTGGCGAAGAAAAGCGGCATGCCACTGGCGCCGATCATGATCTACGGCGACGACGTCACCCACCTGCTGACCGAAGAAGGCATCGCCTATCTGTACAAGGCCCGAACGCTGGAAGAGCGTCAGGCAATGATCGCCGCCGTCGCTGGCGTGACCGCCATCGGCCTGCGCCACAACCCGAAAGACACCGCGCGCATGCGCCGCGAAGGCTTGATCGCCTTGCCCGAAGACCTCGGCATCCGCCGTACCGACGCCACCCGCGAATTGCTCGCCGCGAAAAGCGTAGCGGACTTGGTGGAGTGGTCCGGTGGCCTCTACAACCCGCCCGCCAAGTTCAGGAGCTGGTAATGCACGCACTCAACCTGCAACCGAAAACTCTGAGCCTGGCCGAACGCCTGGCGGACCTGGCGGTGGATGCGCTGATAGACGAGGCTGACCTGTCGCCAAAACCGGCGTTGGTCGACCGTCGCGGCAATGGCGCCCACACCGATTTGCACCTGGGGCTGATGCACGCCTCGGCGCTGGCCCTGTGGCCGGCGTTCAAGGAAATGGCGCAAGCCGCTATCGAGATGGGCGAGGTTGGATTGCCGCTACGCGAGGCGATTGGCCTGATCGGACGTGAAGGCGAACAAGCGATGCTCGCCACCACCAACGGCGTGAATACCCATCGCGGGGCCATCTGGGCGCTGGGCCTGCTGGTCGCCGCTGTTGCGCTGGAGCCGCAATCCACCGCCGCCGGTGCCATCGCCTTGCGCGCGGCACGCCTGGCCTTGCTCGACGACCGTTATGCGCCGCGTCCACTGAGCCATGGTGCGCAAGTCGCCCAACGCTACGGTGTGCGCGGTGCCCGCGAGGAAGCGCAACTCGGTTTTCCGGCAGTGATTCAACGCGCACTGCCGCAACTCAAGTGCAGCCGCGCTACCGGCCATGGCGAGCAGAACGCCCGGCTCGATGCGCTACTGGCGATCATGACGAATCTGGCCGACACCTGCGTGCTGTACCGCGCCGGCGAGGAAGGCCTGAACACCATGCAGCTCGGCGCCCAGGCCGTGCTCGACGCGGGTGGCAGTGCGAGCCTCGCCGGACGTCGTCGGCTGCATGAGCTGGACCAACAATTGATCGCATTGAATGCCTCGCCCGGTGGTGCTGCGGATTTGCTCGCAGCCTGCCTGTTCATCGACCGCATCGAGGCCGGCGACCGCATTACCCAGGGAGCGTTTTAATGGAAACCTTATCTTTTGAATTCCCCGCCGGGCAGCCGCCACGCGGTCGCACGCTGGTGGGTTGTGTCGGCTCGGGCGATCTGGAAGTGCTCATCGAACCGGGTCAACCCGGCAAGCTGAACATCACCGTGCAGACTTCGGTCAACGGCAGCGAGCAACGCTGGCAGCACCTGTTCGCACGGATGTTCGACGGTCAGACCCCGCCGGCCATGGACATCGACATCCACGATTTTGGCGCCACCCCCGGCGTGGTCCGCCTGCGCCTGGAACAGGGCTTCGAGGAGATCGGCCATGACTGACAGCGCAGCGCTTCTCAACAAGCACAGCTTCGTTGAGCTCGGTGCCCGGCAGCGGGCAAAAGCTCTACTCGATGCCGGCACCTTCCGCGAATTGCTCGATCCGTTTCAACGCATCATGTCGCCGTGGCTGTCGCGCCAGGGCGTGGTCCCGCAAGCCGATGACGGCGTGGTCATCGCCAAGGGCAGCCTTGAGGGTTTGCCGGTGGTGATCGCGGCGATCGAAGGGGCATTCCAGGGTGGCAGTCTCGGTGAAGTCGGCGGGGCAAAAATTGCCGGCGCATTGGAACTGGCCGCCGAGGACAACCGCAAAGGCGTTCCGACCCGCGCCGTACTGCTGTTGGAAACCGGTGGTGTGCGCCTGCAGGAAGCCAATCTCGGTTTGGCGGCCATTGCCGATATTCATGCGGCGATCGTCGATTTGCGCCAGTACCAACCGGTGATCGGTGTGGTGGCGGGCAGCGTCGGTTGTTTTGGCGGCATGTCGATTGCCGCGGGCTTGTGCAGCTACCTGCTGGTGACCCAGGAAGCCCGCCTGGGCCTGAACGGTCCACAGGTGATCGAACAGGAGGCGGGGCTCGAGGAATACGACTCGCGCGATCGCCCCTTCATCTGGAGCCTGACCGGCGGCGAGCAACGTTTCGCCACGGGGCTGGTGGATCGCTTTGCCGATGATGACGTGGCGCAGATTCGCGAGCAGGTCGGCGAATTGCTCAAGCAGGGTTTGCCTGCACAGCAACGCAGTACTCAGGCCGACCTGTTTCTGCAACGGCTGGCGCGTCTGGACGCCGAGCCGCAAATCGAGCCGGCCACGGTTCGCGACCTGTATCAAGGAGAGCGCTCATGAGTTCGTATTCCCTGAGGGGCTTGAACTGGTTCAACGCCTTGAGCGGCGATGCCCGGCCGGTCGAGGGTTTGCCGGCCTCGCTGAAAGTGGCGGATGGATTTGTGGGTGAGCAGCCCGCGCGCTTCATCGCCGTGGTGACCGATCCCGACAACCGATTCGTGCGTGCGCGCCATGGTGAAGTCGGGCTGCTCGAAGGCTGGGGCCTGGCCAAGGCGGTGAATGACGTCATCGTTGCCGATCAGGGCAAGCTGCAAAAACGCGCCTTGATCGCCATCGTCGATGTGCCGAGCCAGGCCTACGGGCGCCGCGAAGAAGCCCTCGGTATTCATCAAGCCTTGGCCGGCGCGGCGGACAGTTATGCCCGCGCCCGGCTGGCCGGTCATGCCGTGATCGGCTTGCTGGTGGGCAAGGCGATGTCCGGGGCGTTTCTGGCTCACGGTTATCAGGCCAGCCGCTTGATTGCCCTGCGCGATCCTGGGGTGATGGTGCATGCCATGGGCAAGGCTTCGGCGGCGCGGGTGACCTTGCGCAGTGTCGAAGAGCTGGAAACCCTGGCCGCCAGCGTGCCACCGATGGCCTATGACATCGACAGCTATGCCAGCCTCGGATTGCTCTGGGAAACCTTGGCGGTGCAGCAGATCGAACAGCCCACCACGGCGGATGTGGCGCGGGTGACCGAGTGCCTGACGCAGGCGATTGCCGATGTCGCGCAAAAGGGCGTTGATCTCAGCGGACGCCTCGGGGCGACCAATCGTGCGGCCTCCAGCAGGGTCCGCCAATTGCTGAGAGAGCAGTGGTGAGCAAGTTTCTGGCCCACGACCTGCTCTGGGGCATGACCCCTCGGCAGCTGCCTGAGGGGGCGCCTGCCTGGGCGGTCGAATCGATCGGCACCGGTCAGCCCGTGGTGGTGCGCCGTGCGGTGTCGACGGAGGATCGGATTGCAGTCGGCGTGCGTGGCCGTTTGCGTGAACAGCGCTATGGGACGTCGATGGCGATGGCCGCGGTAACCCGTCGTGTCAGCCCGGAAGCGCTTTGCCACGTCGAGAGCCACCGCGACCTGCCGGCGCTCGAAGCCCTGGCTCAATTGCGCCCCGCACTCGATGCCTGCGGTTGGGCCTGGGGTGTCAGCGGCAGTGCCGGGTTCGAGTTGGCCAGCGGTTTTGCAGCCCTGCATGAGGCCAGCGATCTGGATCTGATCCTGCGCACACCACAGCCTCTGGCGCGGGATCAGGCTCGGGAGTTGCTGGCGTTGTTCGACAAGGCGCCCTGTGTGGTGGACATGCAATTGCAGACCTCATTCGGCGCTGTCGCCTTGCGTGAGTGGGCGGGTTCTTCCTCACGGGTTTTGCTCAAGAACGCAACGGGAGCCTGTCTGGTCACCGACCCATGGACCCCGCAGGAGCAGGCAGCGTGAGCAGCTTGCTGGTGTTCCCGGGGCAGGGTGCGCAGCGGCCGGGCATGCTCCAGGGGTTGCCTGGGGACACGCTGATCGAGGCCAGCGACCTGTTGGGTGAAGACGTTCGGCTGCTCGATTCCGCCCAGGCGCTGCAATCGACAAGGGCGGTGCAGCTCTGCCTGCTGATCGCCGGTGTGGCGGCGGCGCGGCAGTTGTCATTGCCGGCGGATTACGTCGCCGGGCTGTCCATTGGTGCCTACCCGGCCGCGGTGGTCGCCGGTGCCCTGGGTTTCAGCGATGCGCTGCATCTGGTCAGCCTGCGTGGCGAGTTGATGCAGCAGGCTTATCCACAGGGCTACGGGATGACCGCGATCATCGGCCTGGAACTGGCGGTGGTGGAGGGCTTGCTGGCCCGGGTTCACAGCGTTGATACGCCGGTTTACCTGGCCAATATCAACGCCGATAACCAGGTGGTGATTGCCGGCAGCGACGCTGGGATGAAAGCGCTGGCCGAGCTGGCAAGGGAGCGTGGGGCGGGGATGGTCAAGCGTCTGGCGGTGAGTGTGCCGTCGCACTGCCCGCTGCTGGACGTACCGGCGCAAACCCTGGCCGAAGCGTTCGCCAGGGTGACGCTGCAAACACCAAAGATCGGCTACCTGAGCGGCAGTCGCGCGCGCCCGGTGATCAAGGTTGACGCCTTGCGCGACGACCTGGCCTTCAACATGTGCCGCGTGGTGGATTGGCGCGGCACGGTGCAAAGCGCTTATGAGCGCGGCGTACGTCTACAGATCGAACTGCCGCCCGGTGCGGTGCTGACCGGGCTGGCGCGCCGGGTCTTCGAACAGGGCACCGTGATAGCGTTCGACGGTGCAAGGCTCGACACACTGCAGGCGCTGTTGCGTGAGGAGGGAAGCCGCCACCCCTAGAGCAGCCCTGAGGCTTCGAACAACAAGAACAACATTCGACGATGCACTTTGAGGACGACAACAATGATTATTTACGGTGTGGCGCTGCTCGCGATCTGTACGCTGGCAGGGGTGATCATGGGTGACATGCTGGGCGTCCTGCTGGGCGTAAAATCCAACGTCGGCGGGGTCGGGATCGCAATGATCCTGTTGATCTGCGCACGGTTGTGGATGCAAAAACGCGGTGGCATGACCAAGGATTGCGAAATGGGCGTGGGCTTCTGGGGTGCCATGTACATCCCCGTGGTGGTGGCGATGGCCGCGCAACAGAACGTGGTCACGGCCTTGCATGGCGGTCCGGTGGCGGTGCTGGCGGCGATCGGTTCGGTGGTGGTCTGCGGCTGCACCATTGCCTTGATCAGCCGGACCCATAAAGGTGAACCCTTGCCCGATGAGCCCTCGGAAATTACCCCAGTCGGCACACCTGTAGGAGGTCGCTGATATGTGGGATCTCATCGAGAAAGGCCTGGAACACAACGGCCTGGTCACCGCATTCGCCTTCGTCGGCGTGATCATGTGGGTGTCGGTCATCCTCTCCAAACGCCTGACCTTCGGGCGCATCCATGGGTCGGCGATTGCCATCGTCATCGGTCTGGTCCTGGCCTGGGTCGGCGGCACCCTGACCGGCGGGCAAAAAGGCCTGGCGGACTTGACGCTGTTCTCCGGCATCGGCCTGATGGGCGGCGCCATGCTGCGCGACTTCGCCATTGTCGCCACGGCCTTCGAGGTGCAGGCCACCGAAGCGAAAAAGGCCGGGCTGATCGGCGTGATCGCCCTGCTGCTGGGCACGGTGCTGCCGTTCATTGTCGGCGCATGCATGGCCTGGGTATTCGGTTATCGCGATGCGGTGAGCATGACCACGATTGGCGCGGGCGCGGTGACCTACATCGTCGGGCCGGTGACCGGTGCGGCAATTGGCGCGACCTCGGATGTGATGGCGCTGTCGATTGCCACCGGGTTGATCAAGGCGATCCTGGTGATGGTCGGCACGCCGATGGCGGCGCGCTGGATGGGCCTGGATAACCCGCGTTCGGCGATGGTCTTCGGCGGCCTGGCCGGTACGGTGAGTGGTGTGACGGCGGGGCTGGCGGCGACGGATCGGCGGTTGGTGCCTTATGGCGCGTTGACGGCGACCTTTCACACCGGGCTTGGGTGCTTGTTGGGGCCTTCGTTGCTGTACTTCATCGTTCGCGGGATTGTCGGCTGATCCGTTAGATAATTGTTGAATGTAGCGCCGTCTTCGCGAGCAAGCCCGCTCCCACATTTGATTGCATTCCAATGTGGGAGCGGGCTTGCTCGCGAAGGGCGCGACTCGGTCTCAAGCCTGGCGATTGGCGTACATCCGGCATTCCGCCAATAACGCCAGCAGATTCGGATCACGCTCTTTGGCCTTCAGGAACACCACACCAATGTGCTGCTGCAACCGGTACTTCTCCTGCATCGCAATCAGCTTCACCCGGTTCTCGTACACCGCCGCAATCCTTCCCGGCAGCAACGCATAACCAACCCCCGAGCTGACCATGCTCAGCAGGGTGAAGATGTCGTTGACCTGCATCGCCACCTTCGGCTCGAACCCCGCCTGCTCGAAAACCCGTTTACCGTCCTGATGCGTGGCGAAGCCCTGGGTCAGGGTGATGAAGGTTTCATCGCGGACCTCGGCCAAGTCGACTTCGCTGCGCTGGGCGAACCTGGAATCGGCGGGCGTGGCGAGGAAAATGTCGTCGGAGAACAGCGGGATCTGCTCGCAATCCGGATCGTTGACGGTGTCATCCAGGGACACCAGGATCGCGTCGACTTCCATGTTCTTGAGCTTGTACAGCAGGTCGATGTTGGAGCCCAGGATCAGGTCGATGTTGAGTTCGCTGCGGCGGATCTTCAGGCCCATGATCAGCTGCGGCACGGTCTTCACCGTCAGCGAATACAGCGAGCCCAGCTTGAAGCGCTCGGCGGAAAACCCGGCGGCTTCGCGGGTCAGGCGCACAGTTTCCACGACATCCTGAATCAGCTTGTGCGCCCGTTCTTCCAGGACGTAGGCGCTTTCCAGCGGCGTGAGGTTGCGCCCCTCGTGCTTGAACAACGGGCAGCGCAGGGCGCTTTCCAGGGAGTGGATCGCCCGATGTACGCTAACGTTACTGGTCTGCAATTCGGCGGCGGCACGGGCCAGGTTGCCAGTTCGCATGAAGGCCAGGAACACCTCGAGCTTTTTCAGGGTCAACTCTTCGTCGATCAGCATGGGGTGGACTCTTGTTGGAATGGCTCGATTGTATCTTTTGTAGGAGCTGCCGCAGGCTGCGATCTTTTGATCTTGCTTTTAAAGATCAAGATCAAAAGATCGCAGCC
>NZ_JASCAE010000024.1:0-615 GCF_029967975.1 Pseudomonas sp. V98_8
GCCTGGCAGCGGGTCCTGCAACCCTCGGCCAGCAGCCTCAACCGCCACTGGCAACGGGCGATCGTCAGCGAATGGCACGAGGCGTTCACCGGGCGCTACCCCTTCGCGGTCACCGCCAGCGACGCCTCGCTGCCGATGCTCGGGCAGATGATCCGCGCCGACTCCGGGCGCCTCGAGCAATTCCTGCAGCGCGAACTGGGCGGCTTGCTGCGCAAGGAGGGCAGCCGCTGGGTGGCCGACGCCCAACACAGCCAGGGCCTGCGTTTCAATCCGCAGTTTCTCACGGCGATCAACCAGCTCAGCCACCTGGCCGACGTGCTGTTTACCGACGGCGGCATGGGCCTGAGCTTCGAACTGCAAGGCAAACCGGTGCGCGACGTGGTGCAAACCACCTTCACCCTCAACGGCGAAAAACACGAGTACTTCAACCAGAAGGAAAGCTGGCAGCGCTTCAACTGGCCGGGTCGCAGCCAATACCCCGGCGCGAGCCTGACCTGGACCAGCGTGCAGGCCAACGAACGGCTGTTCGGCGATTACGCAGGCACCTGGGGCCTGATCCGCCTGCTGGAACAGACGCAGGTCACGCCGCTGGACGATGGCGACAGCCGTTTTCGC
>NZ_JASCAE010000025.1:0-585 GCF_029967975.1 Pseudomonas sp. V98_8
TGCGCCGAGCTGATCAGCGAGTCGGCCAACGCCTGGCTGCGGGTGCCGGCCTGGCCCTGGTAGGCCAGGGTGTTCATCAGCGCGATCAGCGGCGACTGGCGCACGTCGCTCATCAGGGTCAACTGGTCGATCACCTCGCCCAGGTTGTTGGCCGGCTGCCAGCGCAGGCGGTTGAGGAACTTCAGCCAGGCGCTGGCGTAGTCCTGGAAGTAGCGCCGGGTCAGGCGTTCGCGCAGCATGTCCGGGGTCAACTCGGCGGCGATGTCGCCCGGCCGGTCGCTGAGCACCCAGTCGATTTCCTCACGCCGCGCCTCGGCGACGGCCTCGATCGCCGGGCGCACCTGGCCCTCCCAGGCCTGGCGGGTAAACACCCCTGGCACGCTGGCCGGGCTGACGAACAACGCCCGCGCCTCGGTGTCGCCAACCATCTGCGCCAGGCCCAACGCCGGGTGATGATTGGCCGAGGCGTCGAGCACCTGGCGGTACAGGCTGGCTTCGGCATTGCGCTGGCCCAACTGGCCGAGGAGCAGCTGGCGCACCTGCGCCACCAGCTGCGGATCGGCGGCGATGCGCCAGTCCGGGTGC
>NZ_JASCAE010000026.1:0-515 GCF_029967975.1 Pseudomonas sp. V98_8
GCCGGCCCGGCGGATTTGGTCATCGGCAGGCGCCGCAGCAGTTCGGCATTGAGCTGGATAAGATTGAGCGGGTGCTTGAGTTCGTGGGACATCACGGCAAAGAATTCGTCCTTGAGGTGACTGCTGGTCTGGGTGTCGGCCAGTTGCTGGCTTTGTTGGTCGTGCATGCGCTTGTGACCGGTGAGGTCGCGGGCAATCTTCACGTAACCCTGCAGGCTTTCCCCCTTGAGCAAGGCGACCTCGCCACTGCAATAGAAGCGGCTGCCGTCCTTGCGCAGGTGCCAGCGCTCGTCTTCGCCGCGCCCATGTTCGCGTGCCGCCGCAAGTTCGGCTTCAGGCACGCCCTCGGCGCGGTCCTCGGGGGTGAAGATCAGGTCGTAATAGGCGCCGAGCACTTCGTCCTTGGCGTAACCGAAAATCAGCTGCGCGCCGGTGTTCCAGTCGGTAATCACGCCATGCTCGTCGAGAATGATGATCGCAAAATCGTGGGTGCTTTCGGCAACCAGGCGCATGCG
>NZ_JASCAE010000027.1:0-512 GCF_029967975.1 Pseudomonas sp. V98_8
TGTCGATGTCTTCAGCCGTGGAGCGCGGGAATTCGGCAATCGGTTGGCCATTCACTGGCGAGGTATTGGTGAAGTACTGACCTTTGACAGGCGCGACGAACTCGCCGCCGATGTAATTTCCATATTTGCTCTTGAACGAAACGATAGCGCCTTCAGTACCGGGGTGAGCGTAACGCATGATGGTTTCTCCTTGGGTTCTTGTGCTTATAAGGAAGAGGCGCGTGTGCGCTTGCTTTAAGCGTAGAGCAAAGGTCGGGCCACTGCCTTGCAGGTCAGGTAAATCAAGGCCTTGCGCGATTTTTGTCGGACGGGCGGGAGGCGCCTGTGACGCTTTCGGTACGGTCCCTGTGACACTTTGTACCGGTTCTGGCGCAGCCTGTGACTGAGTGGTCTCGCCAGCATTGCAATGCGGCCTGGGCTGGAGGATGCTCAGACGCTGCATCACCTCTGTAGGAGCTGCCGCAGGCTGCGATCTTTTGATTTTGTTTTTAAGATCAAGATCAAAAGATCGC
>NZ_JASCAE010000041.1:0-149838 GCF_029967975.1 Pseudomonas sp. V98_8
CTCGTGCATTGCACGAGCGCGGCTGATTGCATTCTGAATATCCTCTGCCCGCATCCAAAAGCTTCCCACTGCACGGTGCCTCCTTCGCAGGCTCACGACAGCTCGTTCTCCCGTTTGCCCGTGATGGCGAGTGGATATCTGCAAGAAGCCGATTATGCTTCTAGAAACCTTGCAGCGATGCGAGGCCGTCAGCCTGTGTGCATGCTTTGCGCAATCCGTAATCCGATGACATCAGCCCTAGGGCCTGGGTGCGGCAAAAAGACAGTGGGGTACTCCGGCCTATAACAAGAGCAAGACGGAGAAGACTCATGGCCGCAATCGACAACACAACCACGGGCAGCGCGCCCAACCACGGGATCACCAAGGAGGAGCGCAAGGTCATTTTCGCCTCGTCCCTGGGCACCGTGTTCGAATGGTACGACTTCTATCTCTACGGCTCTCTCGCCGCGATTATCGCCAAGCACTTCTTCGCTGGCGTCAACGAGACAACGTCCTTCATCTTTGCCTTGCTCGCGTTCGCCGCAGGCTTCGCCGTACGCCCCTTCGGCGCCATCGTGTTCGGCCGTCTGGGCGACATGATCGGGCGCAAGCACACCTTCCTGATCACTATTGTGATCATGGGTATCTCTACCGCCGTCGTGGGCTTTTTGCCCGGTTACGCGACCATTGGCGTGGCGGCGCCGATCATCCTGATCACCCTGCGCCTGTTGCAAGGCCTGGCCCTGGGTGGCGAATATGGCGGTGCAGCGACTTACGTGGCCGAACATGCACCCAAAGGCAGGCGCGGTTATTTCACCTCGTGGATCCAGACCACCGCCACCCTTGGCCTGTTCCTGTCGTTGCTGGTCATTCTCGCCTGCCGCACCGTCCTGGGCACCGAGGCGTTCGAAGCCTGGGGCTGGCGGATTCCCTTCCTGCTGTCGATCCTGCTGTTGATCATCTCGGTCTACATCCGCTTGCAGCTCAGCGAGTCGCCGGTGTTCCTGAAGATGAAGGCCGAAGGCAAGTCCTCCAAGGCGCCGCTGACTGAATCGTTCGCCCGCTGGGAGAACCTCAAGATAGTGATCATGGCGTTGCTCGGCGGTACCGCCGGCCAGGCCGTCGTCTGGTACACCGGGCAGTTCTACGCGTTGTTCTTCCTGCTGCAAACGCTCAAGATCGACGCGCAGACGGCCAACCTGCTGATTGCCGGTTCGCTGTTGATCGGCACGCCATTTTTCGTCATTTTCGGCAGCCTGTCTGACCGCATCGGTCGCAAGGGCATCATCATGGCCGGCTGTATCCTCGCAGCGGTGACCTACTTCCCGATCTTCCATGCGTTGACCCAGTACGGTAACCCCGACGTGTTCGTTGCGCAGGAGAAGAACCCGGTCACGGTGGTCGCCGATCCCGACCAGTGTTCGTTCCAGTTCGACCCGGTGGGCAAGGCCAAATTCACCAGCTCCTGCGACTTGGCCAAGACCGTGCTGGCAAAAAGGGCCATTCCCTACAAGAACGAGAAGGCCGAACCAGGCACCGTCGCGCAGGTGCGCATCGGCGACAAAGTGATCCCAAGCTTCGAAGGCACCGGCATGCCGGCTGCCGACTTCAAGACCCGCAACGACGCCTTCGTCGCGACCCTCGGCACCGCCCTCAAGGACGCCGGCTACCCCGAAAAGGCCGATCCGGCCAAGACCAACTACCCGATGGTGCTTTTGCTGCTGACCATCCTGGTGATCTACGTAACCATGGTCTACGGCCCGATCGCCGCCTGGCTGGTGGAACTCTTCCCGGCGCGCATTCGCTACACCTCGATGTCGCTGCCTTACCACATCGGCAACGGCTGGTTCGGCGGGTTCCTGCCGACCGTGGCCTTCGCCATGGTCGCGGCCACCGGCGATATCTACTACGGGCTGTGGTACCCCATCGTCATCGCAGTGATGACGGCGGTCCTGGGTACGTTCTTCCTGCCGGAAACCAAGGATCGGGAGATTCATCACACCTGAAACCTGCACTCGCCCTTTCCCGCACGGGAACGGGCGATGCCGCTCCTTTTCAGATCCGCGAATACTTTTTCCTTCCTCACCGCACATGCCGCTCGTCTATTCGAACGCACACTTTCCCCTCGACACCTTCAAACCAGTACGGCCCGGAAAACCCGGAACTACGTGGTGAGGTGAAACATGTCCAGCGAAACGATCTTCCAGGATAAAGGGCAACACCCGGACAAGACGCAGGGTGCTGTAGAACCCGCGTCGGACGATCCGGGCAAATACGATCCCTTGACCCAGCCCGACCTCGAAGATGACGACGGCGCGCAGGACTGGAATGAGCGCGACAGGAAACTTCCCGAGGCAGATGAACAAACACCTTTGTCCGACGACAGGCGATAAACGCAGGCGAACGGCGATAGCCCGATGCACTGCCCAGGAGAACAGCCAATGACACTATTCACGCCCTTGTCGGGTTCGCCTTCGGCGCTTTCGGATGCCGGCGTCGATGGCCCTTACCGTGAACTCTATGGTTTGCTGTACAGCAACGACCCGCAAGCAGCCACGCGGGGCGAACAGTTCCTGCGCGAGCAACTGGCCCTCGCCGCCGAACTCCCCTGTGATCTGCCTGAAGAACCAGGCCAGTTGTCGTCATGGACGGAACAACATTGTGCCGATGTGGCGCGTGACTATGCCCTCTATCTCGAGGCGCGCAAGCAGGGCGGGGCGCGTCGGTATTTCTCGAGCAAAGCCCATGCCCTGTATTTCCTGCAACGTGTTGCCCCGACCAAGGAAGTCGACGGTGCATGGCTGGCCGGGGTGCTGGAGCATTGGCAGGACATGCGCTATGACGGGCTGCTGAGCACCTATCTGGAAGAATTGGGCAATGGCGATGCGCGGCAGAATCACGTAGTCATCTATCGCAAGCTGCTAGCCGCCCACGACTGTGGCGACAGGCAGGGGCTGCTCGACGAACATTTTCGCCAAGGCGCAATCCAGCTGGCACTGGGGCAGTGCTGCGCGATGTTCATGCCGGAGGTGATCGGCTACAACCTCGGCTACGAACAACTGCCGCTGCACTTGCTGATCAGTGCCTATGAACTGCGTGAGCTGGGGATCGATCCGTACTATTTCACCCTGCACGTCACCATCGACAACATCAGCAGCGGTCACGGGCGCAAGGCTATTGAAGCGCTGCTCGACCTGATGCCCATGGAGCAGGGGCGGGACGAGTTCTATCGGCGCGTTGCCGTCGGCTATCGACTCAATGACCTGGGGCCGGGCTCGACGGCGGTGATTGCAGGTTTCGATCTGCAGCAGGAAGTGATTGCCATGCTCGAGCGCAAACGCACCTATGGACAGCACATGCATTCCGATTACTGCCAGATCGAAGGCCAGACCGTCAATCAATGGCTGGCAACCCCTGGCCAGACCGAAGATTTTCTCGGGGCCCTGCAACGCAAGGGCTGGATAAAACGGCACGGCCCACCCGGGGAAAGCCGCTTCTGGCAATTGATCGAGGGCGACACGGCGGCCATGTTCGGCGTGTTCAGTGGCTACGAAAAACAGCTGCTGCACGACTGGATCGCCGGTGACTGGCAAGCGCCGCAACAGCAACGGGCGATACGCCGGGTGCCGTCCGATGATGCCTTCGCCGATGACGCCTGGGCGAACGATACCGAGCTCAAGGCCTTGCAAGACGCCCTGCACGACCAGTCACCGCGACAGCAATTGCAACTGCTGATTCCTTGGCTCTCTGCACAGCGCCATTGTCGTCCCGCCGGGCTCTACGCAACCCGCCGTTTCATTGAATGCGTGGCCCGTTTGCGCTGATTCCAGGAGTGTCATGCATGTCAGAACAACAGATTGCCGATCGTACTTTGCTGGAGCTCGGCAAGCGCCTGGCTGCCCAGGACTACCGTTTCATCACCCCGACGCCCTTGACCCATGAGCGCGTATGCCAACGCTTTGCACCGCCCTTGGCCACGGACCGGCGTGACGTGTTCGGCTGGTCGATGCCTTTCGAGCACACGCTGTTTCCAGCGCAGGAACTGGCTGACCTGGAGCAGGCGGCCATCGTCGAAAAAGAGGGCTCGCTGTGGCGTAGCACGGTACGTTGGTCAAGCCTTGGGTCCTTTTTGATTGCCCACTCGGCGTACCCGACGACGCAGAGCGATGCGGTGTTTTTCGGGCCCGACAGCTACCGCTTCGCGCAATTGATCGAAGCGCATTTGCAGCAGCGCTCCGAGCCCGTACGGCGCGCGGTGGACATTGGTTGCGGAAGCGGCATCGGAGCGCTGGTCGTCGCCCGCGCCCGCCCGGACGCCGACGTGCTGGCGGTGGATATCAATCCACGGGCGTTGCGCTTGTCGGCGGTGAATGCCGAGCTGGCCCAAACCAGCAATGTGAGCGCTTACCACAGCGACGTGCTAGGCAGTGTCGAAGGGCTGTTCGACCTGATCATCGCCAACCCGCCCTACATGAACGACAGCCAGCAACGGGCGTATCGTCATGGCGGTGGGGCGCTGGGGGAAGCCTTGTCGGTACGCATCGTGCGTGAATCGCTGCCGCGCCTGGACAAAGCCGGCAGCCTGCTGCTGTATACAGGAGTGGCGATGGTGGCCGGGACGGATCCTTTTCTCGAATCCATCCAGCCGCTACTGGGCGACGACAAGTTCAGCTGGACCTATCGAGAGCTGGACCCTGACGTGTTCGGCGAGGAACTGCTCAAGCCCGGCTATGAACGGGTGGAGCGCATTGCCGTGGTGGCGTTGACCGTGACCCGGCGCTGTTGATTCACCGCCGGTTCAATTGCCATCCGCTACCTTGCGTTCGATCTCGGCAATTTTGCGCCTGAGGTCCTCGGCTTCCTCCTCGGTGGTTTCGGGGGGAGGGGGCGCAAGGGCGTCATCCTCTTCGGTGGGCGGGGTGTCGGCAGGGGTGATGCGGTCATCGTTGTTCATGATGCTGGCCTCCAGTGTGTACTCATTGGATCGGGGCCTTCGCTACGAGTTCGAGATTTTCACTGGCCATGCCTGCCGCAAGTCAGCCTTTGCACCAATACTCGCTCACCGCACCGTGTGCACCCTGCACCGGATCCTGGTCGGGGAACGGCAGCGCGTCGATGTCTTGCAGCTGCGCAGCGCTCGGCGCTTCGCGGCAAATGTCGGCATGCTGGCCCGGCGGATAGGCGCCGACCACCAGGAAGTCGTCGCTGCAATCGAGGTTGCAATGCCCGGTGCCCGCCGGCAACAGCAGCACATCCCCGGCACTGACCTGCAGCACTTGGCCGCCAGGTCCGCCCAACATCAGGCGGGCATGACCGCTGGCTATCCCAAGCACCTCATGGCCTTCGGTGTGATAGTGATGGAAGTCATAAATGCCGTAGCGCCATTGTGGTGGCCAGCCGTTGGCGCTGAAGGTCTGTTCGAACAGGGCCGCCGGATCGTCGCCCTGGACAGCGATGGCTTTGGGATAGACCAGCACCGGCAGGCGAGGGTTGTTCGGCACCCAGCCATTGCGTTGGAACATCAATTGTTGCGCGGGAGCATCCGCCTTCGACCTGTTCATCTGTGACCTCCGTCTTTGCCCGGCGCTTTAAAGGCAGGCTATTGCAGCGACCTATTGTTGAGTGACATTGCCTGGGTATGGGTGGTTCTAAAAAACCGCAGGTGCAGGTGCAGTGAACTCCTGAAGGCGGCCTGGCTCAGAACTTCAAGCGCTGAATTTCAAGCGCTGAAGATCAGGAGCACTCAGTCGTGATCAGGGAGAAAGGGCCATGAGCAACGCATTAACCCTCGAACGCCTGCTGCAACGGTTCGCCTGTCGGCCTGCGACAAGCTCCGCGGACGCCGCACTGCAACCGCTGATGCAACAGCTCGTCAGCGATGGATTTACCGACCTGCCTCTGCCCGGGCAAGGCCGAACCCTAGATCGCTGGCGCACCCTGGCCGCCGTCTCGGCCAGCGATCTGGCACTGGCCAAACTGTTCGAAGGTCATACCGATGCGCTGGCAATCATGACCGAGCTCGAGCCCGACGCGCCACCGGCTGCGGGCACATGGGGCACTTGGGCGGCCGAACCGGCCTTTGCCCGGCTTAATATTGTCGACCGTCAGGCCGGAACCGTTTACTTGCAGGGCCGCAAGGCCTGGTGTTCTGGCGCGGCGATACTCGATCGGGCGCTGGTGACAGCGTGGGATGAGCAGATGCAACCGCAGTTGGTGGCGGTCACGTTGCAGCAGCCGGCGATCAGGCGACTCGACGATGGCTGGCAAGCAGTTGGCATGGGCCGTACGGCCAGCGTCGACGTGCTGTTCGAGGGTGCGCTGGGCCGTTGTGTCGGTTTGCCTGGGCAATACGTCGACAGGCCCGGCTTCTGGCACGGTGGCGCCGGGATTGCCGCGTGCTGGTACGGCGCCGCTTGTGCGCTTGCCGATTACCTTCGCCAACACTGTACGCAGCCGTACTGCGACGCCCATGCCCAGGCGCATCTGGGGGCCGTCGATGCGGCATTGTGCTGCGCCGGGGCTGCGCTTCGGGAAACGGCCCTCTGGATCGATGAAAACCCCCGGCGCTCGGCGCAACTTCCTGTCCGCCGACTGCGTGCCCAGGTCGAAGCGGCCGTCGACAGCGTCCTTGCACATGTCGGGCGCGGGCTGGGTGCCACGCCATTGTGTCGTGACAGCCATTTCGCCAGGCTCGCCGCCGACCTGCCGGTCTTCCTGCGCCAGAGCCATGCCGAAAAGGACCTGGCGCAGCTTGGGCAGCAGGTCGCCGCGCAGCCGCTCGATGGGTGGGCGCTGTGATCGCCGGGCCGGCTACTCAAGAAAACCTGATTCAGGGTGCGGGGACAACGCTGGCCGAATGGCAGGCCAGTGACTGTTTGGCGCAAGTGCCAACCATCACTCATCGGCAACTGGTGCCTGTGGGGCAGCGCCTGGTCGTCGTCGCCCCGCATCCTGATGATGAAGTCCTCGGTTGCGCCGGTATCCTGGCGGGGATGCAGGGCAACGAGGCCGATGTCCTGATGATTGCGGTCACGGATGGTGAAGCCAGCCACCCGCAATCGCGGCACTGGACGCCGACACGCCTGCGACGGCAGCGCCCGATGGAAAGTACCCACGCGCTCGCCCGCATGGGGCTCGATGTCGATGCGCTGGACTGGCAACGTCTGGCGTTACCCGACAGCTCTGTAGAAACGCACGAGGCTTGGTTGGTCGAGCGGCTGGCGGCATTGATTCGCCCGGGCGATCGTGTGTTCACCACCTGGCGCCGGGACGGACACTGCGATCATGAGGCGACCGGCCGCGCGACCGCCTGCGCGGTAGCCCGCCACCAGGCTTGCCTGATTGAAGTACCGGTCTGGGCATGGCATTGGGCGCGTCCCAATGATGCCCGAGTCCCTTGGGCGCGGGCGCACAAATACCTGCTGGCCCCACACGTGTTGGCGCGCAAGCGCCAGGCCATCGCGGCCCATGCGTCGCAGGTCAGCCGCGACGGTCAGACACCCGCGGTGTTGAGCGGTGAAACCCTCGAACGATTGCTGCAGCCTTTTGAACTGGTGTTTTTATGAGCGTATCCCCCGACTACTTCGAGCAACTGTTCGGAGCCAGCGATGACCCCTGGTCCTTTCGGACCCGCTGGTACGAAAAGCGCAAGCGCGAGCTGACGCTGGCCAGCCTGCCGCGCCAGCGCTATCAACGTGTGTTCGAGCCAGCCTGTGCCAACGGTGAACTCAGTGTACAGTTGGCCGGACGCTGCGACGCGTTGCTGTGCCAGGACCTGAACGCGAAGGCGGTCGAGCTGGCGCGCCAGCGCTTGAGGGGCCTGCACCATGTCCGCGTCGAGCAGGCGGGTATTCCCCGGCAATGGCCGGACGGTGACTTTGACCTCATCGTGCTCAGCGAAGTGGGGTATTTCCTCGATGTGGACGACTGGCACCAGGTCATCGAAAACACCTTGCGCAGCCTCGGCCCGGCGGGCGGCGTACTGGCCTGTCACTGGTTGCATCCGATCGAAGGGTGTTCGCAGGACGGTCACGATGTTCATGCGGCGCTTGGCGAACGCCTGCATCTGCATCGTCTGGTGCGCCATGAGGAAGCGGATTTCCTGCTCGAATACTGGAGCCGAACAGCAACCTCGATCGACCTTGCCGAAACCTGCCAGTCGTTACCCGGCCAGTGACTTCAGGTAGTCGCCAAAGCCTTCCCGGCACCGGCAATGCTGGCGAGCGCTAGTGGTGACCGGGTTGCCGGCCGTCCACATGATGCGCGCGCCGCTGCGTTCCAGGTCGGCGACCAGTTGCACGTCTTCGTGGGCGGGCAAGGCCTGGAATCCGCCCGCCTTGCGATACGCCGCAGAAGAGACGCCGAGGTTGGCCCCATGGATATGCCGATGGCCCTCAACGGGGCGGTAATTGGCGTGATAGCGCTCGCGCACTCCCTCCGAATGTTCAGACCAGTCGTTGACCTTGACCAGGCCGCAGACCGCATCGGCGTTGAACCTGATCTGCTCAACCAGCCAGGAATCGGGCACGACGCTGTCGGCGTCGGTGAAGGCCAGCCAGCGTGCATCCGCCGCCAGCAGGTGTTCGGCGCCTTGCGCACGGGTTTTTCCGACGTTGCGGTGAGTGCAGCTCAACGTCCATACGTCGTAGGCCTGGGCAATGTCCATGGAAGTGTCCGTGCAGTCATCCAGGACGATCAGGATCCTGACTTCTTCACGGTCCAGATCCTGGTGAAAAGCCGCCGCCAGCAGCGACTCGATGCATTCCTCAAGGCGCTGTTCCTCGTTATGCACCGGGACAATCACTCCTATCATCTGCAGCTCTCCATGGGACGTTCACTGTAACCTGGCTTTTCGATGTCGACCGGGATCAATGGCCATTGGTTGCAACTGTTTGCGCACAAAGGCAATCATCCATGGCGGGCAACCATCGATCAGGTGCCGCCGATGAAAGAATGAACCGCCGCATCTGCGCTGCGCCCTTAGTCATAAGCACTGGTAGAGGCAATGGGCGTGAACGAACGGACGATTTTCACCGGGTGTGCCGGCTGGAGCCTGGGCAGGGAACATTCAGCGGCCTTTACGGCTGAAGGTACCCACTTGCAGCGCTATGCGGCGCGACTGAACTGCGCCGAGATCAACAGCTCGTTCTATCGCCCGCATCGCCAGCAAACCTACCAGCGCTGGGCGGCCAGCACGCCGGTCGGCTTTCGTTTCAGTGTCAAGGTGCCCAAGCTGATCAGCCATGTGCAGCGCCTGCAGGCCTGTGATCAGGCGCTCGATGAGTTCGTGCTGCAATGCTCCGGCCTGGGCGATCGCCTGGGCTGCCTGCTGGTGCAGCTACCGCCGTCGCTGGCGTTTGACGAGTCGGTCGCCGAAGCATTTTTCATCAGCCTCAGGCGGTGTTTTCCAGGACCTGTGGTGTTCGAGCCCCGACACGAGTCCTGGACCGGTGCCGAGGCATTGTTGGTGCGCTATCAGATTGCACAGGCCGCGGTGGACCCTTCGCGTATCAGCACTGACTCGACGCCACGGGGATGGCCGGGGCTCAAATACTGGCGCCTGCATGGATCGCCGCGCATCTACTACAGCCCTTATGAATTGCCACGCCTGGAACGCCTGGCGGTCGAGCTGCAAACAGCCACTGCCGAAGGACAATCAGCCTGGTGCATCTTTGACAACACCGCCAGCGGCGCGGCACTGGGCAATGCCTTGACGTTGGCGCAATGCCTGGATCCGCACTAGACCCCTTTGGTAGACGGCAACAGGATCGTCAGGATGCCCAGCAGCGGCAGGAACGAACACAGCGTATACACGTATTCGATGCCGTGGATATCCGCCAGGTGCCCGAGTAGCGCGGCGCCGATGCCGCCAAAACCGAACATCAGGCCGAAGAATACCCCGGCGATCATGCCGACGTTGCCGGGCACCAGTTCCTGGGCGAAGACCACGATGGCCGAGAAGGCCGAGGCGAGGATGAAGCCGATGATCATGCTCAGCACGCCGGTCCAGAACAGGTCGACGTGGGGCAGGGCGAGGGTGAAGGGCGCCGCTCCGAGGATCGAGAACCAGATCACTTGCTTGCGCCCGATCCGGTCACCGATCGGCCCACCGAAGAAGGTGCCGGCTGCCACGGCGCCGAGAAACAGGAACAGGTACAGTTGCGAGCTGGCCACCGACAGGTCGAACTTCTCGATCAGGTAAAACGTGAAGTAGCTGGTGAAGCTGGCCATGTAGAAGTACTTGGAGAACACCAGCAATGCCAGGACCACCAGGGCAAAACTCACCCGTTGCCTCGACAAGCCATGGGTTGCCTTGGTGCCCTGCTTGAGCTTGAACAGGTTCAGATGGTGGCGGTACCAGCGGCTCAGCCCGTATTGCACGAGGATGGCGAATACCGCGAACAGCCCGAACCAGGCGACGTTGCCCTGGCCATAAGGGATGACGATGGCCGCTGCCAGCAGCGGACCAAAAGCGCTGCCGGCGTTACCCCCGACCTGGAAGGTCGACTGGGCCAGGCCGTAGCGACCACCCGAGGCCAGGCGCGCGACGCGGGAAGTCTCTGGGTGAAAGGTCGACGAGCCAATGCCCACCAGCGCCGAGGCCACGAGAATCGCCCCGAAGCTGCCGACCATTGCCAGCATCAGGATGCCGATCAGGGTACAGACCATACCGGCCGGCAACAGCCACGGCTTGGGGTGGCGATCGGTGTAGTAACCGACCCAGGGTTGCAGCAGCGAGGCGGTCAGTTGAAAAGTCAGGGTGATCAGGCCGACCTGGGTGAACGTCAGGCCATACGTTGCCTTGAGCATCGGGTAGATCGACGGCAGCACGGCCTGGATCAGGTCGTTGATCAAGTGCGCGAGGGCACAGGCACCGATGACGCGCATCACCAACGGGCTGGCCTGGCTGGCCACTGAAGCTGTGGCCGTGGGGGAAGTAGTGGTACTGATGGACATGGGATCCTTCCAGAAAAAACGTAAGACGGGGCTCGGTGCCAGGCACAAAAGCGCTGCCCATTTCAGGGTTCGGCGTTATCCTAGGGACCGCCCGACTGCCTGTCTCACGCAATTCGGGAATCGACTATCGCAAAAAGGGCATCATGATCAAGTCGCTGGAAGAATTCCTCAGAGAGATCGACGACCGATCCTGCGATGTGAGCAGCAGCGCTACCGACTACCCGGAAAACTGGGTGATCGAAGCGCATTCCCATCAGGCTCACCAATTGATCTACGCCATCGAAGGCGTGATGGTGGTGCACTCGGGATTGAGCCAGTGGACGGTGCCGCCCAGTCGCGGGATATGGATGCCGAGCAGGCACGTTCACTCGATTCGCTGCGTCGGTCCGTTGAAGATGCGCAGCCTGTTCGTGCGTCCCGAGGCGTTTGCGGACATGCCCAACGAACCCAGGGCGGTGAGTATTTCGGCGTTGCTCAGTGAGTTGATCAAGGTCTCGGTGGCTATCACCGCACCCTACGACGCGGACTCGCGCGAAGCTCGGGTGATGCGCCTGATCCTCGATGAACTGAGGATCTTGCCCACCTTGCCGCTTCACCTGCCTCAGCCCTCGGACCCACGGATCAAGGTGGTGTGTTCAGCGTTGCAACGCGATCCCGGCGATGGCTCGACCCTGGCGCACTGGAGCGCACGCCTGGACCTCGACGAGAAAACCATCCAGCGCCTGTTCCGCAAGGACACCGGGATGACCTTCGGCCAATGGCGCCAGCAGGCGCGGTTGCTGCTGGCCCTGGAGCGCATCGCCGTGGGCGAGAAGATCATCGACATCGCCGGGGAACTGGGCTACGACAGCCCCAGTGCCTTCACCAGCATGTTCAAGAAACAGTTCGGCAAGACCCCCAGTCATTTTTTCAGGTAGGAGCGAGCTAACGCGGGCCACCTGACTCCCCGCACCTGTAGGAGCTGCCGCAGGCTGCGATCTTTTGACTTTGATTTTTGAAAGCAAGATCAAAAGATCGCAGCCTGCGGCAGCTCCTACAGGGGAATGCGAACGCTCTATTTGCGGTCTGACAGCGGCCCCGTTTATTGCTGATGTACCCGGTCCCTGCAGGAGCGTGGTTCACCATCGTCAGGTAACCCCTAAAACGCTTGCATCGCATCCAGCAACGCCTCGTGAAAGTAAGCCTTCGATGCCCGGTCGCAGAGTATGAACAAGCGCGGCTGTTGCGCCGACGTGGCGTTGATCACGATCACGTTGATGCGCGCCGCCGAGGTTTGCGCCACGGCACCGGGGCCGAACACCTGGGGGGCCATGTCGACGCCGCAGAGTTTGGCCATGACCTCGGGCAATTGTTCACCGCTCAGCTGGAACCAGGCATGGCTGTCCTGGCGTGGCAGCAGGTAGTTGGCTTGATGGTCCAACTCCCAGCGGGCCTCTTCGTCGGCGATGCGTTGGCCCTGGTCTTGCGCACTGCCCAGCAGCAGGTATTCGGTCTGGGACAGACGCACGGCGTAGCTGCCGTCAACCTGGGTGACGGCGTGGTTGGGCGCGTCCGGCAGCACGAAGCCCCGACGCTGCAAATAGGGCGCACTGTCGGCACCGCGAAATCCGACCCGGGGCAGGTCGGTCAGGTCCGTCAGCGCACAGGTGGGCAGGAGGGCAAGGGCCGGCTGCCCGGCGCTGTGTTGTTGTCTCAGGCTGGTCATGGCTCAAAGCTCCTGGCGCAGGTTGGAAGGGTCGAAAAAGGGTAACGGCACCACATCGGCATGGACCACGCGCCCACCTTCGACACGGATGGCAATCCGTTGCCCCGGTGTGCTTTGGTCGATGCCGGCGTACGCCAGGCCAATGATCTTGCCCAGGCTCGCCGAGTACTCGCAGGACGTGACGTTGCCGCTGATGTCCGGGCCGTTGAGCACCAGATGACCTTCCAGCGGTTGCTCGCTGCCCTTGGGCAAGGTGAAACCCACCAATTTGCGTGTTTGCGGCTGGGCTTCGAGGATGTCCACCGAGCGCCGCCCGACGAAGAACGGCTTGTTGCGATTGACGGCCCAGCCCATGTCGATTTCCATGGGATGGGTCATGCCATCGGTGTCCTGGCTGATGATCACATGGCCTTTTTCCAGGCGCAGCAAACGCTGGGTCTCCACGCCGAAAGGGCGAATGTCATGGGCCTTGCCGGCTTCCATCAGCGCGTCCCACAGCGTGAGGCCATGGCGCGCCGGCACGTGGATTTCATAACCCAGTTCGCCGACAAAACCGACTCGCAACAGCCGAGCCTTGATCCCGGCCACGGTGCCTTGACGCACGCCCAGGTAGGGAAACGCTTGAGCGCTAAGGTTGAGGTCGGTGCAGACCTTCTCCAGCACTTTGCGCGAGTCGGGACCGGCGACATTGACTGCACAGATCGCCGCCGTGACGTTGGCGACATCCACGTCCAGGCGCCATTGCGCGTTCCACTTGAGCATCTGCTGGTAGATGCGATCCACGCCGCTGGTGGTGGCGGTGACGTAGAAGTGATTGTCGGCGAAACGCGCGCACACGCCATCGTCGATCACCACCCCCTGTTCATTGGTCATCAGCGCATAACGGGAGCGACCGATCGGCTGCTTGAGGAAGGCGAAGGTGTACATCCGGTTGAGCAGTTCGGCGGCGTCCGGGCCGCGCACATCCAGGCCGCCCAAGGTCGAGACGTCGATGATCCCGACCTTGTTGCGCACATGCAGCGCTTCGGCCTGCATGCATGCCTCGCGGTCCCGGGCATTGCCGTAGTAGGCCGGACGCTGCCAGATACCTGCCGGCATCATCTTCGCGCCGGCTTGCAGGTGCCGGGCATGCATGGGTGTCTGTCGATACGGATCGAACGCGCGACCGGCCACGTGGGCCAGTTTTTCCGCGACAAAGGGCGGGCGCGCGGTGGTCACGCCGGTTTCGCTGATGTTGCGCTGGGTCGCCCAGGCCACCAGGCGCGCGGTCGGCAGGGCCGAGTGACGCCCTTGCGAGGGGCCCATGCCCACGGTGGAATAACGCTTGACCAGTTGCACGTCGCGATAACCGATGCGCGTGGCAATGACGATATCCGCCACTTGCAGGTCCTCGTCGAAATCGACGAAATCCTTGCCTTTGGGGTGGGGGAAGATCGGCCAGTTGAAGTTGACCCGCACCTCGCTGCCCAAGGGCGCCCGGTGCACACCGACTGCCAGCCCCAGCGCAGCGGCGGCGTCGGCACCGGCGTTGACGCCGTCGGCGATCACGTTGTCGAGGCGGTGACGGCCATTGACCGAGCCCGCGACCGCAAGGTTCTGCGGCAGTCCGCTGAGGGTGAATTCGGCGCGCTGATCGTCGTAGGCCAGCTTGCCACCCGCCTGGCACAGCAGTTGATAGACCGGCATATAGCCGGCGGACATGCACAACAGGTCACAATCCAGGCGTTGCCCGCTCTCGGCGACCTGGCCCTGGGCGGTGATCTTGCGCACGTCGACGCCATTGACATGGCGCAGGCCTTTTTCATGCAGCGCTTCATACACGGTACTCTTGAGTTGGCAGGCAATCTTGCGTTGCGCCAGCGCGCCCAGTAGGGCCACGTCGCCCGGGCCTTGGCGCATGTCCACCACCGCGGCGACTTCCACGCCTTGATCAAACAAGTCCAGCGCGGCGAGGTAACCGTCATCGTTGCCGGTCAGCACCACCGCGCGCTTGCCCGGCTTTACCGCGTACAGCTTCATCAGGCGCTGCGCGGCGCTGGTCAGCATCACGCCGGGCAAGTCGTTGTTGCGAAACACTACCGGCTGGTCGAACGCCCCACTGCACACCAGGCACTGTCGGGCGCGCACCTTGTACATGCGTTTTCCTTGAATCACCGGTAGGTAATTGTCGGCGAACCAGGCGTTGCAGGTCGCCTCGGTGAGGATGCGAATATTGGCGTGCTGTTGCACCGCCGCGAGCAGTTCGCGGCGCAAGGCGTCGGCGCGAATGCCGGCGATGTCGAAGCGGGCATAGGTCAGCGAACCGCCGAGGACCGGCTGTTGCTCGATGAGCAATACCTTGGCCCCGGCATTGGCCGCGGTCAGGGCCGCGTGCAGTCCGGCGGGACCGGCGCCCACCACGGCCAGGTCGGTGAACAGGTAGGCCTTGTCGTAGTACTCGGGCTTGAACGTCAGGTCGAGTACGCCCAGGCCGGCCTTCTTGCGAATGATCGGTTCCCAGACTTTCCACATGCCCCGGGGCTTGTAGAACGAGCGGTAATAGAAGCCCACCGGCATGAATCTGGAGAACTTGCCCAGATAAGCATCCCGGTCGTTGTCCAGCGAGCCGTTGACGTTCTGTGCCGTCACCTGCAAGCCGGCAACCAGCGCATGGGCATCGGCCAGTACGTTGGGTTCCCGGGGCAATTGCACCAGGCTGTTGGCGTCCTGCCCGGCCATGGTCAACGGGCCACGTGGGCGGTGGTACTTGAACGAGCGGGAAATCAGGAAGCGTCCGTTGGCGAGCAGGGCGCTGGCGATGCTGTCGCCCTGCAAGCCCTGATAGGGTTGGCCGTCGAAACTGAAATCGAGCGGCTGGTTACGGTCGATCAGCAGGCCCATCGGGGCGGGTAGGCGGTTCATCCGGCGATCTCCTTGGCGGCGTTGAAGTCGACGCGGGCAGTGAAAAGTTCTTTAGGGTCGAAAGTGCGCAGGATGTCGTCGGTGACGGTGTGGCGTTCGGCGAGAAACCAGTAGCTCGACGGCGTGTGCATCCACCATTCGCGCACCACGCCGGCGAGGTTGTCGGTGTTGAACACGTAGTCGGCCCACTCGGCATCGCTGCAGCGCAGTGCATCGGGCATCGGCTTGAATTCGCCGCCATAAGTGAATTCGCTGATATTGCGTGGCCCGTTGAGCGGGCAATTGATGATTTTCATGGTCCGCTCTGCCTCAGTGACTGGCCGCCGTGGCGCCCATTTCGTTGACTTGCCGGAAGGTCGAGAAGCGCTCCAGGCCGAAGGGCTTGATCAACTCCGGCACCTTGCCGCCGCTGGCCACCAGTTCAGCCATGGTCTTGCCGCAGACAGGCGTGGCCTTGAAGCCCCAGGTGCCCCAACCGGCGTCCAGGTAGTAATTCTTCACCGGCGACAGGCCCATGATCGGGCTGTAGTCCGGCGTCATGTCGGTGATCCCGGCCCACTGGCGCATCAGCTTGGCGTTGGCCAGGAACGGGAACATTTCGATGGCGTGGGCCAGCAGGCTTTCCTTCAGGTCCAGGGTCGATCGGGTGTTGAACAGCGGGTACGGATCGGAGCCGCCGCCGAACACCACTTCGCCGCGGCTGGTCTGTTGCACGTAGCAGTGCAGCGCCGACGAACTCACCAGCGGATCGAGGAAGGGTTTGAAGGGCTGGGTGACCATGGCTTGCAGCGGGAAGGTCTGGATCGGCGAACGAATCCCGGCCTTGGCCATCAGCAGTGAGCTGTGCCCGGCAATCGCCTGCACCGTGCAGCCGCACTTGATGGTGCCGCGGTTGGTCTTCACGGCGGTGATGGCGCCATTCTCGATGATCAGGTCCTGCACCTCGGTGAGCTGATGGATTTCCACCCCGCGCTTGGCCGCTTGCTTGGCGTAGCCCCAGGCCACGGCATCGTGGCGCGCGGTGGCGCCGTCGATGTGCCAGAGGCCGGCGATCACCGGCAGGTGGCCGGGGTCGAGGTTGAGGCTGGGCACCAGTTCGCGGATCTGCTGGCGGTCGATCATTTCAGTGCGACCGCCGAAGTGCTTGTTGACCTCGGCCCGTTGGCGGAACGATCGCACGGTGGCATCGGTGTGGGCCAGGGTCAGTTGGCCGCGTTCGGAGTACATGATGTTGAAGTCGAATTCGTTGGACAGGCCCTGGAACATCCGCACCGATTCGGCATAGAAACGCACGCCTTCGCTGGTGAGGTAGTTGGAGCGAATGACTGCGGTATTGCGCGCGGTGTTGCCACCGCCCAGGTAGGACTTCTCCAGCACGGCGATGTTGGTAATGCCGTGATACCTGGCGAGGTAATAAGCGGTGGCCAGGCCATGGCCACCGGCACCGATGATCACCACGTCATAGCTTGATTTCAATTCACGCGGCGGCGGCAGGTCCACTTCCACCGGGTACTCGGAACTCAGCCCGTACTTCAAGAGATTGAATGGCATACGGCCTCCGATAGGCTGTGCTGTTGCATAAGGGCTGCGGTCACGGTGTTTTTCATCAGGAAGGCAATGGTCATCGGTCCGACACCACCGGGTACCGGGGTGATCGCCGCGACCCGGGGCAGGGCGCTGTCGAAGTCGACATCGCCGACCAGGCGGCTGCGACCGGCGTCGTCGATACGATTGATGCCGACATCGATCACCACTGCACCTGGCTTGAGCCAACTGGCATCGATCAATCGCGGACGACCCACGGCGGCAATCACGATGTCTGCCTGACGGCAGAGCGCCTGCGGATCGGGGCTGTGTGAATGCAAGACCGTCACCGAGCAGTCGGCCTTGAGCAATAGCGCCGCCATGGGTTTGCCGACGATGTTCGATCGGCCGATCACCACTGCATGCTTGCCGCGCAGATCGCCGCAGGTCTGCTCCAGCAGGTACAGGCAGCCACTGGGTGTGCAGGGCGCGAGTACCGGGCGCCCCTGGCTGAGGCCCCCCACGTTTTCGCTGTGGAAACCGTCGACGTCCTTGCCAGGATCGATCGCCTGCAGTGCCCGCAGTTCATCGACCTGGGCGGGTAGCGGCAATTGCAGGAGAATGCCGTGGATCGAGCCATCGGCATTCAGCCTGGCGATCAGGTCGAGCAACTGTTCGGTGCTGGTGTCTGTGCCCAGCCGATGTTCCAGGGAGCGGATGCCGACCTCTTCTGCGCGCAGAATCTTGTTGCGCACATACACTTGGCTGGCCGGGTCGCTGCCGACCAGGATCACCGCCAGGGCCGGCTGGATGTCTTGCGCGCGCAGGCGCTCGACGTCCTTGCGAACCTCGATCAGCACCCGGGCGGCGGCGGCTTTGCCGTCAATCAATCGGGGTGTGTTCACCGGAAGATCACCGTTCTGTCCTGGTTGAGGAAAACCCGATGCTCCAGGTGGTACTTGACCGCCTTGGACAGGGCCACGGTCTCGGTGTCACGCCCGGTGGCCACGAGGTCATCCGGCAGGTAGACGTGATCGACGCGCTGCACCTCCTGTTCGATGATCGGGCCCTCATCCAGATCGCTGGTGACATAGTGGGCGGTGGCGCCGATCAGCTTCACGCCGCGCTGGTACGCCTGGTGATACGGCTTGGCGCCCTTGAAACCGGGCAGGAACGAATGGTGGATGTTGATTGCCCGACCGGACAGTTGCCGGCACAGGTCGTCGGAGAGGATCTGCATGTAGCGCGCCAGTACCACCAGCTCGGTGCCAGTGTCGTCGACCACCTTCATCAGCTCGGCTTCCTGGCGGGCCTTGGTGTCCTTGGTGACTGGCAAGTAGATGAAGCGAATGCCCTCGCGCTCGGCCATGGGCCGCAGGTCGAGGTGGTTGGAGACGATGGCGGTGATGGTCATGTCCATCTCGCCCTTGTGGTAGCGGTAGAGCAGGTCGGTCAGGCAGTGGTCGAACTTGCTCACCATCAGCAGCACGCGCATCGGTTCGCGGGTGTCATGCAGTTCCCAGTGCATGTCGAAGGCCTGGGCGACGTCACTGAAACCGTCCTTGATCTGCTGGATATCCCCTGCGTGGCCATCGTTGAAACGAAACACCGCGCGCATGAAAAAGCGCCCGCTGAAATCGTCGTCGAATTGCGCCATCTCCCCGATGTAGCAACTGTTGTCCGCCAGGTAGGTGGTGACGGCCGCGACAATGCCGGACACCGCGGGACAGGTGATCTTGATGATGAAATGGTTTTTTTCGTGTTGCATGACACGTCCTCGGGATGATGGCGGCAGCTCATCGCATAGCGAAAAAATGTCAGCGGACAGCGAGGCTCATTCCATGAGCGCGGTTTCTTGTCAGGAATAAAATATTCCTGTTGTAGGCTTTATAGGGGAAATGCAGGCGGCGCGTCCAGAGGTTTTGTGAAAGTTTTTTAACTAGTGGGAATTTTATTGGGCAACCCGACGTGCCCTGGAGGAGCGAGCATGCTCGCGAAAAACCCGAGAACACCGCGGGGCGTCAGGCTCCTCACAACCACTCTGGCCACACCGCTTGCACGCATGAAATTTAACATGTATTTTTTCATGAAATTAAAACTATAAAATTTCATGGAGCCGGTATGTTTCAGCAATCAACCCAACATGTCGCCAGCTATTACGCCCATACATGCGCCGATCGCCTGGTCAATCGAGCGGCGTTGGAGGGCGAGCAGGACACCGACGTGCTGATCATCGGTGCCGGCTTCAGCGGTTTGCACACCGCACTGCGTCTGGCCCTGGCCGGCAAGCGCGTGACACTGCTGGAGGCCAGCCGGGTCGCCTGGGCCGCGTCGGGACGTAATGGCGGCCAGGCGATTCTCGGTTGGTCCTGCGACATGCCTCCGCTGGAAGCCGCACTGGGCCATGAGCGAGCGCGGCGCTTGTGGGACGGCATGCGCTGGGCGGCAAAAGAGATGCGCGAATTGCCCCGGCGCCATGGTTTCGATTGCGACTACCGGCCCGGACACCTCTGGACTTCGGTGATGCCTCGGCGGGTCAGCCTGTTGACCCAATGGCAGCACGAGGCCAGCCACAAATGGGGACATGACGGTTTGCGCTTCATCGAGCGCGCCCAGTTGCCCGAATGGGTGGCCAGCGAGCGTTACCAGGCCGGTTTGTACGACCCCGAAGGTGGGCATTTGAACCCGCTGAAACTGGCACTGGGACTGGCCGCCGCGATCGAGCAGGCCGGTGGTGTGATTCACGAACAAAGTATGGCGTTGAATTATCGCGAGGACGCAAACGGCTACGTGGTGACGACTGAACGCGGACGTATTCGCGCCGATGTGTTGGTCTTGGCCTGCAATGCCTATCTTGACCGGCTTGATCCGCAGCTATCGAGTTGCGTACTGCCCGTTGGTACCTATCAGGTGGCCACGGCGCCGATGTCCGAGGCCCAGGCAACGGCGCTGCTACCCAGCAATGTCTGTGTCACCGACAACCAGTTCGTGCTCGACTATTTCCGCCGCACGCCAGACAACCGGCTGCTGTTCGGCGGCGGTTGCACCTATCTGGGGGGCATGCCCAAGGACATCGCCGGCGCCACACGGCCGTGCCTGGAAAGGGTGTTCCCGCAATTGAAAGGCATTGAATTGGATTTTGCCTGGGGCGGTCACATCGACCTGACGCTCAAACGCACGCCCGACATCGGTCGACGCGGTGACTTGTATTGGTTGCAGGGCTATTCCGGGCACGGCGTTCTGCCGACCCTGGCTGGGGCACGGGCGGTGTCTGACGCTATTCTCGGCCAGCCGGATGAGCTGGCGCTGTACCAGGGTTTGACCAACCCCAGTTTTCCCGGCGGTAAATACATGGCAGCACCGCTGGAAGCCATCGGCAAAGCCTGGTACAGGCTGCGCGACAGCATTTGAATCGGCCACTTCTGGAAGCCTTTAGATGGACATGCAAGAAGAGATTTCGGCGTTGGCGATCCTGATCCAGGACCTGCGCAAGCACAAGAAGTACACCTTGAAGGATCTGGCCGACAAGATCGGACGCTCCGTGGGTTTTCTATCCCAGGTCGAACGCGGCTTGTCCCGCCCGACGGTGGCGGACCTGACCGCCATCAGCGAGACCCTCGGCGTGCCGACCACCTATTTCTATAGCCTGCCCAAACCCATGGCCCTGCCGTGGGTGACCCGGCCGGATGAGCGCCGCACGTTGTATTACGCCGATGGCATCACCGACATCATGGTCTCGCCAAAGATGCGTGCGTCCTTTTCCATGCTCGAAAGCCAGCTGGAGCCCGGTGCCAGCAGCGGCGACCGGCACATGAAGGACAGCTCGGAGCAGGGCGGCTATGTGCTGGAAGGGGAACTGACCCTGTGGCTCGACCAGAACGAACCGGTGACCCTGCACGCTGGCGACAGTTTTCAACTGGCCAGTCATGCCCACTGCCGCTACGGCAACCTCTCAGACCAAATGACCCGCGTACTTTGGGTCTACACCTGATAAAAACAACAAGGAACAAAACGATGGATGCTGTGTGCTCTGATCTGTTGGCCGAAGTGCGTGGGTTTCGCCAGCGCTACCCCGATGTGCGCTTCGTCGACCTGATATCCCTGGACATTCCGGGGCATTTCTACGGCAAGCGCTACCCGATTGAAATGCTCGAAAAAGTCGCCGCTGGCAGCGCCCTCAAGTTGCCGCAAAACTGCGTGTTACTCGGCACCCAGGGCGGGCTGTTCAAGATTGGCGACTACTGCTTCAACGATGGCGATCCGGACGCGCTGCGTCGCCTGGTACCGGGCACGCTCAAGTTGGTGAGTTGGGAGAAGCAACCGCTGGGGCAGATGCTGATCACCTCCGATGGCACGGAAAAACCGATCGTGTTCGAACCCCGTGAAGTCCTGGCGCAGGTGTTGGCGCGGCTTGGCCGCAAAGGCATTTTTCCGGTGGTGGCGTTTGAGCTGGAGTTCTACCTGTTCGACAGTCAGTTGCGCGATGGCTTGCCGCAGTTTGCTCGCGACCCGCTGACCGGCGATGCGGACGATCAGCCGAACATGCACATCGAACGCCTCTCGCGATTTGCCCCGGTGCTCGACGAAATGGTCGAGACCGCACGTGCACAAGGCATCGATGCCACGGTGATCACCGCCGAATTGGGCCCCGGTCAGTTCGAGATCAATTTCGGTCATCTGGACGATGGTCTGCGCGCTGCCGACTGGGCTGCGTTGTTCTGCCGCAGCACGCGAGGCGTGGCACTCAAGCACAACTACCGCGCCAGTTTCATGGCCAAGCCTTACCTGCAGCACCCCGGCAGCGGCATGCATGTGCACGTGAGCCTTTACGACAAGGCCGGCAACAACCTGCTGGCGGCGAACGGGCAACGCGCGTTGCGCCATGCGGTGGCCGGTTGCCTGGATGTGTTGCCGCACTGCATGCCGATTTTCGCGCCAAACCACAACGCGATGCGCCGCTTGAGCGCCACGGTGAACGTCGCCTCGCGCGCCAGTTGGGGTTTCGAGGATCGAGACGCATGCCTGCGGGTGCCGGAGTCTGACGCCAGGAACCTGCGGGTCGAACATCGCCTCGCTGGCGCCGATGCCAACCCGTATCTGGTGCTCGCCGCGATCCTGGTGGGCCTGGAACAAGGCCTTGAACAGGAGCGCGAGCCGATCGCCCCACTCAACGACGACCGCAACAGCGGCATCGACTTTCCGCTGGAAATGCTCGAGGCCGTGCGAGCCATGCAAGGCCATCAAAAACTGCGAGAAGGTTTGGGCGCGGAATTCGTCGATGTGTACTGCGAGAACAAGCGCCAGGACCACCTGGCGTTCCTGAACGACATCAGTGCACGGGAGTATCGCTGGTTCCTGTAGTTAAGGTTGTTTCGAGGTTAACCGTAAAAAATATCTGGATATTTAACAGGTTAGAGATTTTAGTAACTATACGGTTAATCAAAATATCTTGTTACAGGGCGAAACATTGCGTAATATCCGCCCCGCGTTCACCACCACGGTTTATGCATTTTTAAGTCCCGGGCGTCCATCAGCTGCCCGGGATTTTTTTTGCCTGAAATTTGGTGTCATTGTAGGAGCGAGTATGGTCCGGGCGGCGTTCCGACGATGGACGTCAACGATGACGCGGGAAACCTGATGCCCCGCGGTGCTCTCTGGTTTCTCGCGAGCATGCTCGCTCCTACAGAGTCAATCCGGTTCAGTCCAGGCGTTGGGTGAGATTGATATTCATAAAGGATATAAATAGATAATTATATATTCCTTTTAAATCATTCGAAGCCAGTGCACCTTGGAGGCCTGCCCCTTCATTCACAAGGGCAAGACACCAGACAGGAAGCCTCAACATGACCATCAAAGCGATCAACGTCCGCAATCAGTTCAAGGGCGTCATCAAGGAAATACTGGAAGGCGAAGTGGTCTCGGAAATCGACGTGCAAACGGCATCGGGCATCGTCACCTCGGTGATTACCACTCGTTCGGTGCGCGACCTTGAATTGAAGGTGGGGAGTGAAGTGATTGCCTTCGTGAAATCCACCGAAGTGTCGATTGCCAAGTTGTGAGCCCAGGTGCAGGCATAAAAAAGCCCGGCTGATCAGGCCGGGCTTTTTGTGGGTGCGGTGAAGCGATGGGTTCAGGCGACGGTGTTGCCTTGCAGGCGGTCAGAGCCATCGGCGGCGACAGTGTTGCCTTGCAGGCGATCCGAGCCATCGGCAGCGACGGTGTTGCCTTGCAGGCGGTCGGAGCCATCGGCGGCGACGGTGTTGCCTTGCAGGCGGTCAGAGCCATCGGCGGCGACGGTGTTGCCTTGCAAACGATCCGAACCATCGGCGGCCACACGATTCTCGATCAAGCGATCCGAACCACCCTCGGCCACCCGGCTTTCAATCAGACGATCCGAGCCACCTTCAGCCACGACAGGCTGAACAGAGGTAGCGGCAAAAGCGTTAACTACGAAAAGCGAGAAAGCGATGCTGAGGAGGGTTTGGCGTTTCATGATCGTGTGCTCCGGGGTGTTGTTGGTTGGTATGGAGCTGATGTTACGCCGTGGAGTTTTTAAGAGAACTTCATTGAGTTAATGGTGACTATTGACGCAGTCAATGATCGTTAACGCGAAATAAGTCCGTGATCGATCGCGTATTTGACCAGCGCCGCCGGTTTGTCGATGTTGAGCTTGCGCCGAATGCTCAAGCGGTGCGTCTCCACCGTGCGCACGCTGATATCCAGTTCCCGCGCCATTTCCTTGTTGTTCAGCCCTTGCGCCATCTTCGACAAAACCTGGCTTTCACGGGGGGTCAGTTCGTTGTCGGTGTTTTTGTCAGCGATCAGTCGCTGGGCGATGTCGGCGCTGTAGAAGGTCCCCCCGCTGGAGATGGCTTCGATGGCCGCGATGATTTCCCGTGATGGGGCATTTTTCAACACGTAGCCGCTGGCGCCCGAGCGCAGTGATTCACTCACGTACTCATAGTTGTCGTACATGCTCAGCACCAATACCTTTAGCGACGGGTACTGGCTGCGCAGCACGCGGGTCAGTTCCAGGCCGTTGATGTCCGGCAGGCTGATGTCGACCAGCAGCAGGTCGGGCTGGCAGCGCCCGACCATCTCGATGGCCTCGGCGCCACTTTCGGCTTCGCCCACCACTTCCAGGGGGGCCATGACGGACAGCAGCGCCTTTATTCCGTCGCGGACCAGGGCGTGATCGTCGACCAAGGCGACGCGGATCGGGGAGGGCAGGTTCATTGCAGGCTTCACTCTTGATTTTGGGGCATCAGCGTTTGCTGGCGGGCAGCTTCATCGGTAGCAGAACATCCAGCTCACTGCGTCCGGGCGTCGAGATCAGTTCGAAGCGGCCACCAAAATGTTCGACGCGTTCACGAATATTACGCAAGCCAATGCCGACGTGGCGACGTTCGACCTGGGCGACGTTGAAACCAACTCCGTCGTCGACCACCGTCAGCCGCACCGATTGTTCGCAGCCGCGCAGCGTAATGGATACGTGCCTGGCCCGGGCGTGGCGCTCGATATTGGTCAGGCCTTCCTGGACGATGCGAAACAACGAGACTGCTGCGCCGTCGACCAGTTGGCAGTCGAACTCATTGTCGTCATAGGTCACGGTAAGGCCGCTACGCTGTTCGAACTCAGCGGCCAGTTGACCGATTGCCGCCGACAGGCCGAGGGTATCGAGCAACGATGAGCGCAAGTCGTGGGAGAGGCTGCGCACTTCGCCGATCGCATCACCCAGGCGCGCGGTGGCATCCCTCAACGCGCCCAAGCCCTTGTCGTGGGTTTGCCCGCTTTCCAGCAAGTGGCTGGCGAGTTCGAACTGAAACTTGATCGAGACCAGCACCTGGCTGATGCCGTCGTGCAGCTCGCGGGACACCCTCGAGCGCTCCTCCTCCTGCAGGCTGACAATCCGCTGGGTCAGGCGCTGCAGTTTCTTGTCCGCCAAGCGATGTTCGCTGACATTGAGGGTCATGCCGGTGGCGAAGACAAACAGCACTGCCACCAGCGCAACCACCGCAATCGCCATCATGGTCTTGCGGATGCCCTGGGCCACTTCGGCTCGGGCTTGCTGGGTGGCGCGCTCGACATCTTCAAGGTAAATGCCTGTACCGAGCATCCAGCCCCAGCGATCGAGCATGACCACGTAGGCCAGTTTGTCGGTCACCTGGCCGGAGGAGGGTTTGTTCCAGGCGTAGCGTTGGAAACCTTCGCCCGATTGCGCACTCTTGAGCAGCGCCTGGATCACCGGCAGGCCGTGTGGGTCTTTCATGTCCCACAGGTATTTGCCCACCAGCTCCGACTGGCGCGCGTGCATCAGGCTGCGACCTTCATGGTCGTAGACGAAGAAATAGCCATTGATGCCAAAGCTGAGCTTGCGCAGTTCCTCCAGCACCTGTTGCTGGGCGCGTGCGTCACCCTGGCCATTGTCGTACAGCGGCTCGATCAGGCTTTTCGCCATTTCGACGTAGTTTTTCAGTTCCGCGCGCTTGCTCATCAGGATGCTGTCTTCGATCAGCTGCGCCTGTTGATCACCCAGCTGGCGATTGAGGGAAATCACCAGTGCGCAAATGACCGCAATGGCCAGCACCAGCGGCAAAATGCCGAGGGCGACGATCTTGTGTTTGAGCTGCATGGTTGCTCCTGCCCGCGCGAGGGGCCGGCATCATATGCCAAAGATACCCCAGGACTGTAGCGTTGCTGGACGGAATGACTGATGGCGGGGATGCCCGCCCATTGAAACGCAATCCCCTGTGGGAGCGAGCCTGCTCGCGAAAACAATCGGTCATTCAACATCCATGTCGTCTGACGGATCGCTTTCGCGAGCAGGCTCGCTCCCACAAGGGGCCGAATTTTCAATAGCAGATCAGTGTGTTCTACGTAGAACTACGTAGACGGCGCGTACGTAGTAACGCGGATTTATTTGTGGACGACATGCGCGGATATTGGCCCAGCTCCGCACAGCGGACACAATTATAAAAATTACCGCCGCAGTCACGAGCTGTCGGCAGGAGACCCTCTATGCCCCGTCTGGCTAAACACCTCGCCTGGTTTGCCGTGGCTGTCCTGGGAGCGATTGCGCTGAGTGTCGTGGCCCTGCGCCGCGGCGAAGCGATCAACGCCCTGTGGATCGTCGTTGCAGCCGTCGCCATCTACCTCGTTGCATACCGCTACTACGGCCTGTTCATCGCCAACAAAGTGATGCAACTGGACCCCAATCGCGCCACGCCCGCTGTGCTCAACAACGATGGTCTGGACTTCGTGCCGACCAACAAGCATGTACTCTTCGGTCACCACTTCGCGGCCATCGCCGGCGCGGGACCGCTGGTCGGTCCGGTATTGGCGGCGCAGATGGGCTACCTGCCTGGCACGCTGTGGCTGATTGCCGGCGTGGTGCTGGCCGGTGCCGTGCAGGACTTCATGGTCCTGTTCATGTCCACCCGCCGTAATGGTCGTTCGCTGGGCGACATGGTCCGCGAAGAAATGGGCCGCATCCCCGGGACCATTGCGCTGTTCGGCTGCTTCCTGATCATGATCATCATCCTCGCGGTGCTGGCGCTGATCGTGGTCAAGGCCCTGGCCGAGAGCCCGTGGGGCATGTTCACGGTGATGGCGACCATCCCGATCGCGATGTTCATGGGCATCTACATGCGCTACATCCGTCCAGGGCGCATCGGGGAAATCTCGATCATCGGCGTGTTACTGCTGCTGGGTTCGATCTGGCTGGGCGGGCAGATTGCCGCTGACCCGGTGTGGGCCAAGGCCTTTACCTTCACCGGCGTGCAGATCACCTGGATGCTGATCGGTTACGGTTTCGTGGCTGCCGTTCTGCCGGTCTGGCTGATCCTGGCACCCCGTGATTACCTCTCCACGTTCCTGAAAATCGGCACCATCGTCGCCTTGGCCATCGGTATCCTGGTGACCATGCCCGAGCTGAGAATGCCGGCACTGACCCAATTCGTCGATGGCACGGGACCGGTGTGGAAGGGCGGTATGTTCCCGTTCCTGTTCATCACCATCGCCTGTGGCGCGGTATCGGGTTTCCACTCGCTGATCGCTTCTGGCACCACGCCAAAATTGCTCGCCAGTGAAGGTCATGCCCGGTATATCGGTTACGGCGGCATGCTGATGGAATCCTTCGTGGCGATCATGGCCATGGTGGCTGCCTCGGTGATCGATCCGGGCGTGTACTTCGCCATGAACAGCCCTGCGGCCATTGTGGGTTCCGATGCGGTTTCGGTTGCTCAGACCGTCAGCAGCTGGGGCTTTGCGATTACTCCCGAAGCCCTGCAAGCGGTGGCCAAGGACATCGGTGAAACCACCATCCTGGCCCGTGCCGGCGGTGCGCCGACCCTGGCCGTGGGTATCGCGCAGATCCTGCACCACGTGCTGCCGGGTGAAAACACCATGGCGTTCTGGTACCACTTCGCGATCCTGTTCGAAGCGCTGTTCATCCTGACCGCGGTGGACGCCGGTACTCGCGCCGGGCGTTTCATGCTTCAGGATTTGCTCGGCTCCTTCGTGCCATCGCTCAAGCGCACCGAGTCCTGGACCGCCAACCTGATCGCCACCGCCGGCTGCGTGGCCATGTGGGGCTACCTGCTGTACCAGGGCGTGATCGATCCGCTGGGCGGCATCAACACCTTGTGGCCGCTGTTCGGCATTTCCAACCAGATGCTGGCCGGTATCGCGCTGATGCTCGGCACCGTGGTGCTGATCAAGATGAAACGCCAGCGCTACGTTTGGGTCACCTTGCTGCCCGCCGTGTGGTTGCTGATCTGCACCACCACCGCCGGCTTCATCAAGTTGTTCGACGCCAACCCGGCCATCGGCTTCCTGGCCCTGGCGAAGAAGTACAGCGATGCGTTGGCCAATGGTCAGGTGCTGGCCCCGGCCAAGAGCATTGACCAGATGCAGCACGTGATCTTCAACGCCTACACCAACGCCACGTTGACCGCGCTGTTCCTGTTCGTCGTGTTCAGCATCCTGTTCTTCGCACTCAAGGTCGGTGTCGCCGCCTGGGGCACCAAGGAACGTACGGACAAGGAAGCACCGTTCCACGCGCTGCCGATGCCTGATCATGTTCAATGACCTGAGTCGCCTGGGCAAATACCTCGGTCAGGCCGCGCGCCTGATGGTGGGCATGCCCGATTACGACAACTACGTCGAGCACATGCAAAACAAGCACCCGGACAAGCCGGTGATGGACTATGAGGCGTTCTTTCGGGAACGCCAGGAGGCTCGCTACGGCAGCAAGGCCGGACCGAAGTGTTGTTGAATGAATGAAAAAACCCGGCCTAACCAGCCGGGTTTTTTACTTGGGATTTCGCGTGTTCAGTTCAGATGTGGGAGCTTGCTCGCGAAGGTGGCTGAAATTAAGTCGACCGGACAGATAGTCGGCAATGAACATCACTTTCAGGTCCATAGGTTTGAGCTCTCGCCACGGCATGGTCAAATCCTCGGAATCGACCAGTGCCAGTTAAAAACTGTTACCTATGTGCTTGAACTGTTTTGTTACCTATGTGGGTGAGTCATACCGGCAAAGCCTTTTGCTTCCTTTTTGCTGGGCCGGCACTCCGGCGTTTGAAAAAGGGAGTCGCCGTAAGGGCGAAACCATAGGTGGCCGTTACCGCAGCAATGGATATGTACTCGGCCAACACAACACAACACAACACAACACAACACAACTCAGGTGAGCGTCAGCTACAGACTGAACCGCTGCAACATAGTCCCCAGTCTTTCGGACATCGCCTTGAGCTCCTGGGTCGTTCGCACGATTGCGCCCTGGGCCGTTGCATTCTCTTCCACGCTTTGCGCGACTTTTTCCACATTGCTGGCGACCTGATCACTCGCTGCGCGCTGTTCCTGCAATGACAGGGAAATGAAGCTCACGGCTGCAATGGATTCATCCAGCGCCCCCTTGATCCGCCCCATGGATTGCCCGGCGCTTGCGACCAGTTTCTGGCCTTGGGTCACACGCTCACAACCGGCAGCCATGCTGTCCTTCGCTTTGACCATGCCGTTTTGTATGGCATTGACCAAGGTCACGATTTCCGTAGTGGACTGGGCGGTGCGCGCGGCAAGGCTGCGCACCTCATCGGCGACCACGGCGAAGCCGCGACCCTGTTCACCGGCGCGTGCCGCTTCGATGGCGGCATTGAGGGCGAGGAGATTGGTCTGCTCGGCAATGCCGCGAATCACACTGACAATCAGACTGATATTGTTCGACTGAATCGCCAGTTGATCGATGTCCACCGAACTCTGGGCCACCAGATCGGCAATCTGTTGCATTTCCTCGATAGACGCATGCATCACCGCCATGCCTTCGTCGGTGATTTCACCGGCTTTGTGCGCGGTGCTCTGGGCCTGGCAGGCATTGTCGGCGATGTGATTGATACTCACGGAAAGCTCTTCCACCGTGGCGGCCATCGATGAAGCAGTTTCACTTTGCAGGGCGGCACTGCTCAGACCCTGTTCCGAGGACGCGGACAGTTGTAGCGTGGCCACTTCGATCTGTTCGGAGGCCTGGCCAATCTTGCCGATCATGTCGCTCAAGCTATGACGCATCGCCTGGACGGAATGCAAGACACCGGTTGAAGGTTCCTGCCGATCATCCTGGGTGCGAGCCAGTTTTCCATGGGCGATGTTCGAGCTGATAGCGGCCAGCTCAGCAGGTTCGGCGCCGAGCTGCAGGCCCAGCTGTCTGGAAAAGAACCATGAATAGGCCGCGCCGGCCAGCGTCGCCAACAGGAGAATCAACAAGCAGAGCCGGAGATTGGCGGTGTAGGCGATATGGTTTTGCTCAAACTGGTTCCTGGCTTCCAGCAGTTGAACCTCGATCAATTCGGCAAACTTGTCCGACAAGGGGTCGAACAGCGGGTACAACTGCTCGATCGAGAAACGCGCCAGACCCACGTCGTCGTTCTGGCGCAGAATGCCCAGCAAACTTTGCAACGGACCGCGGGTGGCGGCCATCAGTGGATCGATCTGCGCGATCAGGCGGGTTTCTGCGGCAATCAGTTGCGTCGATTTGTAGGCTTGCCACGTCAGATCGATTTCTTTCTGTGCCTGATCGATCCGGCTCAGCGAGTCCGTTTTGGTAAAGTTGCCATTACGTGCCTTGTGGGTGGCATCAACGATGTTCACTGCATACAGGTCGGCGATTTTCTTCAGGTCCCGCAAGGGCACGACTCGATCGAGATAGACGGTTTCCAGGCTGCGCACCGCCGATTGCATGCCCAGGAGTCCAAGGCCGCCGACGCACAATAATCCCAGTAATAAAGCGGTAGTCAGCAGTAGAAGGTGAGTCCTGATTTTCCAGCTTTCCATAATCCGGTATTCCTCAGTCGACTTGTCCAGTCAGCAATTGAAGTTGAGCGTTATGCTCCATCCTGTGCACATGGCACATTGATATCGTGTGCTGGGGCAGCCAGGAAAAGCACGGTGTTACCGGCAGGAATTGACGAATTAGAGCGATCTGACAGAGCGCGCCGAAGGATTTTTCACACAGGCAGCTTGCGGGTAACCGGGAACACTGGCCTGTGAGGGACCGTGGTGTGCGGCTGCTGATCGCAACAAAACCGGGATTGCAGGCAAACCGGGATAGCCGTTTTTCAGGCGTATCGGTATGCTCAGCGCACAGTCCGAAACGCCAATGATAAACGACCACAGTGACGACATGAGCTCATCAGAAACGCGTGCGAATATCCTAGCGCTGTATCCGGAAGACTCCCGCGAGGCGGCGGTCCTGCTCAAGCAGGCCGTGCCCCTGATGGTTCGCCATAACATCCCGCCCAATCCCGTGCACTACGCACTCTGGTACACCTACAGCAAGGGTCAGGACCCGGAACTCATTCGCCACCTGGACCGGGTGGTCAGAGACTTCGACGGTTGCCCGCCAGAGGCTGCGACCCGGCTGTTCCGCCAGTACATCATTCGTGATGAGCTCGAGGATGCCCGCGCAGAGCAGCATCAGGTCATCAACCTGGTCGATGGCATGGAGCGCGACGTCTCGCGCAGCGTGCAGGGCAGTCTCACGTTCCAGAACCGTCTTGGGCAGTGCCTGGAGCTGCTCGACGAACCGGCCAGCGACCGCCTGCCGGGTATCTTGAGCGAGCTGCAGCAGAGCACCCGTTTGATGCAGAGCCAGCAGGAGCACTTCCTCGCGCAACTGCACTCGGCGCAGGATGAAATCAAGACCCTGCGCGACAAACTGCAACGCGCGCAACTGGCCGCGACCCTCGATGGCTTGACCGAACTGCTCAACCGCACGGCGTTCACCCGCCTGCTGGAGCAGGCGCTGGGCAAGGCTTCCGGCGGGGTGGCCCTGGTGATCCTGGATATCGACCACTTCAAGCAATTCAATGATCAGTACGGTCACCCGCTGGGCGACCGAGTCCTGCAGCATGTCGCCCAGGTGCTGCGCGGCGCGTTGCCAGCCACTGCTTTCGCCGCGCGCTACGGTGGCGAAGAGTTCTGCGTGGTCCTGCCCGATTGCGCCGACCTGGGCAGTGCCTGCGCCTTCGCCGAGCACCTGCGCCTGAAGGTCCAGTCCTTGCGCATCAAGGCGCGTGGCACCGACACCGTGCTGGACACCGTGACCGCATCCTTCGGTGTGGCCCTCGCACAGACCGGTGACAACCTGGAAACCCTGCTGACACGCGCCGATGACGGGCTGTACCAGGCGAAACGCAACGGACGCAACCAGGTGCATGCCCTGCGGGACAGCGCGGTATCGCAGCCTTAGAGCTGGATTATCGACCCTCGACGCTGCGCGGCACACCAAGCGGATTGCCGTCGCGCAGTGCCTCCGGCAGCAGCGCATCGGGGAAGCCCTGATAGCACACCGGCCGAAGGAAGCGCTCGATGGAGGTCATGCCCACCGAGGTAAAACGGCTGTCCGACGAGGCCGGGAAGGGGCCGCCGTGCACGCTGGCGAAAGACACCTCCTGCGGGTGGGCGAAGGCATTGACGACAATCCGTCCGGTGCGCCGTTCCAGGATCGGCAGCAAGCGACGGGCCAGTCCCAGGTCCTCCTCTTCAAGGTGCATGGCGGCACTGAGCTGACCGCGAAGGGCACGGGCGACCGCGAACATTTGCGCCTCATCCTCGACCTTCACCAGCAGGGCTGCCGGGCCGAATACCTCCTGGGCCAGGGCCGTTTCGCTAAGAAAACGCTGGCCGTCAACCTCAAGCAAGGCGGCCTGGCCATCAAGCGCCCCCGTAGCGGGCGAGCCTTCGGCGACAGGCGTGGCACCGGCGCCTTGCAGCTTGTCAAGACCGTTCAAGTAAGACCCGTGGATGCCAGGCGTCAGCATCGGACGTGCCGGTGCCATCCCCACACGATCGATCATGGCAGCGCGCAAGGGTTCGAATCCGGGCCCTGCGATGGCAATCAGGATCGCCGGTTTTAGGCACGCTTGCCCGACGTTGACCAGCATGCGCTCGACAAAACCGTCGCCGATCTGTGCACCACGCTCGGCCAGTGCCTGGGGCAGGATGAACGTGGGGTTGACGCTGGCCATCTCGGTGAACACCGGGATCGGCTCAGGGCGTAGTTGCGCCCGGCGATACAACGCCATGCCGCCTTGTTCGGAGCCGGTGAAGGTCACCGCCTTGATCAACGGGTGATCGACCAGGGCTTCGCCGATCGCGTTGCCGGCGCCGCGCACCATCGAGAACACGCCTTCAGGCAGGCCACTGTCTTGCACCGCCTGGCAGATGGCCCGTGCCTGGATTTCCGAGGCACCCGGGTGTGCGTTGTGGGCCTTGACGATCACCGTCGCGCCCGCCGCCAACGCCGCGGCGGTGTCGCCTCCGGCCACCGAATAGCTGATGGGGAAATTGCTTGCGCCAAACACCGCCACCGGGCCGAGGGCGATACTTTGCAGGCGATGATCCATGCGCGGGCGTGGCTGGCGCTCGGGTTGGGCCGGATCAATGGCCACCTGGAGGAAGCGGCCCCTGCGCACCACTTCGGCGAATTGGCGGAACTGGGTGGCGGCCTTGGCCGCTTCACCCAGCAGCTGCGCTTCGGGCAGGCCGGTTTCCAGCGCGGCCCGTGCCGCAAGCGGCTGGGCGACCACATCAAGATTGTCGGCGATGCGCTCCAGCAATGCCGCACGCTCGGCGAGCGAGGTATGGCTGTAGTGGTCAAAGGCGGCGTCGGCAAGGTTTGCGGCCCTGTCCACTTCGACTGCGCCACCGAAGGCGAAATTCGGCTCGATCAGTTGATGGGTGGCAGGGTTGAGCGCTTTCATCGTCCCCGCGCTGGCGGGGACTTCGTTGGCGCCGAGTAACAGGTTTCCAGTCAGTTTCATGGGCGTGCTCACGGCTTGAGGGTGGCGATCAGTTGCTCGGTCGTCACAATCGAATGGGCGAAGGTCGGGCCATTCAATTCATGGGCGGCGTGCATCATTTCCGGTTTGAAAGCGGCGGTGGCGTCGCGCACCAGGGTGACGTGGTAGCCCAGTTCCTGAGCGTAACGGGCGGTGGCCTCGATACAGGTATTGGCCAGCAGGCCGACGATGATCACGTGGGTGATGCCTTTCTGCTTCAGGCGAAAATCCAGGTCGGTGTTGGCAAAGCCGCTCGATCCCCAATGCTCCTGGACGACGATATCGCCTGGCTGGGGCGCGAAATCAGGATGCCATTCACCACCCCATTCGCCGCGCGCGAAATGGTGCATGTGCTGGATCTTGCATTGAGTAGGACTTGGGTGGTCCCAGTTCTCGTAGTCACCTTGTTCCCAGCGCCGGTGCGGTACGATGAACACCGGAATGTCGAGGGCGCGGACCGTTCGGTCGAGTGTGCGCAGATTGTCGAGCAGGCCGACTTGCCGCGCGATCGGTTCGAGCAGGGGGAAGATCTTGCCGCCTTCAGACAGAAAATCGTTGTAGGGATCGACCAGCAGGTAGGCGGTTCGAGCCAGCGGGTAAGGCGTGTTGGACATGATGAGTGCTCCAGTGAAATGGGCTGAGCGATGCCATTGGCTTGCTTTGGCAGCGTGTTGATATGATAATCATAGTTACTTGGAAAGAGGCAAGCCCGTATGGCGCTAAAAAAGACTAGTCCTGAAACCTTGTGTCCGATTGCCCGGGCCGAGGACGTCGTCGGCGATCGCTGGACCGTGCTGGTGTTGCGCGAGTTGTTCATGCGCAATCATCGCTACGATGAGATCCAGGCGCAGACGGGCGGTACCCCGCAGATGGTCGCGGCTCGCCTGAAGAGCCTGGAGGCTGACGAAATGGTCGAACGCCGCGCCTACAGCGAGCGGCCACCACGCTACGAGTACCACCTCACTGCGAAGGGGCAGGCGTTTTATTCCGTGGTCCTGGCATTACGTGCCTGGGGTGAAACCTGGTGCAAGTCGCCACAGGAGGGCTTGGCCGTGCGCTACACCCACCAGCGTTGCGGGCAGCCTGCCGGGCTGGGGCCGCTGTGCGAGCATTGCGGTGAATTGTTGCGGCGCGACGAGCTGGTCAGCGAGCCGAGTGCAGCCTATGCCCTGGAACGCCAGGAACGACGCGAGGCCTTCAAGCGCAAGCCGGTGGCCAAATCCGCAGAGTAAAGGCGACGTCTTTTACTATTCGTTGCACTGATAGTGATCATCATCCATCACAAGTTCTGTTGTGGCCGGCAAACAAGGAACATGGCGTGCATTGAAAACGCTTGTGGAACCCTGTGATGAAGATGTTGACTCGACTGGCGCTGATCGCCCCCTTGCTGCTGTCGGGGTGCGCCTCGGCCCCCAATGACCCGACGCTGACGCTGCAAACGAAAAAGGCACCGGCGGATTACGCCCACTGTGTCTTGCCGAAACTGCAGGAAAACGCGCTGAGCGCGACGATCTCGCAAACCCAGCGCAGCTATCGAATCGTCGTTTCGAGCAAAGTCGCCGCCGACGATGTGCTCGAGGCGTACAAGGTCTCGAACGGCGGCAAGGTGTTCCTGTACGAACGCACGTTGCTGGCCTCGACATTCGGGCCATCACGACTCGAACGTGCGGCCCAGGAGTGCCTTTGAAAAGCCCCGTGGCGTGGGCACGACCAGTAGTGGGAAGCCAATACCTTCGATGACATTAAGGTTGAGCGACCCACATGGCCGCTCAATTGAAGTGGGTGTTAGAAGAGAACGAAAGCAGAGGCCGTAGTTTGATTCAGGTTGATGTTGCCGACTTCCAGTACTTCATATTCCGCGCGGATACCGATATTGCGAAATACATCGCATTCAACGCCGGCACCGTAGGTCAGATCGACGCCCGTATCATCGTCGGCAGCATTGCCGTCCGCATCCCAGGCATGTGCACCGACACTGCCGAAGATACGCACCCGATCTCCTACCGGAAAGCCAACATGGGCACTGGCCTGGACGGATTTACCGTCAAAATCAAGTTCCTTGTCCTCGAACTGGCCGAGATCCACGAAGGCGCCCTCAAAGGCCAGATAGCTGTTGAGACGATAACCTGCGAAAACCTTGTAGCTGGAGTCGTCATCGCTCAAATGGGTTTTGTCGGTTTCAATATTGCTGACGCCGGCGCCCAGGTATAAACCTTTGTCATCGGCGAGCGCCTGAAAAGACAGTAACGAAAGCAGCGATACGAAGCCAAGATTTCGAAGTAGCATGTGAGGTGGGTCCTTATACGGGTTATGGGTGGTGATGCACGGCGTTAATAGGCGTCAATCATCCAGGCCAACGCGACGCCACATAAATAAGCGGCAAGGCACAGGATGATTTTCTGTTTGAGTGGCAGCGTACTTAATCGATAGCGCATGCTTATCCCCTTGAGTAGACCGAAGCCATCCTGGCCACTCAGTGAGTAAGTTAAAAATCATTGATTGTTATTTTTTGGCGCTGCCAGCATTGTTCGGTTACGCCTGGACGTTTCTGAGGGCGTCTCGCCATAAGCGTCCTGCTACGCCTTGGAAAATCGGCTCAGATGATGAAAATTCCAATGCATTGCTGTTTCGGTAACTGTAGGCCAGGTGTTGCGGATCAAGTCTCGGCGGACATGGGCGAGTCTCAGGTTTCTGATGTAGGCGATCGGCGAAGTGCCGAATGTTTCAACGAAACCATGATGCAGGCTGCGAGTGGTGGTTTGCAGTTGTTTTACCAGCACCTTCATGTTCAATGGCTTGTTTGGGTTTTGATGAATGTACTCAATTGCCTCTGTCGCGATCTTCCTTCTGGTCGGGGGCCTTAGTGCGCAACGGCCAACGGGTGTCAGGGCTCGTATCAGGGCAACCAGCAATGCATCTTCATTAAATGAGTGTTCATGGCGGTTGCGCTGTTTCAACGGAGATTCATGGGGGGAGGTCAAGTAAGCATTGAAAACGTCAATGGCGGATTGCACTAATTTGAAATTGGCAACCTGGAAGCGGTATGCCTGTCGGTTTGCCAGGACATCGATCAATGAATGGTTTGCGACGCACTGTTGGTAATGTTCTACATTTGTGGTCAGGGTAAACAAGGTTTCATGTGGCTCGCAGGTGTAGCGTACAAACTCGCCGCTGTACAACACGATTATTTCGTTAGGCCGCAATTCACGGTTGTTGACAGTGGGCCGACTAATCGTAGATTGGGATATGGCCAAGGTGACACAGTCATGAGGCACAAAACCGATCAGCGTGACAGCTGAATCAAAGTGCGTTCGACTGCATTGGCGCCTGCAATCCTGCATGAGTTTATCCGCACGCTTGCGTGATTCGTGCTTTGAGGGGGCGATGCTCGTCACGTCGAGGACTCCCGCATGAGCTCCAGTGCCGCAGCAAAAACGTACGTGTCGCTCGTGGATAACTCCACCAGGCTCTGAAGTTTGCACGGCGCTATTTTCGAGCCAAAGATGGCTGACTGGTTTGACGGGCCAAGGGCTGAGGCATTAAAGGCAAAGAAATCATCCACGCGATATTCGGTACAAATCTTGTAGCTTGATTGTTCTTCGATCAGCTTGTTTTCGTTGCTTTCAATGCGCGTCAGGTCGGCCTTGTAGTGTTCCTTGTCGTCGGCCCAGGCCTTGAGAGAAAGCAATACACCAAAGGATACGCTTGCGAGGTTTTTAAGCAGCATTGAGGTGCTTTCCTTGTTGATGATTTTTCAGGCAGAGCAGTGTGTCTGCCGTATCACTGTCACGGCTTTGCCTTCGGATAGTCCTGTGCTGACGATGTTTGTTGAAGTCAAAAATTCATATTTTCAAACGGGAGTCAGCGAAAGTTCATCGCTCTCGTTGTCATTGTTTTGTGAGGGAGGCAATGGGTCATCAACCGCGCTGTCACCTTCATTGCGCTCATTTTCAGAATGGATTTTCAAGTGTTTCAACTTTATTTTTTCGTTCGGGCTCAGTTCTATTTCGTAGAGCTCGATTTCCGTGCTGCCGATGGCGTATTCATTGTGCGCCATTGAATGAAAAGGTAAGGCAGCTAGAGATAGAAGTGCCAGGATCTTGGTCATCATTGATTTGACGGCTCGCGAACACGATAAAGGCGGGATCTTGATGGGGGGAGGGTGCTAGATTCAAATCACTAATTATTATTTTTGTTATGGTGTGATTTGCTGAGGTGCCTCAGTGATTCATGCAGCGCAGGCGGCCGACATCATGCACATAAAAACACACGCTGTTTTTGTCGGTGGTAGGGAGTAATTCGTAGTTTAGGATAGTGCCTTCCTGAAGAATGAATTGACGCCTGAAAAACAGATCCGGAGTTTTTTCGATGGCGAATAATTCGTTGTCCTGGCTCAGTTTGACGTTATTGATTTTTATCTGGACGTGATGATTGCTTTCCCGGATAACCTGCGCCGAAATAGTCGCGTTACGTATTTTTCCGTTCAAGCTTTCCAGGGTGGTTTGTGTCAGCCGACCGTGGCCGATTGTCAGATACTCTTCAGTGTTGAGCTGATTCGAATCCTCCAGCCATTGTCGGGTTATGGTTTGATAACTGATATTTTCCATGTAGTAAGAAGGCGAGTACAACAAGGAAAAAATACAGGCGGCGTTAATGATCGCAAGCACTATCCAATGTGCGGTTGAAGGTGTCATTGACTTCATAGGGTGACTTCCAAGCATTGCCGAATCATCAGTGCAAGGTCTTTTTGCTCACTATTCAATTGCAGGTTTGCAGTGCTCAGGTCTGGGCGAATGCACGAAACGGAATAGTTGGATTTAAACAGGTTTAGCCAAACGTCGCCTTTTAAATTGAGCGAAAGTTGTTTGACTTGTGCGATCGAAAGATCCCTCAGTTCCTCTGCCTCCGCAACACTGTGGCCTACGGCATGGATGGCCAGCTCATTGTGTTTTGCGCTGGAAACTTCAACTTTCGGTGTGTCGAAGCCGGAGTGGAAGCCGGTGTAGGCACACACTCCCAAGGTCAGGACATAGCCGATCAACTGGAATTTTGTAATGTAAGTTGATGTTCCGGTTTTCTCTGCAGGCACCGGCAGAGGCCCTTGTTTTTGTGGCGCCAACGCTTCAAGGGCGGGCACAGGTTCCGCTGCATCTGAAGGTGTCGGCAGCTCGGCCTGTGCATCCATTACATAGAGACGGTTGAAGCAATAACCTCTTCGCGGAACCGTCATCACTATTTCGTAATCTCGACTGTCATTGAGCAGGTTTCTAAGAGAGAAAACGGCCTGGTTCAAACTGCCGGAGGCGACGACGCGGTCATTCCAGGTGTAATCGATGATTTCCTCGCGGCTTTTGGTCTGGCCGGGGTCCATCAGCAGCAGGTCCAGTAGACGCGATTCGGCTCTACCGATGGTAGAGCTTTGAACTTCTCCATGGGTTGTGGTGATGGTAAGCAAAGCGGTATCTGGATCGAAAAGGGCCATGGCACCGTTTTTCAATTTGAAGGCGTAGCGCATGGGTATCCTCCGTTCAGGTGGTTCGGGCTGAGTATAGAGACGGTTTTGACAGGCCGGATTTGACGCAGTGCGTTCTTGTCGGGGAGTGAACGGCAATGAGCGGGCAAGCGCGGGTAATCCACGGAGGCTCAATCGGGGGCGGTGATGATGCTCGAAGCGCGCGATCTGCGCTATCCGAAAAATGCAAGGCAGGGGTATTGGAAGGTCTGTTACTGCGAGTTAAACGGTATTGCGAAACCCCATGCTCGATTGCATCGCATAGCAATCCCGTGACAGTGGATGGCAGGCCATTCAACGTCGCAATGGGGTTTCGAGCGAGTTGTTACTGCCCTGACAGCAGTGCTTGCATGTCGTTCGTCATGTCCTTGAATGCAACCTTGAAATCATTGGCGACAATTGGCTGGCTGGCATTTTTCACGGTTTCACCGAACACCTTGCGAACCACCTTGGCGACCGGCAAACCGGTTCTGGCATCTACCAGGTCGGCTTCCAGGTACAGTTCGGCGGTCTGATCGCGATGGCCGGTGGCAGCTTGTGTCGCCCCGACAATGGCGGCGATCGGTACGGCTTCATACCAATGCATGCCTTCGTTGTTGGCGCTGACGTGGGTGATTGCCGCTTGCAGGATCAGCGTCCGTGAATCGGCCGGTGCGCGTGGCACCTTTGAGACAATGGTGTAGTAGGGGCTCAAGGCAGACTTGACACTATTGCTGGCTGCAGTCTGTACGTCTTGCAGAGTTTTCAGGTTGACGCGCTCGGTCGGTTTCGGCGCCGGGTACAGCGCTACCTGCTCGAACACCACCGTGGAGTAGGCGTGTGGATCAAACCCTGGCGCCATCCAGCGCAGTACCTTCTGTTCACTCGGCGTAGTCTGCTCTTGCAGCCCCTCGTAATTGGGGAGGAAGCCGGAGTATTGATTCGGCTGCGCCACTTTGGAGACACAACCGACCTGAAACACGCAGCTCAAGGCAATACCGGCAATCCATCCATTCGACATGTTCATGTGTTCTGTTCTCAAGTGATGAAAGTTATCGATCAGATTGCCTGCCGTGGCCGGATAATCCGAATCAATAACCGTCAACAACTCTCAAACGTGAGTGGCTGGCGGGGCCTATGTATCGCTGTGTATCCAGCCCCCTCGAACGCAGACTGGCTTACAAATGCCCCTGCAACCGGATACACCCCGGATACACGGTTGCCGTCAAATAGCCCTGCCTAAGCGAGAAAGCAACCGCGCCTCGCACCTCGGCTTATCGCCCTTTTGGCAATGACCCACGCGGCTCGGCCGCCCACAGTATCCGGAGTATCACCATGTCCCGTATGTCGAACAAATCCCGTATTGGCCTGATCGCTGTTGCACTGGCCGGCAGCCTCAACCTCGCTTCGAACGCCTTTGCCGCCGACGCGCTGCCTCAGGGGTATCAACTGGCCTCGGCGGAAAAAACCAGTGAAGGCAAGTGTGGCGAAGGCAAGTGTGGCGCTGAAGAAGCCGGCGCCAAAGTGACCAAGGCCGGCGAAGGCAAGTGCGGTGAAGGCAAGTGCGGCGATGCTTCGTTCGCCCGTACCGACACCGACCACGACGGCCGCGTTTCGCTCAAGGAACTGCTGACCGTGGCCCCGCAGGGCGGCGAAGAGTTCAAGGCCATGGACACCAACAACGACGGTTTCCTCTCCGAAGGCGAGGTCTACAAATTCCGCACCAACCAGTTCATCTCCAATGGCAAGAAAGTGCCTACGGAATTGTTTACCCAGATGAGCAAGGCGAAGAGCTGATTGCGAGTTGCATCGGTCAATAACCTCCCTGGGATTTTCCTGGGGAGGTTTTTTTGCGTGCGTATCCATTGCTGCGATAACGGCCACTTATGGTTTCGTCCATGCGGTGCGTCACTTGGGAAAAACCTGTAGGAGCGAGGCTTGCCCGCGAAGGCGGCCTGACAGCCGACCTGGTTTTTACGGTTGTACCTGAATGTCGAAACCCTGCGACGCAACCCTCACTCGAAGGCGCGTCGGTAGGCAAACAGCCCCGGCATGCCGCCAGTCATCACAAACAGCAGATTGCTCCCCGCCGGGTAATCACCCCGGCGTACCGCGGCGAGCAGTCCGGCGAAAGCCTTGCCGCCGTAGACGGGATCGGTGAGCAAGCCTTCCTGGGACGCCAGCAGGCGTACCGCTTCGAGCATTGCTTCGGTCGGCGCGCCATAGGCATCGCCGCGTTGGCTGCCATCCACGCGAATCGAGTGGTCGGCCAGCGTCGTGGAACGGTCAAGCAGCTGCAGGACCTGTCGGGCTTTTTCCAGGGTCGTGGTCGCGGCCTGTTCCTCCGTCGCCAGCACCGAGTAGCCGAGGATTTGCGTCGAGGCGCCAGCCAAGGTGACGCCGGCCAATAAACCTGAGTGCGTGCCGGCGCTGCCATTGGGCACGATGATGTGCTCGAAATGCACCCCCAGCGCCTGCGCCTGGCGCAGGATCTCGCCTGCGCAGGCGGCATAACCCAGGCTGCCCCGAGGGCTGGACCCGCCGAGGGGCATCACAAAAGGCTTCTTGCCTTGGCCCTTGAGCGTGTCGACCAACTGCGTCGCGTAGGCATCGGGCAAGACACCCCGAGCCAGCCGATGGACCTTCGCGCCAAACAAGGCATCCAGCAGCACATTGCCGTTGTGGCAAAAGTCGTCATCGGTGCGCACGGCCGAGGGTGTCAGGATCAGCTCGCAGGCGAGGCCATGACGGGCCGCCACGGCCGCGGTCAGTCGTGCGTGATTGGATTGCAAACCGCCCCAGGTCACCAGTGTGTCGGCGCCTTCGGCCAAGGCTTCGCCGAGCAGGAACTCCAGTTTGCGCAGTTTGTTGCCACCGCCGCCAAGACCGGTCAGGTCGTCGCGCTTGACGTAGAGCTGACAGCCATTGAGTTCGGGCAAGTCGCTCAAGCGGGACAGTTTCTGGATCGGCGTCGGGCCTTCGAGCAGGGCCACCCGTGGGTAGGCGGCCAGCGCGGCATCAAGATGATTCAAGTCGTGGGGCATGAAGGTTCGCTCGTGGAGTGAAGGAATTTGAACGCCATCGACCACTGTAAAAAGCTCTGGTTCGAAGATATACCACCGGCAAGGAATTACAGTTGATACACCATGTAATGAACGGTTGCATCTCTGATACAGATGCCAGCGATCTTGATAAATCGTTTCACGAGATATCTTCGCGCGAGATAAGGTCTGCCCATTCGCCTGCGGAGTACCTGGTCCCATGAATTATGCCGAGCGCAATCTTGTCTATTGGCGTCGCAACCTGGCTGTTTGTGTATTCGGCTCGTTCACCACATTGGTGAGCCTGAGCATGCTGTTGCCGTTCCTGCCGCTCTATGTGCAGCAACTGGGCGTCACTGAGCAGGCCGATGTGGTGCAGTGGTCCGCGGTAGCGTTCGGCGCGACATTCTTTGGCACGGCGATCACTGCACCGCTCTGGGGCCGCTTGGCTGATCGTTTTGGGCGTAAACCGATGCTGGTCCGCGCGGCCATCGGCATGGCGATCGTGATGTCGCTGATCGGGCTGGCGCGGGACGTTACCGATCTGGTGGCGCTGCGCCTGATCGCCGGGCTCATCGGCGGATATGCCTCGGCTTCGATCGTGATGATCGGTTCCCAGGTGCCACGGGAAAAGGCCGGTTGGGCACTGGGCGTGCTGTCGACGGGGGCGTTGTCCGGCAATTTGATCGGGCCGCTGGTAGGTGGATTCCTCCCGCAGTGGGTAGGTATCCGTGGCACTTTCTTTGTTGGCGGCGCGATGATCGCCGTGGCGGCGATCACCACCATCGTGCTGATTCGTGAGTCGTTCGATCGTAGTTCGGACGGGGCCCGACGCGCCAAAAAAATCCCGGTCGAAGGTGCCGGTTCTCGATGGCCGATCATTGGCGCACTGCTGATGACGGCAATGATGGTGCTGCTGGCCAACATGTCTATCGAGCCGATCATCACTGTCTACATCGGTCATCTGGGCGTGGCCTTTGATGATCAGGCGCAGATTGCCGGCGTGGTAATGGCCTGTTCAGCGCTGGGCAGCATTCTGACCGCTGCCAGGCTGGGGGCACTGGCCGATCGGGTCGGCAGCTGGAATGTGATCATCGGATGCCTGGTGTTGACGGCAATCGTCATGGTGCCCCAGGCATTCGTTACGCAGTGGTGGCAACTGGCAGTGTTGCGCGGCCTGATGGGCATGACCATAGCCGGGCTGCTGCCGGCGATTGCCAAGCTGATCCGGCAATCGGTGGAGGATCACGACAGCGGGAAAATCCTTGGCTATCTGCAATCGGCGCAGTTCTCCGGGCAGGTGATCGGGCCCCTGATCGGTGGCCAGATCGGCGCCCATTTCGGGTTGCACCACGTGTTCCTGGTGACCGCCGCGCTGCTGGTGTTGTGCGCCGGAATCAATGGCTGGGTGAGAAGTGGCGCAGAAATCCAAAGTAGTAGATTCACCAAAAGCGATCAACCGGATCATTAATGATCATTTTACATGATCATGTGCCGGGCATAGGTTTAAAGGGCACAGATACCGCAGCCAGTGGCGGATCGAGTCTGAATCTGAGGCTGTGGAACAACAATAACGCTACCACTGCTACACGGAGTCAACGTGAACCATGCAACCGAATCAGCCAGAATCCGCAACCATCCCCGGTACAAGGAGCTGGTCTCGCGGCAGCGAAGGTTCGTCGCCAGTCTGACCGCGGCAACCCTTGTCCCGTACTTCTCGTTCATCCTCGTCGCCGCTTTCGCCCCCCAGTTGCTGGCGACGAAACTTTCCGCGACCAGCATCATCAGCATCGGTTGGCCTTTAGGTGCCGTGTTCATCGTCGGGGCCTGGTTGTTCACCGGGCTGTACATCCATCGCGCCAATGGTGAATTCGATGACCTGAGCGCAGAAATCCGCGCGGGGGCCATCGTATGAAACGCATCCTCATGAACCTCATGCTTCCCGTACTGCTGTGCGTATTCGCGGCTCGCGCCATGGCCGGTGACATTATCCAGGGCGTCGAAAAACAACCGATCAACATCACCGCCATCAGCATGTTCCTGGTCTTTGTCGTGACCACCCTGGGCATCACGTATTGGGCCGCCTCGAAAACTCGATCCATGGATGATTTCTACACCGCCGGTGGCGGCATCAGCGGTTTCCAGAACGGCCTGGCACTGGCCGGTGACTACATGTCGGCGGCGGCGTTGCTGGGGGTCACCAGCATGATCTTCTTCAACGGCTTCGATGGCGTGCTGTACTCGATCAGCTTCTTTGTCGCCTGGCCCTTGCTGTTGTTTCTGTTCGCCGAGCGCATCCGCAATCTGGGGCGCATCACCATCTCCGATATCGCTTCGTTCCGCCTCGATCAAAACCGCATCCGCACGATGACAGCCTTCGGTTCGTTGACGGTGGTGTGCTTTTACCTGGTGGTCCAGATGGTGGGAGCAGGGCAGTTGATCCAGCTGCTGTTCGGACTGCCCTACAACTATGCGGTGGTTGCCGTGGGGCTGTTGATGGCGGTCTACGTCACCTTCGGCGGCATGGTCGCCACCACCTGGGTGCAGATCATCAAGGCCGGTTTGCTACTGGTGGGCGGGACGCTGCTGGCATTCCTGGCGCTGAGCAAGTTCGGCTTTTCCTTCGACCTGTTGTTTGAAAAAGCCGTGGCCGCGCACCGTGATGGCGAGCGGATCCTGCTGCCGAGCAAACTGGTGGCCGACCCGCTGTCGCTGATCTCATTGGCGCTTGGGCTGGTATTTGGCACCGCAGGGCTGCCGCATATCCTGATGCGCTTCTTCACCGTGCCGGACGCCAGGCAGGCGCGCAAATCGGTGTTCGTCGCCACGGGCTTCATCGGCTTTTTCTACCTGATCGTGGGCGTGCTGGGCCTGGCGGCCATCGTGATCGTCGGGCAAGACCCGGCCTTCTACGAGTCCGGCAATCTGGCGGGCAAGCTGATCGGCGGCAGTAACATGCCGGTGATGCACCTGGCCAAAGCCGTGGGTGGCGACCTGTTGCTGGGCTTCATTTCCGCCGTGGCGTTCGCGACGATCCTGGCGGTGGTGTCGGGGCTGACCATGGCGGGCACATCAGCGATCTCCCACGACTTGTACGTGATGGTGGTCAGGAAGGGTAAGGCCGAAGCCAAGGACGAACGCCGCGTTTCGCGCATTGCCTCGGTGGGCATCGGCATCGTCGCGGTGGTGCTGGGGATTCTGTTCAAGGATCAGAACATTGCCTTTCTGGTTGCACTGACGTTCGGCGTGGCGGCCTCGGTCAACTTCCCGATCCTGGTGCTCTCGATGTACTGGAAAGGGCTGACCACCCGGGGCGCGCTGATCGGCGGTGTCGCCGGGCTGGTGAGTGCGGTGGGCCTGGTCATTCTCTCGCCGGCGGTGTGGGTCAAGGTGCTGGGCAATGCCGAGGCGATCTTCCCCTATGACTACCCGGCGATCATCTCGATGAACGTGGCATTCCTGTTCACCTGGCTGGGCTCGGTGACTGACCGCAGCCGTGGCGCGGTGCTCGAGCGCGAGCGTTTCGATGATCAGTTGATCCGCGCCCAGACCGGGCTCGGCGCCGCGCAGGCGGTCAACCACTAAGACCTTCGCGGTCCATCCTTTCCTGATCTGCGCATTCTGCAAAAGGAGTCAGCCATGCAACTACGAGACAATGGCCTGAGATTTTCACCCATCACCGTTGCCCTGCACTGGGTCGTGGCGTTTTCGCTGCTGGCGATTTTCGGCCTGCAACTGTTGAACGACCACGCCTCCAGCGAGGCGCAGCAACTGGCGCTTGGCAGGGTACAAAACCTGCTGGGGCTGATTCTGTTCCTCGTCTCGTCCTACCGGTTCTGGGCGCGGATCACCTCCTATCATCCGCTGCCGGTAGGCACGCCGAACCCGATCGAAGTGATCATCAGCCGCTCGGTGGCGGTGTCGCTGGCCCTGGCGATGGTGCTGTTGCCGATCGCGGTATGGGCTTCACGGGCCGCTGCCGGCGAGGTCGTCGAACTGCCCGGCGGGTTGTGGATTCCGAGCATCCTGCCGGCCAACCCGACCTTGAAGCATGTGGTCGATGTGTTGTTTGACATTGGCGCCTCGGCGTTCCTCGCCGGGCTCGCATTGCATGTGTTCGGCGCGGTGAAGAATCACTTTCTCCTGAAGAACAACACGCTCAAGCGGATGCTTGGCAAACATGTGGAGCTGTGAGTCATGAAACAGGACAAAACGGTTTTTTCGGGTAATGTCGTCACCCGGCTCTGCGGCGTGAACTACCCGATATTTCTCGGCGGCATGGCCGCCATATCCGGCCCGAAACTGGTCGGGGCCGTGGCCAACGCCGGGGGCATGGGCGTGCTCGGCGGGTTGCGGCTGCCGCCTTTGGCCTTGCGTCGCTGGATCGAGGAAACACGGGCACTGACCGACCAGCCGTTCGGGGTGAACCTGGTGCCGCAGTTCGGCGGGCCGGATGTGTTCGAAGCGCAGTTCCAGGTGGTCCTCAAGCAGAAGCCCAAATTGTTGTCGCTGTTCTATGCCGAGAAATATGCCGCCGACATGATTCCCCGGGCGAAAGACGCCGGGCTGTTGGTGATGGTGCAAGCGGGGTCGGTGGAGCTGGCCCGCATCGCCATCGCCCAGGGTGCGGACATCATCATTGCCCAGGGCAGTGAAAGCGGTGGGCACCTCAATCGCGGCACGATCGGCATCATGCCGTTGTTGACCTCGATCCTGGCCGTCGCCGAGGGCAAGCCGGTGCTGGCGGCCGGCGGTATCGTCCACGGCGATGATGTGCGCGCACTGATGTCGCTCGGCGCGTCAGGGGTGGTGGTGGGCACGGCGTTCATTGCCACCGATGAGTCCAACGCCCATCCGCTGTACAAACAGAAGATCATCGAGGCGACTACCGATGACACGGAGTACCGCACCGGCTATTCGTTCGGCTGGACCTACGGCACGCCGCACCGGGTGATTCCCAATCGGGACAAGTGGAACCTGCTGCGCTTTATCGGCGGCGGGGCCCGGGCGATTGACAAGCCTCGGATGGCGCAGAAGCTGTCGCTGTATGCGGGGCAGGGGGTGGGCAAGATCCACAGTGTCGTGCCGGCTGCCGAGCGGGTGGCGGAGCTGGCGTGCGGGCTGGATCAGTTGTCTGTAACCGAGAGAAAGGTCACGGACTACGCTGCGACAGGACGGTTCCTGAACGAGCAGAGAAGGACACTCGGCTGGCAGTGAACCTTGTGGGAGCGAGCCTGCTCGCGAAGGCGACAGCACATCCAGAATGGATGTCGACTGAACCACCGCTTTCGCGAGCAGGCTCGCTCCCACAGTGGTTGCCGATGTAGTTCAAGCCACCGCCGGCCGGGCGATCTGTTGTTGCGCCAGGCCGATGAACGCGCTCATCGCCGAGGTGATCATCGTGTCGTTGCGGCGGATGAACACCGTGGAGACATTGGCGAATTCCGCCGGCAGGGTGTGGCAGCGGATGGCATGGCGCACGCTGCAGTTTTCTGCGATGGCCTTGGGCAACAGGGTCACGCCCATGCCCGCCGCCACGCACGACAGGATGCCGTCGAGCGTGCCCAGTTCCATGATCTGGTTGGGCACAAGACCCACTTGGTAGAACCAGTTCTCCAGGGTCGAACGATAGAAACAGCCGGTGCGGAACACCAGCACGGTCTGCTGGGGCATTTTCTCGATCAGCGCCGGCAACGTTTCGAACTGGCTGCTGCTGACCAATACCAACTCTTCGCAGAACACCTCTTCCTGGGCCAGCGCCGAGTTCTGGTGAAAGCCGCCGACGAAGGCACCGTCGAGGCGATGGGCTTCAATGGCCTTGATCAACTCGACCGTGGTGCCGGTGAGCAACGACAACTGCACGTCGGGATACTGCTCGCGGTAGCGGGTCAGCACTTGCGGCAAGCGAATGGCAGCGGTGGTCTCCATCGAGCCGAGCCTGAGCAGGCCGCTCGGGCTGCCGGTGTCCATCAGGGCGCTGCGGCTCTCGTCGGTGAGTTGCAGGATGCGCCGCGCATAACCGAGAAAGGTCTCGCCCGCCGAGGTGAGTACCACGCCTGATTTCTTGCGGATGAACAGTTCGCGATTGAGTTCGGCTTCCAGTTCCTTCACGCGCATGGTGACGTTGGACTGCACGGTATTCACCTGCAACGCGGCGGCGGTGAAGCTGCCCAGTTCGGCCACGGCGCAGAAAATCTTCAGTTGGCGCATTTCCATTTGTTGTCACCATCTATCAGTAGAAGTGATCGCTGACATGCTTAACGATCACTTTACGGCCATTTCTGGTGATTAGTAAAGTGACTAAAACCCCCTGATGAGTGAAGGTCGGCCCATGACACTGATTTCGACAATCGACCATGTCTTCGCTGGAGGCCTGGCGCTATTGCAGCCTGAAGGGCAGCGCACGGGCATCTTCAAGCAACGCCAGGCAGGCCCGGTGCGCGTGGAGTTACATGGGATCGTCGGCGACCAGCACGGCGACACCCGGGTGCACGGCGGGCCGGAAAAAGCCGTGCATCAGTATGCGGCGCAGAACTACCAGCGTCTGGCGCAGGCCTTTGCCCCCAGTGCCGCGCAACTGGTTGTGGGGAGCCTGGGGGAGAACATTTGCGCATTCGGGCTTTCGGAACTCAACGTGCACATCGGCGACGTGTTCCGCATCGGCAGCAGCCTGTTGCAGGTCTCCCAGCCGCGCAGTCCGTGCTGGAAGATCAACCATCGGTTTGATGCCGAGCACATGTCGATGTTCGTCGCCCGGGAACGAATCACCGGCTGGTATTACCGGGTGCTCGAGCCGGGCTGGCTGCAAGCGGGGGACCGCATTGAATTGCTGGAACGGCATAACGAACGGTTTTCCATCGACCAGTTCTGGCAGGTGCAATTGGCGCACCGGCCGCTGATCGACGATTTGCTCGCGCTGGCGGACAGCGTCGGCCTGGCCGCGGACTGGAAGCGCCGCCTGGGCGAGCGGGCGAAATGGCTGCTTCATAAAATATGATCCATAAGATCATTAATCATCATTTTACATGATTTATCGGCGGGCCTAACGTGGCCATGTCGGGAGCGCTCAACCGCCCCGGCCTGACAACAACAAGAGATGGCTCCTATCCACCACCAGGGGACAACCCGCCATGAGCACCCAGCCTGCAGACATCGCACACTACATTCACGGTCGCCTGACACCCGGCACTTCCAGTCGCTCGCAGCACGTCACCAACCCCGCCACCGGTGGGGTGATCGGCAAGGTGGCCCTGGCCTGCGCCGCGGACGTCGACGCCGCGGTGCAGTCGGCCGCCGCCGCCTTTCCCGCCTGGTCGGCGACACCGCCGCTGCGCCGCGCGCGCATTCTGTTCAAGTTCCTCGCGCTGCTCAACGAGCACCGCGACACCCTGGCCCGGATGATCACCACCGAACATGGCAAGGTCTTCACCGATGCCCAGGGCGAAGTGACGCGCGGCATCGAGGTTGTCGAGTTCGCTTGCGGCATCCCGCAATTGCTCAAGGGCGACTACACCGAGCAAGTCTCGACCAACATCGATAACTGGACCCTGCGCCAGTCCCTGGGCGTGGTGGCCGGTATCACGCCCTTCAACTTCCCGGTGATGGTGCCGATGTGGATGTTTCCGGTGGCCATCGCCTGCGGCAACACCTTCGTGCTCAAGCCCAGCCCGATCGACCCATCGCCGGCGTTACTGATTGCCGAGTTGTTCAAGGAGGCCGGGCTGCCCGACGGCGTATTCAACGTGGTGCAGGGCGACAAGGAAGCCGTGGACGCGCTGCTCGACCACCCTGAAGTCAAGGCCGTGAGTTTTGTCGGCTCCACGCCAATCGCCAACTACATCTACGAGACCGGCGCTCGCCACGGCAAGCGTGTGCAGGCGTTGGGTGGGGCGAAAAACCACATGGTGGTGATGCCCGACGCCGACGTCGAGCAGGTGGTCGATGCGCTGATCGGTGCGGCATTCGGTTCTGCCGGCGAGCGCTGCATGGCGATCTCGGTGGCAGTGTTTGTCGGTGATGTGGCCGACAAGGTCCTCCCCAAACTGGTGGAACGCACCCGCACACTGAAGATCCTCGAGGGCATGAACCTGGCCGCCGAAATGGGCCCGATCGTTTCGCGCGTGGCGCACCAGCGCATCACCGGCTACATCGAGCAAGGCATCGCTGAAGGCGCCGAGATGCTGGTCGACGGCCGTGACTTCGATGGCTCGCAGGCCGGCGCCGATTGCGCCGGGGGCTTCTGGCTCGGTGGCACAATATTCGACCATGTCACCCCCGAGATGAAGATCTACCAGGAGGAAATCTTCGGTCCGGTGCTGGCGTGCATGCGGGTCAAGGATTTCGCCGAGGCGGTCGATCTGGTCAATGCCCACGAATTCGGCAACGGCACCGCGTGCTACACCCGCGACGGCCATATCGCCCGTGAATTCGCGACTCGCATCCAGGTGGGCATGGTCGGCATCAACGTGCCGATTCCGGTGCCGATGGCGTGGCACGGTTTCGGTGGCTGGAAGCGCTCGCTGTTCGGTGACATGCACGCCTATGGCGAAGAGGGCGTGCGTTTCTACACCAAACAGAAATCGGTCATGCAGCGCTGGCCGAACAGCATTGCCAAGGGCGCCGAGTTTGCCATGCCGACCTCCAAGTAGGCCTTCACGCGCTTTCGGGTTGGAGGGTGTGCAGGCGCGGGCTTGCACGCTGTCCATTGTCCCAGGGAGCGGCTCTGCCTTTTCTCAACGGCGGCTCGCTCCCATTTTCTTGCCCAAGGTAAACCGCGATGCCATTGCTCAAGTTCGACATCATTCAAGGCCGTAGCGACGAACAGTTGCGCACTTTGCTGGAGGTGGCGCATCAGGCCATGGTCCAGGCATTCGAGGTGCCTGCCAGTGATCGCTACCAGAGCGTGACGCAACACCGGCCGGGGGGGTTGGTACTGCACGACACGGGATTGGGTTACTCGCGATCGGACAATGTGGTGTTGCTGACGCTGATTTCGCGCCCGCGCGCCCAGCAGCAAAAAGTCGCGTTCTACCGCTTGCTGGCCGAGCAGTTGCACGCCGAGTGCGGCCTGTCGCCGGACGACCTGATTGTTTCACTGGTGGAGAACACCGACGCGGACTGGTCGTTCGGTCGTGGCCGCGCGCAATTTCTGACTGCAGAGCTCTAGCGTTCACTTTCATTCATCAGGCCCAGGTGCTGCCATGTCCAATCCACTGTTGTCCCTATTGAACATCCAATTGCCGATCATTCAGGCGCCGATGGTGGGCGTCTCCACCTCCCGGCTTGCGGCGGCGGTGTCCAATGCTGGCGGGCTGGGTTCCATCGGCATTGGCGCGAGCAACGTCGAGCAGGCGCGGGCGATGCTGCGTGAGACCGCGACGCATACCGACAAACCCTTCAACGTGAATGTGTTCTGCCACCAGCCGGCTGTCCGGGACACCTTCCGAGAATCCCGGTGGTTACAATTTCTGGCAGGTTTTTTCGCCGAGTTTGGTGCCGAGCCACCGGTGTCGCTGCGGGAAATCTACACTTCGTTCGTCGAAGATGCCGACATGCTGCAGATGCTGCTGGAAGAAAGGCCGGCGGTGGTCAGCTTCCATTTTGGCCTGCCGCCACGACCAGCCATCGATGCACTCAAGGCCGCTGGCATCCTGCTGTTGTGTTCCGTGACCAGCCTTGCCGAAGCGTTGGCGGCGCAGGACGCGGGCGTGCATGCACTGGTGGCACAGGGTTACGAGGCGGGTGGGCATCGCGGGGTCTTCGATCCGCGGCAGGATTTGCAGATGGGCACCTGCGCTTTGGTGCGTGTACTGGTCGATGCCTGTCGTCTGCCAGTGATTGCCGCGGGCGGCATCATGGACGGTGCAGGCATTAACGCCGTCATGCAGTTGGGCGCCAGTGCCGCGCAGTTGGGCACTGCATTCATTCTCTGCACGGAATCGTCGGCGAACGCTGCCTATCGCGAAGCGCTCAAAGGCCCGCGCGCGCATCAGACGCACGTCACCAGCGTCATTTCCGGCCGCCCGGCCCGGGGCATGGTCAATCGCAACTTCACCAGCCTCGAAGGGGCAGGCATCGAATTGCCGGACTACCCACTCACCTATGACGCCAACAAGGCGCTCAACGCCGCGGCGGCGGCCCGGACCAATAGCGATTTTGCCGTGCAATGGGCTGGACAGGGGGCACCATTGGCTCGGGAGTTGCCGGCCGCAGCGTTGGTGAAGCTGCTCGCGGCCGAGATGCAATCCTGAGTGCGGGCTTGTCATGGTTTTGGGGTCAACGTCGAGTTCAAGAACCAGGGGCGCGTGCACCTTTGGTACAGTCAGCGCTTTGGCGGGACTTATTTCAGGCTTGAATCGGCCAGGGACGGGATTGATCGCTACCTGGTGGCGGGTACTTGTATTGATCTGGATGTTGTCACCGGCGAGGTCTACGCCCCCTACGGCCTGGAGGACTTGGACGATGGTGTGTTGCGCATCAATCCGGCAAACCCCAGGCCTGACTTGTTCGAGCAGAAGGCGAAGAGTTATCAGGTTCGCTGGCCATGGTTGAAGGTTGTGTAAGGCGTGCCTGTCCGCGTTGTGATCGATGATGGTTCCCACGCTCTGCGTCACTGTTGCGCACTGCTCAGGTCATGCGTCGTCAGCGGAACGCGGGGCGTCCCTGGCGGAGCGTGGGAACGATCAACGTGTTCGCTTGAAATCAGGCCGCCTCGCTTTGCTTTTGATCGCGAGCGCCCCGTTAAACCACGATGGCCCATCGCGACGACCCCTGTAGGAGCGAGCATGTCGAATCGTCGCACCGTCGCGATGGAGGTCAACGATGACGCGGGAAGCCTGACACCCCGGGGAGCCCTCAGGTTTTTCGCGAGCGAGCTCGCTCCTGCAGAAACCGCGAAACCATAAGCAGCCGTTACCGCAGCAATGGATATGTACGCCAAAAGAATCCAGCAAAAATAGCCTGGGTGGTTTCTCCCATCGAGTGCCGTCAGGCTAAAAAGGCCGATACCTGGACGAGGTTATTGTCCTGGGCTGCCGCGACAAGGTGCAAAGGCACATGCGGTTGCTCGACGGGGGAGGAGATTTCAATGCTTCCCACAATATGCGCTTGTCGCTCGCTCAGTCCGGTCGACTCTTGTTCCTTTTCCTTAGCCATTCTCGCGTGGTTCGCTGCGATTTCGTTGAGAGTTGACACGTTACATCTCCGGTGACTGACCAAGCGTTTTGCTGGAGTCCTTTAGCGTTGATTGGATGGCCATCGCGTCAGTTTTATGTCGTTCGCGATGGCTAACGCGGGCCGGTGCAATCCCCACGCCAGAGAAGGCCAGGATTACCTGTGGCGATTTCATTTACGACGAAAGGTTATGGGCCTCGGTTAAAACACGATGCCGAGCTTTACGCCGTACTCGTCCCGGGTCTGCTTGTCGAAGTCGGTTAGCTGAAATTGACCGTCCAGGTCGTATTTGAAGCGGTTGTAGTAAAGGCTGGCAATCACCGGAATCGATCCCTCCTGGTTGAACAGCCAGCTCAATTCGACAAATGGATTGGTGGTGTCCTTGAGGTCCTGTTCCTCGCTGTCCACGTTGTGGATTTCCAGCTGCGCATTTCCGTTGACGACCTTGCGAACGCCGGCTTCCAGGCGCAAGGTTGAGGTACTGAAGGCGTGGTTGTAGCCGGCTGCGACTTTAGCGAAGGGAGTGCGACTGGTGAGATTGATGTCGTACTTGTGAAAATCCGGGTCATAACGGTTCCACTTATAGCCTGCTCCGATCAAAACGTCGAAAAAATTGTCGGCATCCAGGGCGATTCTCCACCCCAGGTCCAGGTCGGCCTGGCCATCGGTGACGCGTTGATGCTTTTCTTCGGAGTACTGCCCGGTGATTTCTGCCTGATACACAAGGCCGCCCCGGCCCGTCATCTTGTTGCCGAAGTTGAGGAACAGTCCTGCTTCGGGGATATGCTCGGAACTGCTGGTCCTGCGGCCTGTAAACTCCAGCTCGCTGTAGCTTCCCAGCAGGCCGGCGGAAAAAACAGGGTTTTCAGAAGGTGTTGCGCTAGCGAATGACGGGGCGGCGCCCGCCAGGAGGGAGGTGACAACAGCAGCAAGACTGGTTCTATTCATGAGAACTCCATCAGCGCACCAGGGTCCGTGACGGACCTGTCACTAACAACAATAGTCGGTTTTGGTACAACGTAAGACCGGTCGTCGGCGAGTTCTCGAAAAAGATGGCAATTGGCCTTGGTGTCATCTTTTTGTCGTACGTGAGTGCGACTTTGCGGGGTTGCGGTGCGGATCCTTGTCCGACGAACTGCACTTCTGCTCTTTCGATATGTGGCCAGTGCGGGCACAATGCGCATCCTTTTTTTGGCTGGCCTTGCCGGAGGCCTCGAAATGATCAAAACGCCGTACTACCTCATCGATAAGCAAAAGCTGCTGGGCAACATGGAAAAGATTGCCTACGTGCGCGAGCAGTCCGGGGCCAAGGCCCTGCTGGCACTCAAGTGCTTCGCCACCTGGTCGGTGTTTGACCTGATGCAGCAATACATGGATGGCACTACGTCGTCGTCGCTCTACGAACTCAAGCTCGGTCGGCAGAAGTTCGCTGGCGAGACTCACGCCTACAGCGTCGCCTGGGCCGATGACGAAATCGAGGAGATGCTCGACAACTGCGACAAGATCATCTTCAACTCCATCGGCCAGTTGCAGCGCTACACGCAAGCGTCTGAAGGCAAGGTCCGTGGCCTGCGGGTCAATCCGCAGGTGAGCAGCTCCGATTACCTGTTGGCCGACCCGGCACGGCCGTTCAGCCGCCTGGGTGAGTGGGACCCGGTGAAGATCGAGCAGGTCATCGAGCAGATTTCCGGCTTCATGTTCCACAACAACTGCGAGAACGGTGACTTCGGCCTGTTCGACGACATGCTGTGCACCATCGAAGAGCGTTTCGGTCATCTGCTGCACAAGGTCGAGTGGGTCAGCCTCGGTGGCGGTATTCACTTCACCGGCGAAGGCTACGCGCTGGATGAGTTCTGCGCGCGCCTCAAGGCGTTCTCGCAAAAGTACGGCGTGCAGGTCTACCTGGAACCGGGCGAAGCGGCGATCACCCAGAGTGCGTCGCTGGAAGTCACCGTGCTTGACACGCTCTACAACGGCAAGCACCTGGCGGTCGTGGACAGCTCTATCGAAGCCCACATGCTCGACCTGCTGATCTACCGCCTGAACGCCAAGCTGGCCCCGAGCGCGGGTGAGCACACCTACATGGTGTGCGGCAAATCCTGCCTGGCCGGCGATATTTTCGGTGAGTACCAGTTCGATCGTCCGCTGGCCATCGGCGACCGCCTGTCGTTCGTCGACGCCGCGGGCTACACCATGGTCAAGAAAAACTGGTTCAACGGCCTGAAAATGCCGTCCATCGTAGTGAAACAACTCGACGGTACTGTCGAGGTGGTTCGTGAATTCGGTTACAACGACTATATGTCCAGCCTCTCGTAAGCTGGCTGAGAAGGAGAGAGAGAAAAATTGAAGAAGAACGTACTTATCATTGGTGCAGGAGGTGTCGCCAAGGTGGTGGCCCACAAGTGCGCGCAGCACAACGACGAGCTCGGTCGTATTGCTATCGCGTCGCGCAACATCTCCAAATGCCAGGCCATCATCGACAGCGTAAAGGCCAAGGGCAGCCTCAAACAGCCCGCTGAAATCAAGGCATTCACCCTCAATGCCCTGGACGTCGAGGCGACCAAGACGCTGATTCGCGAAACCGAATCGCAGATCGTCATCAACGTCGGTTCCGCTTTCCTCAACATGTCGGTGCTGCGTGCCTGCATCGATACCGGCGCGGCCTACCTGGACACCGCCATCCACGAAGAGCCAGGCAAGATCTGCGAGACGCCACCTTGGTATGGCAACTACGAGTGGAAGCACCTCGAGGAATGCCAGCAGAAGAACGTCACCGCCATCCTCGGCGTGGGCTTCGACCCGGGTGTGGTCAATGCCTACGCGGCACTGGCCCAACAACAGTATTTCGACAGCATTGATTCGATCGATATTCTCGACGTCAATGCCGGTTCCCATGGCAAATATTTCGCCACCAATTTCGATCCGGAAATCAATTTCCGCGAGTTCACCGGGCAGGTGTGGAGCTGGCAGGACAGCCAGTGGACCAGCAACACCATGTTCGAAGTCAAGCGCACCGACGACCTGCCGGTAGTCGGTTCGCAGAACCTGTACCTGACCGGTCACGATGAAGTGCACTCGCTGTCGAAGAACCTCGGCGTGCCCAACGTACGTTTCTGGATGAGCTTCGGCGAGCACTACATCAATGTGTTCACCGTGCTCAAGAACCTCGGCCTGCTCTCCGAGCAACCGGTCAAGACCGCCGAAGGCCTGGAAGTCGTGCCGCTCAAGGTGGTCAAGGCCGTGCTGCCTGATCCGAGCTCGCTGGCGCCTGGCTACACCGGCAAGACTTGCATCGGTGACCTGGTCAAGGGCACCAAGGATGGCCAACCGCGCGAAGTGTTCATCTACAACGTTGCGGACCACGAGCAAGCTTTTGCCGAAACCGACAGCCAGGGCATTTCCTATACCGCTGGCGTACCACCGGTGGCTGCAGCCCTGCTGGTAGCCCGTGGCGAGTGGGACGTGCAGCGCATGGTCAACGTCGAGGAGCTGCCAGCCGAGGCATTCCTCAAGGCGCTGGACGTGATGGGCCTGCCGACCCGCATCAAGGACGAGCACGGCGATCGTGCGTGGGACTGCAACGCCTGAGGATAGGGACTTTGTGGGAGCGAGCCTGCTCGCGATGGACTGAAGAGCACTGCGTTTATTCAGTAAACCAGCGTCATCGTCAACGACCATCGCGAGCAGGCTCGCTCCCACATTGGATCAACTGCGCAGATTCGATCAGTGGCGATCCAGCCACACCGTCTGTGCATTGCAGAATTCGCGTACGCCGAAGTGCGAAAGCTCACGGCCGAACCCGCTTTTCTTCACGCCACCGAAGGTCACGCGCGGGTCACTGGCGCAGTAGCCATTGATGAAGACCCCACCGGTTTCCAGTTCGCTGGCCATCTGCTGTGCCTGCTCGACATTGCCGGTATAGACGGTAGCCGCCAGACCGAACTCACTGTCGTTTGCCAGTTCCAGCGCATGCGCTGCGTCACGAGCGGTGATGATCGAAGCGACCGGTCCAAATAGCTCCTGTTTGAATGAAGTCATCTGGTCAGTGACACCCGCCAGCACCGTAGGCTCATAGAAGTTGCCCGGGCCTTGGGCTTTCTTGCCGCCCAGCAACAAGGTCGCGCCTTCCTCCAGGGTGTCGCGCACTTGTTGATCCAGTTCATCGCGCAGATCAAAGCGGGCCATCGGGCCGATGTACGTCTCGGCGGACAGTGGTTCACCGACCACCAGTTTACGCGTGGCGTCGACAAAGCGCCGGGTGAATTCCTCGACTATGCCTTGCTCGATGATCAGCCGCTTGGCGGCCGCACAGACTTGCCCGGTGTTCTGATAGCGACCGATCACGGCCGCCTGGACGGCGTCGTCGAGGTTGGCATCATTGAGCACGATGAATGGATCGGAACCACCCAGTTCCAGCACGCACTTCTTCAGTGCCGCACCCGCCTGGGCGCCGATAGCCATGCCGGCTCGCACACTGCCGGTCAAGGTGACGGCGGCGATGCGTGGGTCGGCGATCGCCTTGGAAACGCCGTCCGGCGTGACGTTGATAACCTCGAAGACGCCTTCGGCGAAGCCCGCCTGCTTGAAGGCGTCCAACAGCAAGTAGGCACTGCCCATTACATTGGGCGCGTGCTTGAGCATATAGGTATTGCCGGCCAGCAGGGTCGGGACCGCACCGCGCAGCACTTGCCAGACCGGGAAGTTCCACGGCATGACCGCGAGGATCGGGCCCAGCGGGCGATATTCGATGCGCGCCTTGTTGCCTTCGACCAGCGTGGGTTCAGCGCTGAGCATGGCCGGCCCGTGTTCGGCATACCAGTCGCAGAGCTGCGCACATTTTTCGATTTCACCGCGGGCCTGGGCGATCGGCTTGCCCATTTCCAGGGTAATCATGGTGGCCATGGCCTGGGCGTTGTCGCGCAATGCCTGGCCAAGGGCAATCAATCGTTGCACGCGTTGTGCAACCGGCTCGCGGCGCCAGGCGCGGAACCCGTTGGCGGAACGCGACAGGGCGGCGTCCATTGCCGCTACGGATTCGAAAGGATAGTGGCCGATCTGTTCACCGGTCGCCGGGTTGATCGAAATGGCGTGGGTAAGGCTGGATATGTGGGTCATGGCACCGTCCTGCGGGGTAAGAATGGGCTCAGGTTACGGTGCTGTATGTTTTCTTGAAACTGAATAATAATGAGCGTCTTGTTCACGTTTGGAGAATGAATTGGACCTGGTTCAGCTCGAGATTTTCAAGGCTGTCGCCGAGCACGGCAGCATCAGCGTCGCCGCGCAGCACATTCATCGGGTGCCTTCGAACCTGACCACGCGGATCAAGCAACTGGAGCAGGACCTGGGTGTCGACCTGTTCATCCGCGAAAAAAGCCGCCTGCGCCTGTCGCCAGCCGGCTGGAGCTTCCTCGACTACGCCCGACGGATTCTCGACCTGGTCCAGGAGGCCCGCGCCACGGTGGCCGGCGAAGAACCCCAGGGTACATTTCCCCTGGGATCGCTGGAGAGCACCGCAGCGGTGCGGATTCCCGAGCTGTTGGCGGCTTATAACCAGCAGTACGCCAAGGTCGAGCTTGACCTGTCCACCGGACCTTCCGGGACCATGATCGACGGGGTGCTGGCGGGCCGCCTGACCGCCGCGTTTGTCGATGGCCCGGTGCTGCACCCGGCGCTGGAAGGCGTACCGGCATTCGAAGAAGAAATGGTACTGATCGCACCGCTCAACCACAGCCCGATCCATCGCGCGCAGGACGTGAACGGCGAAAATATCTACGCCTTCCGCTCCAACTGCTCCTACCGCCATCACTTCGAAAGCTGGTTCGCCAACGACGCGGCAGTGCCGGGCAAGATCTTCGAAATGGAGTCCTACCACGGCATGCTCGCCTGCGTCAGCGCCGGTGCCGGCCTGGCCCTGATGCCGCGCAGCATGCTGCAGAGCATGCCCGGGTGCAGCACGGTCAGCGTCTGGCCATTGTCCGAATCCTTCCGCTACTTGCTCACCTGGCTGGTATGGCGCAGGGGCACGGTGTCGCAGAGCCTGACCATGTTCGTGCGCTTGCTGGAGGAGCGGTGTAAAGCAATGAATTAGTCAAATGGAGGGGAGGGCACGTCGAGGCGCATTCTCAAAAAAATTTGACATATGTTATTTGTGATCACATATTGGACCCATAAGAACGTCCAATGTGAGCCATTACTCATGACAGATCATCCGATCCTCCTGCCCACCATGCGCCAGGTGTCCCGCGATACCCTGCAGGATCAGGTCTACCGCCAGATCCGCGAAGCGCTGATGAGCGGCCGCTTCCAGCCAGGCCAGAAACTGACCATCCGCGGTCTTGCCGAGGCGCTCGGCTCCAGCCCGATGCCGGTGCGGGAAGCACTGAACCGCCTGAGTGCGGAAAACGCCTTCGAAGTCACCGAAACGTCCCGCCTGCGTGTACGCATGATGACCCCCGAACGCCTGCGCGAGATCCGCGATGCCCGGGTTGCGCTCGAAGGCCTGCTGGCCGAGAAAGCGGTCATCCTGCTCAACGACGCCGACCTCAAGGACATCAGCCACCTGTGCGACCAGATGCAGCAAGCCGCCGACAGTGTCGATGTGGCCCGTTACCTGTGGACCAACTTTGCCTTCCACCGACGCATCTATGCAGTTGCCAAAGCCGACCTGACTATCGCGGCAGTGGAGAATTTCTGGCTGCACATGGGCCCCTGCTTTGCGCTGGTAGCACCTGACAAGGCGCACCTTCAGCGCTCGATGGAAGCGCACAACCGCATCGTCGAGGCCTTGGCCGCCCGTGATGGGGCTGCAGCCCGGGCGGCGGTCACCGACGACATCATGCAGGCTGCCGACTCCCTGTCGCGCCTGATCGTCAAGAGCGACCGTTCACGGTCGCCTGTCTCTGGAGTAAAAAAGGCATGAGCGTTCTCGACCGACTGATTCCCTACACCGGCCTGCGTGTTCTGATCTCCGGCGGTGCTGCCGGGATCGGCGAAGTGTTGGCGGCGGCCTACATGGAAGCCGGCGCCAAGGTGCATGTGTGCGATGTAAGCGAAGCGGCCCTTGCCGCGTTCCGCGACCGTTATCCGGACAGCGTCGCCACCCGCGCGGACGTGGGTGACCCGGCGCAGATCGAAGCGGTGTTCAAGGTTCAGCTCGAACATTTCGGTGGCCTCGATGTCCTGGTCAACAACGCCGGGATCGCCGGACCGACTGCCGGAATCGATGCGATCACAGACGAAGAATGGCAGCGCACCATCGACATCAACCTCACTGGCCAGTACCGCTTTGCCCACCACGCCGTGCCGCTGCTCAAGGCGTCACCCAACGCGCACCTGATCCACATCGCCTCGGTGGCCGGCCGCCTGGGTTACGCCTGGCGCACGCCGTACGCGGCGACCAAATGGGCGATCATCGGCCTGATGAAATCCCTGGCATCGGAGCTTGGCGAAAGCGACATCCGCGTCAACGCCTTGCTGCCCGGCATCGTCGAAGGCCCACGCATGGACGGTGTGATTCGTGCCCGCGCTGAACAGATGAACGTGCCTGAAGCCGAGATGCGCGAGGAGTACCTGAAAAAGATCTCGCTCAAACGCATGGTGACTGCCGAGGACGTTGCCGCGATGGCGCTGTTCCTGTGTTCACCGGCCGCACGCAACGTGACCGGCCAGGCCATCAGCGTGGATGGCAACGTCGAGTACCTCTAGGCGCCTCGACCCCCGATCGCAACAACGGCCGGACAACCAGTCCGCGTCGAGTGACCCCGATAACTTTCTCGCCAAGAACAAGAACGGAGAATACTCATGTCCAAAAAACGCCCGATCATCATTACCTGCGCAGTCACCGGTGCTATCCATACGCCGTCGATGTCGCCACACTTGCCGATCACGCCGCAGGAAATCGCCGACGCCGCCATCGGTGCCGCCGAGGCGGGCGCATCGATTGTCCACCTGCATGCGCGCGATCCCATCGATGGCCGGCCCAGCCAGGATGTCGACCTGTTCCGTCAGTTCCTGCCGCAAATCAAGGCCAAGAGTGACGTGGTGATCAACATTACCACCGGCGGCGCGCCAACCATGGGCGTGGAAGAACGCCTGCAGCCCGTGGCGCAGCTCAAGCCAGAGCTGGCGTCGTTGAACATGGGCTCGATGAACTTCGGCCTGTACGAAATGCTCGACCGTTTCACCGAGTTCAAGCACGACTGGGAGCGGCCGTACCTGGCCGAGAGTGACGACCGGATCTTCCGCAATACCTTCCGCGACATCGCCCACATCCTCAATGCCTGCGCCGAGAACCGTACCCGTTTTGAAATTGAATGCTACGACATTGGCCACCTGTACACCGCCGCGCACTTCCTGGAGCGCGGGTTGCTCAAGGCGCCGATCTTCATTCAGTCGGTGTTCGGCCTGCGCGGCGGCATCGGTGGCCATCCTGAAGACCTGGCGCACATGCGCCGCACGGCCGACCGTCTGTTTGGCGATGCTTACCAATGGTCGATCCTGGGCGCCGGTCGCAACCAGATTCCGCTGGGCACCATGGGCCTGTCGATGGGCAGCCATGTGCGGGTCGGCCTTGAGGATTCGCTGTGGGACGGACCGGGCAAACTGGCGGCGTCCAATGCGGATCAGGTCAAGCGCATTCGCACGGTGATCGAAGCCTTGGGCGGGCGCGTGGCGACCCCGGATGAGGCACGGGAAATGCTCGATCTCAAGGGCAAGGACCAGGTCGATTTTTAATATCGCCGCTCTCTGGCTCGGCCTCCATGTCTCGAGCGTCCGCGTTCGAGACTGGCTCATGACAACTCGAAAAGGTTAGTCCGATGACAATAATAAATAAAACCGACGCGCTTTCCGAACCCCGCGATCCGGCGACGCTGAACAAGTTGATGTTCGTCAAACTGATGCCGTTGTTGATAGCGGCGTACGTGCTGAGCTTTCTTGACCGCACCAACATCGCGTTGGCCAAGCATCACCTGGATGTCGACCTGGGCATTTCCGCTGCGGCCTACGGGTTGGGCGCCGGGTTGTTCTTCCTGACCTACGCACTGTCGGAAGTACCCAGCAACCTGATCATGCACAAGGTCGGCGCGCGATTCTGGATTGCACGCATCATGGTCACCTGGGGCCTGCTCTCCGCGGCGATGGCTTTTGTCCAGGGCGAAACGTCGTTCTACGTGCTGCGCCTGTTGCTGGGCATCGCCGAAGCGGGCCTGTTCCCCGGCGTCATGCTGTACCTGACGTACTGGTTTGGCCGGGAGCAACGCGCCCGGGCGACCGGTTACTTCCTGTTGGGTGTGTGTTTTGCCAACATCATCGGCGGGCCATTGGGTGCGGTGCTCATGCAACTGGACGGTGTCTGGGGCTGGCGCGGCTGGCAGTGGATGTTCATGCTCGAAGGCTTGCCGGCCGTGTTCTTCGCCATGGTGGTCTGGAAAAAATTGCCCGATCGTCCAAGCAAGGCGCCTTGGCTGACTGCCACCGAAGCCGAGCAGATCGAGCAGCGCCTGGCAGCTGAGTCGGAGGAGGGCGCAGGCAAAGGTGGCCACTCGTTCAAACAATGCCTCACCCCGCAGATCCTGTTGGCGATCCTGGTCTACTTCTGCCACCAGATCACGATCTACACGGTGATCTTTTTCCTGCCCGGGATCATCGGCAAATACGGCGACCTGAGTACTTTGCAGGTTGGGTTGCTGACTTCCCTGCCTTGGTTGGCGGCGGCGGTGGGCGCCATTGCACTGCCCCGATACGCCTCCACGCCAGCGCGCTCCCGACAAATGCTGGTAGCGGGCTTGCTGACCATGGCCGCGGGACTGGCGATCGCTTCGCTGGCGGGGCCTGTGATCAGCCTGCTGGGCTTCTGCATCTCGGCGGTGATGTTCTTCGTCGTGCAGTCGATCATCTTTCTCTACCCCGCTTCGCGACTCAAGGGCGCAGCGCTCGCCGGAGGATTGGGGTTCGTTAACTCGTGCGGCCTGCTGGGCGGTTTTGTCGGCCCCTCTGTCATGGGATTGATCGAGCAAAGCACGGGCAATGCCATGAATGGCATGAAAATCGTGGCGATTATCCTGGTCGTCGCGGCATTGGCTGCGTTGCGTTTGCGCCAGGGCCATGAGCAACAGCTGGGCAAACAACGGCTGCAAGGCCGGCGTCAGCCTGTGTGAGTGCGCGCTGATAAAAAGGCTCCGCAACAGGGTGGGAAGGATATTTGCTACCTCCCCACCCTAGTTTTCCTCGATGTTATCAATGTGCTTGAAACGTTCGATCAGAAAGTCGATCAGGCAGCGCACTCTCGCTGACAAATGCAGCTGTTGCGGATAGACCGCATACACGTCGGCGCGGGTAGGGGTCTGGTCTTCCAGCACCAGGCGCAAGCGGCCGCTGCGTACATAGCGGGCGATGTCCCATTCGGCCCGCAGCAATATGCCGAAGCCATCCAGCGCCCAGTTCAGCGCCACCTCGCCATCGTTGCAACCCAAGGCGCCATGCACCTTGATGTTTTCCTTGCGCCCGCCGTTGTTGAAGCTCCAGACCCCATAGGGTGATTCGTTCTGGCGGATGAAAATGCAGTTGTGATCCTGCAACTCGGCAAGCTTTCCTGGTGTGCCGTATTTGTCCAGGTAGAGCGGTGAGGCACACAACAGGCGACGGTTGGAGGCGATCTTGCGCGCATGGAAGGCGGCGTCTGGCAGGGTGCCGAAACGTATGCCCAAATCAAATCCGTGAGTCGCCAAGTCAAGTGGGTGGTCGCTGATTTCCAGCTGTATTTCCACCTCCGGGTATTGGGCGAAGAACGCCGCCAGGGCAGGGCCGATATAGCGCCGGCCAAAGCCCAGGGAGGCATTGACCCGGATCAGCCCCTTGGGGGTGGCGCGGCTGCTGCTGACCAACTGCTCAAGCTCGTTGATCTGGGTGAGGATCCGTGCGGCGTGGGAGAAATACAGCTCGCCTTCCGACGTCAGGCTCATCGACCGCGTGGTGCGATTGACCAGGCGTGTGCCGAGCCGTGCTTCCAGGGCGGTCAGGCGTTTGCTCACTGCCGGTGGCGTCACGCCCAGCTCTCGGGCCGTGGCTGCCAGGCTGCCTTTGTTGGCCAGCAGGTAGAAAAAAGACAAATCCAGGGTCTGGTCCATTCGTAACTCAAATTCATCTATGTAGTTATTTTGGGTAACTCACGCTCATTTACTCACTACATATACTCCGCTCACCCCCTGATTGAACACCCCGTTCAGCAGGCACAACAAAAACGTGACGAGAGTGGAGTTAACGATGAGCGCATACAAAATTGCTGCGGTTCCAGGTGACGGTATCGGTGTGGAAGTGATCGCCGCGGGTGTCGAGGTGCTGCAGGCCCTGTCGAAAAAGTCCGGCTTCGAACTGGATTTCAAACACTTCGACTGGAACTCGGACAACTACCTGAAAAACGGTTACTACATCCCGGAAGGCGGGCTGGAAGAACTGAAAACCTTCGACGCGATTTTCTTCGGCGCCGTCGGTGCGCTCAACGTACCTGACCATATTTCCCTGTGGGGCTTGCGCCTGCCGATCTGCCAGGGCTTCGACCAATACGCTAACGTGCGTCCGGCGCGCGTGCTGCCCGGGGTGAAAAGCCCGCTGCACAACGGCGACCAGATCGACTGGGTGGTGGTGCGGGAAAACTCCGAAGGCGAATATTCCGGCAACGGCGGTCGCGTGCACCGGGGCTTGCCGGAAGAAGTCGCCACCGAGGTGTCGGTATTCACCCGTGCCGGGGTGGAGCGCATTCACCGCTTTGCTTTCGAGCTGGCGCAGAGCCGTCCGCGCAAGCACCTGACCATGGTCACCAAGTCCAACGCTCAGCGTCATGGCATGGTGTTGTGGGACGAGATTTTCTTTGAGGTCGCCAAGGACTTCCCTGACGTGAAGATCGACAAGGAACTGGTCGACGCGGTAACCACGCGCATGGTGCTCAAGCCATCGACACTGGATGTGATCGTCGCCACCAACCTGCACGCCGATATCCTCTCCGACCTGGCCGCCGCGCTGTCCGGCAGTTTGGGTATCGCGCCGACCGCCAACCTCAACCCGTCGCGCAGATTTCCTTCGATGTTCGAACCGATCCACGGCTCGGCCTTCGACATCACCGGCAAGGGTGTCGCCAACCCGATCGCGACATTCTGGACAGCGGCGATGATGCTCGAACACCTCGGTGAGCCAGCCGCGGCCAAGCAGTTGATGTCGGCCATCGAAGCCGTGACTGAAAGCGGCCTGCATACCCCGGATCTGGGCGGTAACGCCACCACCCGGCAGATCACCGAGGCCATCATCGCCTTGATCAACCGCTGATAGTTTCCAGCGATTCAAACGAGTACTGCGGCACAACGCCGAGGGGCGGATCACCGGTCCGGCTCCTTGGCATTTCCTGACAACAATAAAAAATCAGGGCCCTGTCATGAAAAGAATATTTGGCAAACTCTACGTACAAGTGCTCATCGCCGTCATTCTCGGCGCGATCGTCGGGGTGTTCATGCCCGAGACCGGTACTGCGCTCAAGCCCTTGGGCGACGCGTTCATCAAGCTGATCAAGATGCTCCTGGCCCCGGTGATCTTCCTGACCGTGGTCACCGGCATCGCCAAGATGGAAAACATGAAGGAACTGGGGCGCGTCGGGTTTCGCGCGTTGATTTACTTCGAAGTGGTTTCCACCCTGGCCCTGGTGGTCGGCCTGGTGGTGGTGGATGTCTTCAAACCTGGTGCCGGCATGAACATCGACGTCGCCACGCTCGACACTTCAAGCCTCGCCACCTACACCTCCGCGGTCAAGCATGCATCGTTCATGGACTTCATCATGAACATCATCCCCGACACCATCGTCGACGCCTTTGCCAAGGGCAATGTCCTGCAGATCCTGTTGTTTTCGATACTGCTCGGTGTAGCGCTGGCGTATGTGGGGCCACGTGGCAAGGTATTTGTCGACACGCTCGATAGCCTGATGCAGGGCATGTTCCGCATTGTCAACATGGTCATGCGCCTGGCCCCGATCGGTGCATTCGGTGCCATCGCATTCACCATCGGCAAGTACGGCTTCGGCTCGCTGTTCTCCCTTGGCAAACTGATGGCCTGCGTCTACCTGACCTGCGCGGTATTCGTGATCTTTGTCCTGGGGCCGATCTGCCGCTACAGCGGTTTCAGCCTGTGGAAGTTCCTGAAGTTCATCAAGGAAGAGCTGTTTACCGTGCTCGGCACCAGCTCTTCGGAATCGGTGTTGCCGCAGATGATTGCCAAGATGGAAAAGGCCGGCGTTTCCAAGCCCGTGGCCGGGATGATCATCCCCTCGGGCTTGACCTTCAACCCCGACGGCCAGGCGATTTACTACACCATTGCCGCAATCTTCATTGCCCAGGCGACCAACACGCCACTGACCCTGACCGATCAGTTGATCGTGCTGGCGGTGTTGATGTTCACCTCCAAGGGCTCGGCGGGCGTCACCGGCTCCGGCTTCATCATTCTGGCGGCAACGCTTTCGTCCCTGGGCACCATTCCTGTGGCGGGCATGGTGCTGCTGCTGGGGGTCGACCGATTCATGTCGGAAGCGCGTGCGATCACCAACACCATCGGCAATGGCGTGGGCACCATGGCGATCGCCAAATGGGTCGGAGCGCTGGATACGGTAAAAATGCACAAGGCCCTCAATGGCGACGCCGAAGACAAAGTGCCCGAGGCCGTGCCGCCAGAGAGTGCCGCCGTGGCGCCCTCGTTAGCCATCAACCCTTTGCGAGGGAATTTGCAGAAAACCACGAGGGCCTGAGGGGGCAGGGCGCTGAAGGTCGAGGTTCAGCGCCCTGGCAGTTTTTTGTCATCTTCAGACTTCGTTAAGAAATCCCTTTGATACTTCTCTCAATTGATCCGGGGGAGGTGTTTTCCAATGTCCGAATTCAACTGGAATGTGCAGTTGCCGCTGTATTTCGGCCAAGCCGAAACACCGCCAATGAGTCTCCTCAGGGCTTTGCCCGGCGACGAGCAGCGGAGCGTCTTCGAAAGCTTCATCCAGCAACGTTTTCGCAAGGCCCACGGCGCCGACATCCGTCATTTCATGCCAGAGCTGTTTGGCATGAACGATGCTTGCGGTACCTTGTGCGCAGTGGCTGGCGTGCGACTGGCAGGCACACACCCGTTGTTTCTGGAGGGTTATCTGGACGAGCCGATCGATCCGCTGATCAGTGCCACGGCGGACCGCACCGTGGAGCGATCCGCCATCGTCGAAGTCGGTAATCTGGCGGCCGCCGATACAGGCAGCGCGCGCATGAGCATCATCGCGTTGACCTACGTGCTGGCCATGGGTGGCCTGGAGTGGGTGGCGTTCACCGGCAATATTGGCCTGGTGAACAGCTTCCATCGCCTGGGTTTGAAGCCGGTGACACTGTGTGCCGCCGATCCTGCGCGCTTGGGCGAGGAGCGCCATGCCTGGGGCAGTTACTACGAAAGCAAACCCTGGGTCCACGTTGGCAATATCCGCAGTGGGTTCATTCATTTACGCAACATAGGTCTGTTCAGTCGACTGGGTTTGCCTTCGTCCATCGAGGGGTGTTGCCATGTCGCCTGAAGTGGAGCGTTTCAAACGGACACTGCGCGATCATGCCGCCCGCAAGGGCGATGACATTGCCTTGTGGGGCGATCAGTTGAAACTGGACTACGCCACCCTGTACGCCGAAGTGATCGAGCGCCAGCAACGACTGCGCGATGAACACATCAAGGTGCTCGCCCTGGCGTTGGACAACGGTGTCGAGGCGATGCTCTGGGACCTGGCCGCGTTGTTCGAAGGCTTGACGTGTGTCGCCTTACCGCCTTTCTTCAGCCCGGCGCAGCGCAGTCATTGCCTGGAACAAAGCCAGGCCGAAATAGTGATCGCTGAGCCGCACCAGACAGCCGAACTGCAAGCAGGCGGCTATGAAAAATCCGGCGAGTTCTGGCGCCGTACCTTCAGTGGCTCGAACCGGATGCCCGAAGGCACCGCCAAACTGACGTTTACCTCCGGCACCACGGGGACACCCAAAGGCGTGTGCCTGAGTGCCGACAGCATTCTGCAAGTCGCCCGCGAACTGGATCAGGCCAGTCGAAGCTGCCATCCGCAGCATCATCTGGCGCTGTTGCCGCTCGCCATTTTGCTGGAGAACATCGGTTGTTATGCCGCGTTGTATGCCGGCGCGACCTTGAGCCTGCCCAGCCAGAAAACCCTCGGGATCCAGGGGGCCAGTGGCGTGGATGTGCCGCAACTGCTGGCGTGCCTGGCGAAACGATCGCCCCAGAGCCTGATCCTGGTGCCGCAGTTGCTGCTGATGCTGGTCGGCGCGGCCGAGCAGAAAGCCTTCGACCCGCAGCACCTGCGTTTTGCCGCCGTGGGTGGCGCCCGGGTTTGCGAAGATCTGTTGCATCGAGCCCAACGTGCAGGCGTGCCGGCTTACGAGGGGTACGGATTGTCGGAATGTGCGTCGGTGGTGTGCCTCAATACACCGCAAGCCTGCCGTCCTGGCAGTGTCGGCCGCCCCTTGCCCCATGTGCAGGTTCGCCTGGCCGACGACGGCGAAGTGCTGATCAAGGGCTCGACCCTGCTGGGTTACCTGGGGGAGGCGCCGCATGCTGATGAGTGGTGGCCCAGCGGTGACCTCGGTGAGTTCGACGAGGAGGGATTCCTCTACCTCAAGGGCCGCAAGAAACATCAGTTCGTCACCAGTTTCGGGCGCAACGTCAACCCCGAGTGGGTCGAAGCCGAACTGACCCAGCGCCGTCATATCGCCCAGGCCTTCGTCCATGGCGAAGCCCTGCCGGGCAACCATGCATTGCTCTGGCCGCACCGTGCGGACTGCACGGACGAGCAATTGGCCGCCGCCGTGGCCGAGGCCAACGAGGCCTTGCCCGATTACGCCCGGGTCCAGCACTGGACCCGTCTGGAACAACCCTTCACCGTTACAAATGGCCTGCTGACAGCCAACGGTCGACCACGCCGCGACGCCATCGTCGAGCGATACCGGGCGCAGCTGACTGAGTCGGTACTATTCGAGGAACCCGCATCATGAGCTTTTTCGACACCCTGCAAGAGGCCACCCACCAGGAGCGCAGTACGCTGTTCAATCTGCCAATCATCGTCGATGCCCTCGAAGGCAAGGTCAGCCTGGAGAGCTACCGGGCCTTTCTGGCCCAGGCTTACTACCACGTGCGCCATACCGTGCCGTTGATGATGGCCTGCGGTGCACGCCTGCCGTCACGCCTGGAGTGGCTGCGCGAAGCCGTGTGCGAGTACATCGAGGATGAATACGGTCACGAACAATGGGTACTCGATGACATTCAGGCCTGTGGCGGCGACAAGGAGGCGGTGCGCGGCGGCCAGCCGTCGTTGGCCATCGAGCTGATGGTCAGCTTTCTTTACGACCTGATTGCCCGGGGTAACCCGGTGGGGCTGTTCGGCATGGTCAATGTGCTGGAAGGCACCAGCATCGCCCTGGCCACCCATGCCGCTGGCAGCATTCGAGAACGTCTGGCCCTGCCGCAAAGCGCCTTCAGCTACCTCGATTCCCATGGGTCGCTGGACATCGAGCATATGCAGACCTACCGGCGACTGATGAACAAACTGGACGACCCTGGCGATCAGGCCGCCGTCATTCACGCCTCCAAAGTGGTGTACCGGCTTTACGCCGACATGTTCCGCGGCCTGCCACACGACGGGGAGAACCCGCATGCGCCTGTCTGAGACTCGCGTGGTACTGACCGGTGCCAGCGGCGGCATTGGTCTGGCGATCACCACCGCGCTGTGCGCCAGTGGCGCCACGGTGCTGGCCGTGGCCCGGCATCGGGAGGCGCTGGAGCCCTTGCTCGAACGCTACCGGGAAAGGCTGTTCTGGGTGGGCGCCGACCTGACATTGCAGGCCGACCGGCGCAAGGTGCTGGCCGCCGCCGAAGTCTTGGGTGGGATCAACCTGCTGATCAATGCGGCCGGGGTCAACCACTTCGCCATGCTCGAACAGCTCGAAGACAGCGAAATCAACGCGATGCTGGCGGTGAACATCAGCGCGCCAATCTGCCTGACCAAAACCTTGCTGCCACTGCTCAAGCAGGCGGACAGCGCCATGGTGGTGAACGTCGGCTCGACCTATGGCTCGATCGGCTATGCCGGTTACGCCAGTTATTGCGCGAGCAAATTCGCCCTGCGCGGGTTTTCCGAAGCCCTGCGCCGGGAATTGGCGGACACCCGGGTCGGTGTGTTGTACGTCGCACCGCGCGCCACCCATACAAGCATGAACAGCCCGGCGGCGCAGGCCTTGAATGACGCACTCAAATCCAGCGTCGATGACCCGCAAACCGTCGCCTCGGCGGTCATCCACGCCATTGCCGGCGACCGCCGCGACCTGTATCTGGGCTGGCCGGAGCGATTCTTCGTGCGCCTCAACAGCCTGTTGCCCAACCTGGTGGATCGGGGTCTGCGCAAGCAATTGCCGCTGATTCGCCGCCTGAGTCAAAAGCCAGACAACGAGAACCTCGAGCCATGAAAAAATTTGCCGCGTATTTACTGTTGGGCGCCTTGAGCCAGAGCGTCTGGGCCCTGGACGCCGCCGACCAGCAACGTCTCAATGGCATCCAGCAGAGCTGGGCGCATATTCAGTACGAGTTGCCAGAGGAGCAACGCACCGCCGCCTTCGAAAAGCTCGCCACCCAGGCGGCAGCGTTTACCCAGGAGCGCCAATCGGTGGCTGAGGCCTGGATCTGGTCCGGCATCGTCACCAGCAGTTGGGCCGGCGCCCAAGGGGGGCTCGGAGCCCTTGGCAAGGTCAAGGACGCGAAGCAATATCTGGAAAAAGCCCTGACCCTGGACCCCAAGGCCTTGCAAGGTTCGGCCTACACCAGTCTCGGCGCGTTGTATGATCGTGTGCCAGGCTGGCCCATCGGTTTCGGTGACTCGGACAAAGCCGAGCAATTGCTCAAGGTCGCTTTGCAGATGAACCCCAATGGCATCGACAGCCTGTACTTTTGGGGTGATCACCTCTACCGTCAAAAGCGCTACGCTGAGGCCAAGGCAGCGTTGCAAAAGGCCCTGTTGGCCGCCCCTCGGCCCGGGCGGGAAACCGCCGATGCCGGGCGTCGCAAAGAGATCGAAACACTGCTGGTGGATGTGAACAAGAAACTCGGCTGACAGGAGTCCGCGTGCGTTTACTACTGATTGAAGATGACGTGGCCCTCGGTGAAGGCATTCATCAAGCCCTGGAGCGCGAAGGCTATACCGTCGACTGGTTGCGCGATGGCAGCAGCGCCTTGCATGCATTGCTCAGCGAAACCTTTGACCTGGCATTGCTTGACCTTGGCCTGCCGCGCATGGACGGGCTCGAAGTGCTGCGGCGCCTGCGCGACAGCGGTTCGAACCTGCCAGTGCTGATTCTCACGGCCCGGGATGCCACCGAAGACCGCATAGCCGGGCTCGACGCCGGGGCTGACGATTACCTGATCAAACCTTTCGATTTGGCCGAACTCAAGGCGCGCCTGCGGGCGCTGTTGCGGCGCAGTGCCGGGCGCGCACAGGCGTTGATCGAGCACGCTGGCATCCGGCTCAACCCTGGCACCCAGCAAGTCAGCTACCAGGGCGAACCGGTGGCGCTCACGCCCAAGGAGTATCAACTGTTGCATGAACTCCTTTCGCCCCCGGGCCGGATCATGACCCGCGACCATTTGATGCAGTTGCTCTACGGCTGGAACGAAGAGGCTGAAAGCAACACCCTGGAAGTGCACATCCATCACCTGCGCAAGAAATTCTCCACCGACCTGATCCGTACCGTTCGCGGCGTCGGTTATCTGGTGGAGGAGCGTCGGTGACGTCGATCCGCCGTCGTACCCTGACGTTGATCATTGGCCTGATGCTCGTGGGCCTGGGTGTGATCAGCGCCTTGAACCTGCACGATAGCCAACACGAAATTGCCGAAGTCTACGACGCCCAACTCGCGCAAAATGCGCGATTGCTGCAAGGCGTGTTCCGCATGCCACTGGCCAGCAAGGAACACGCCGAGTTGTACCAGGCGTTCAACGAATCCCTGGGCGAAGCGGTGCCCAGGGGAGACGGACATCCCTATGAAAGAAAAATTGCCTTCCAGGTCTGGAATCCCCAGGGCGAAGTGCTGGTGCACACCGCCAGCGCTCCCTCTTTCACTGCTGTCCCCACCACACCCGGCTTTAGCGATGTGGTGGACCTGAATAACCGCCACTGGCGCGCGTTCCTGCTGGAAGACAAGCAGAATCACCTGCGGATCTGGGTCGGTGAGCGGGACGATGTGCGGGCGGACCTGGTCGACCGTATCGTGCGTCATACCCTTTGGCCTAACGTGTTGGGCAGCCTGTTGCTTGCGGTGATGGTCTGGCTGGCCATCGGCTGGGGTCTCAAGCCGCTGGCAGATATGGCGGCGACCCTGCGCGCACGGCACAGCGGATCATTGGAGCCTTTGCACCTGTCGCCACTGCCCAGCGAACTGGAGCCCATGCAAGCGGCGCTCAACCGCGTGCTCGCGCAGATTCAGGAAGTACTGGGGCGTGAACGACGGTTCATCGCAGACGCCGCCCACGAAATGCGTACGCCGCTGGCGGTGCTGAGGGTGCATGCCCAGAACTTGATGGAGGCGGGGAGCGAGGAGGAGCGCCGCACATCGCTGGAACACCTGATCGCCGGCGTGGACCGTACCAGCCGACTGGTCAACCAATTGCTCACGATGGCGCGCATCGAACCCCAGGCAGCCATTCGACCGCCGGAATACATTGACCTGGCGGCCACGGTTCGCGACAGCCTGATTCAGCTGACGCCCTGGTTGTTGGGCAAAAACCTGGAACTGGTGTTCGATGTCAGCGGCGACGTCAGCCAGGTCAGAGTCGATCCCGCTGCCATCGATATTGCATTGAACAATCTGGTGACCAATGCGGCGAACTTCTCCCCTGTGCACGGGGTGATCAGCGTAAGGCTGGCCGAAACAGAACAGGGCTATGAATTGTCCGTGGAGGACGAGGGGCCGGGGATCAATGAAGAGGACCGTGAGCGGCTGTTCGAACGATTCTACAGCCGGGCAAATGACCAGGGCGCAGGCTTGGGCCTGACCATCGTTCGGGCCATCGCGGATCGCCTGGGCGGGCAGGTCAAACTGGAGAATCGTTTAGAGGGAGGATTGCGCGCTTCGTTGGAAATTCGGCGTTTTTGACCTTGCCATGGACATGACGCAAAGTGCCCAGGTTACTCAGAAGAGCAACACGCAAAAAATGCTTTGCCCCACCACTCGGTGCCTCGCTAAGGCTCGGCATGCGCGCAAATCTGACGCCAAAGCGAGGCGGCCTTAAAGCCGACCTGACTTTTTCAGATATCCGCAATCCACTGTGGGAGTGAGCCTGCTCGCGAAAAATGTCCAGACAACGCGTTCATCCAGAAAGGGCGCGTTATCGTTGACGCCCATCGCGAGCAGGCTCGCTCCCACAGGGGATCGGCGACAGACCTGCAATCAGTTCGACTTTAAGGCCGCCTTGCTTTTGCTTTGGCTTTTGATTTTCTTGCCCTATATCAATGGCTGGTTGGCTGACCATTTCGGTTCGCGCCTGGTCTTCAGTTCGGCGATCGTCCTGTTCATCCTGTTCGTGTTGCAGCGTGCACCCGCCAAGGATTAGCGCGGTGCGTGGGTTCTCCTGTCCTGGACCCTGAAACTCAAGTGCACGCAGGTGCCCTGTTTTTCATCGATTATCAGGCTCGCATCGCCGCCGAAGCTTTCCATGATCTGCTTCACCATGATAAATCCGATACCCAGCCTGCCTTGTCGGGTGGTGTAGAACGATTTGAAGGCCATCATTTGCTGTTGCCGGCAAGCGCCACCCCCGGTGTCGCCAATGGTCAGGTGCAGCCATTGATGGGCATCATCCAGGCGAGCCGCGATGTTCAGTTTTCCTGCCGTCGGCATCGCTTCTATGGCATTGGCAATGACGCTACCTAAAATCTGCGAGAGCAACAGCGGATTGCTGATTACCCGAGGCATTGGCTCGTTTTTGAACTCGACCTGGATTTTTGCCTGACTCAGTTGCGCACTGAAGCTGTTTAGGGTGGCCTGTACCATCTCCATCGAATCCACCCGTTGCGCCTCCCCGCGGATCGGTCCCAGGCACAGGAGCAATTCCTGCACCCACCGCGACACCCGCTCCACCTGATTGATAATATCGTCGAGCTGCTTCTTTGCAGGCTGGCCCTGAATGTCATTTGCCAATTCCGCACTTGAGCGGATGCAGGCCAGAGGATTACGCAGGCTATGGGCGACGGCAGTGGACATTTCGCCCAGGCCAACGTACGTCTTGTTGGCAACGACTTGAGCCTCTTGCGACGCCAACTGGATCGATGTTCGTCGGGCAATCCGGTAAATCCCGAAGTAAACAAGCAGACCGCCCATGGTGGACAACCAGATGATCCAGTGACCGTGGTTCAGGCGTTCAATCAGGTCGATGGGCTCCCTGTAGATTTCAACCACCGCCAGAATGTTTCCCCGGTCATCGACCAGAGGGATGTAGCTTTCGATGAAGAACTTTTTTGGGGGGTACAGGAATTTCTGTTCACTGCGGTCTGCAGCGACATTGCTGTATTTGGTGGATATCCGTTCTTTGGAACTGAATGCCTGTTCAAGCTCGTCGTTCAAAAATGCTCGCCCAACCAGCTTCTGGTTGGTTGACCAGACCACTGTTCGATTTGGGGAATAGATATTGATCAAGAGCGAATTCGGGAGATGCGCAAGATAGTCCAGGAACTCGAAGCTGGCGGGCTGTGCGCTCTGTTTCTTTTCTTCTGGCATCGACTGGTGTTGAGCGTAGGCGAGCACCTCCCCGATCTGTTTACCCGCCAGCCCGTGGTGACGTATCTCACCTTTGGCAATGGTCTGGATGAACTGCGCTGTTATCAGCGCATCGCGTTCAAGGCTTTCGGCGACCAGAAATCTGGTCGACCAAGAACCCACCCCGAAAGCGATCACACTGATCAGAACGAAACTGACGATCGAAAACCAGCGCAGGAGATTGAATTGTTGAGTGGGTGCAATCGCGTCAACTGTTCCAGGGAGAAAGCGTCTATACAGCACGTCGATTGCAGGCATAGGGAGTACTCCAGGGTATGCTGCTTTTCAGCAGCTTCAACCTCTCAAGCAAGCCTTGGGTGAATAGCAGCATCCATGCCAATGCAACGCTGCGCTTGGGCGGTGCATCTTTCAGCCATTTCTCCAGGAAAAAAACGCCGGTGCGAAGCGGGTTTTATCCCCCATATATGGGGGTGATTGTCCCCTGGCCGTGGGGAAGCAAATACGCAACAGGAAAGCGCTCAATCACTTCTTGAAGCTCAGACGATACTCGGCCGTGCAGGTCTCACCGTCCATGTGCGTGGGCGCGCTTGGCAGCAACGCCATGCTCTGATGTTCCTTCAACCAGTCATGGAGAATTTCGTTGCGCAACGCCGCCGGTGAAGTGTCGGGTTTACTGTTTTTTCACATCGCTTTCACTACTCCAGCACAGCGTCGTATTTACCTTGGCGCTACCGGATGGTGAAGTTCTAAGGGGTATCCCTGGCTGGCACCAAGCCCTGCAGGTTCGATGGTATGCCCCGCACCCTGATCAATGATTCGTTAATTTCAAGATTCGTCCCGCAATCTTTAGGCTTACGTGGCAAATATTTCGCTCTGTTCCTTACTACGCTAGCACTCGGCGCGGTGATTTTATGGTTTTCGACGGCGACCCAAGTGATGGATCTTGGCGCGGGCAACAACATGATCAAATCAGAGCTCAAAGAGACGTGGATGCAAGGTTCCACAGTGGTCCTGGTCAGGCACGCCGAACGATGCGACCGATCGGCGAATCCTTGTCTGAGTGACGCCGAGGGCATTACGGTCAATGGCAGTAATGCAGCGATAGCGGTCGGCACAGGGTTACGACAACTCGGTCTTGAAAGAGCCCGCATGATCGCCAGCCCTTCGACTCGCACCCGGCAGACTGCCGATCTGATTTCTGGCGCGGCCGTGGCAATTCAGGATTGGGTGAGTGAATGCGACAGTGCTTTCAAAGATGCCGTAGTTGCTCATAAAAGCCGCAATGAAAATCTGATCCTGATCACCCACAGCGGTTGCATCGATCATTTCGAACGTCAGATGGGCGTGCGTGCGGGAGATCGCTCCAGCGCTTACACGCAATCCATATTCGTCAAGGTGGATGGCAAGCACGAACCAAGGATTCTCGGATCATTGAATGCTGCACAGTGGAAAGCGCTGGCCGACGCACATTTAATATGAGCACGTGTATTTACACGGACGGCGCTCGGCAGGGTCTACCCCAGGTTTCGCACCACAGAAAATTCACATCACGTTTACTTTCCGGCGACAGGCGAATGATTAGCCTCAATTCTGGTCACTGGAGATCGCCATGAGCGCCCCCCTCAAACTTAAATTTTCCGAAAAATACGATAAGGATCACGCACATCAATACTACCTGAAGCATCAGGATGGCCTATCTCGCAAACTGTCCCATTATCGGGACGTGCAGATGGCTCGACATGCGCTGCACAAGGCTGGGGACCCCGGGCTGGTTCTCGACCTTCCATGCGGTGCGGGGCGATTCTGGCCTGTACTTGCAGAAAACTCCAATCGAATCATCATTGGCGCAGACAATTCGCCGGCTATGATTAACACCGCTCTTGAGAATCAACCCGCCGATATAGTTAAACGTGTCAAGCCTCTCGAGACTTCAGCGTTTGCCATCGATCTACCCAGTAATTCGGTCGACAGTATTTTCAGCATGCGGTTGATTCATCACATCGGTGAATCTGCGCATCGCTTGACGATGCTGCGAGAGTTTCACAGGGTGACGCGAGACACCGTCATCTTGTCGATGTGGGTCGATGGCAACTTCAAGTCCTGGAAGCGAAAACGCCACGAACAGAGGCGCAAGGCCCGCGGCGAACAAACTGAATACCAGAACAGGTTTGTTATCCCTCGATCCGTCGCAGAAGCCGAATTCAAGCAGGCTGGATTCGTCATCGACAGCAAGTCGGACTTTATCCCGTTTTATGCAATGTGGCGCGTTTACGTTCTGCGCAAGATTTAAACGGGGGCAAATTGATTGGCCTGCATGGGCAATGGTCGAGTTGTTGTCGCTGAAGCACTTGAATGGCTCATTGTTTTGACGAAATTTTACCAACCCGTCGGATATATTTACCGCCCCTCCAGCATGAGTCGTAACTCAGTGCATTCGAAGACAAGAAAGTCTTAATGCCTATGACTTGCCGGCCAATCGGCGCATCAATATGTAACCAGGAGGGAGAACAACAAGGAGTTAACAATGCGTTTGCCCGCTTCAGCCCCTCTGCGTTTCCTGTTGATGATCACCGGCCTGTGGCTAGTGGTTTTTTTCCTCACCCGCCTGGTGTTATTCGCTACCCACCTTTCAGAGGCGGGTACAGCCTATGCGTCGATCTTTGGGATTGGCGCCTTGTACGACCTGAGTTTTTTGCTGTACGCCGCACTGCCAATGAGCCTGTATGTGCTGCTGTGTCCGCCCGCATTGTGGCGCTCGCGTGGGCATCGCTGGTTCTTGCAAGGGCTGCTGACGCTCAGTGTTTTCGCCATGCTGTTTACGGCGGTGGCTGAATGGCTGTTCTGGGACGAGTTCGGCGTGCGCTTCAATTTCATCGCCGTGGATTACCTGGTGTACTCCGACGAGGTGCTGAACAACATCCTGGAGTCCTACCCAATCGGCAAATTGCTTGGCGCGCTGGCGGTGATCGCGGTGGTCATTTGCATTGCCTTGCACAAGCCTCTACAGCGGGTGTTGGGTGCGCCATTGCCTTCCTGGCGCCAGCGTTTATCGAGTATCGGCGTGATTTTCGCCTTGAGTGCTGTGGTTCTTCTGGTCGTCGACCAGGACACACCACGTGGCAAGGGCGGCAATACCTATCAACACGAGCTGGCCAGCAATGGTCCCTATCAGTTCTTTGCCGCCTTTCGCAACAACGAGCTGGACTACGATCAGTTCTATGGCACCTTGCCGGCGGAGGTAGTTGGCAAGCAAATCCATCAGGAGCTGGCGGAAAGTGGCGTGCAATTCATCGACAAGGATTCGCTCGATGTCCGCCGTACCGTGACCCCGAACGATAAGACCCAGCGACATAATATTGTCCTGGTGACTATCGAAAGTTTCAGCGCCAAGTACATGGGCAGCAATGGGAACCCCGACAACCTGACGCCCAACCTCGATCAACTGCGCAAAGAGAGCCTGTACTTCAACAACTTCTATGCCACCGGCACCCGGACGGACCGCGGCCTGGAAGCCATAACACTGTCTATCCCGCCGACCCCGGGACGCTCCATTGTCAAACGGGTTGGTCGTGAAAGTGGTTTCGCCAGCCTGGGCCGACAGCTCAATCACGTCGGTTACGACAGCGTGTTCGTGTACGGCGGCCGTGGCTACTTTGACAACATGAATGCCTTCTTCGGCGGCAATGGTTATCGGGTCGTAGATCAAAGCAGCGTCGATGAAGCCGAGATTCATTTCAAAAATGCCTGGGGTATGGCTGATGAAGACCTCTACCAGCAAACGCTGAAGCTGGCAGACGAAAATTATGCCAAGCAGAAACCGTTCCTGCTGCAACTGATGACCACCTCCAACCATCGTCCGTACACTTACCCTGAAGGCAGGATCGATATTGCATCCGGTGACGGGCGTGACGGCGCGGTGAAATACACCGACTATGCGATCGGCAAGTTTCTGGAAGCAGCTCGAAAGAAAGCCTGGTTCGACGACACGATTTTCGTCTTTGTCGCTGACCACACCGCTGGCAGCGCGGGCAAGGAAGATCTGCCGATTCGCAACTACCAGATCCCTTTGTTCATCTATGCGCCCAAACTCATCGCGGCGCGTGAAGACGGCCAGCTGGCGAGTCAGATCGACCTGGCGCCAACCCTGCTGGGTCTGTTGAATCTCAATTACGAGTCGACATTCTTCGGTCGCGATTTGCTTCAACCTTCCACCTTGCCGCCCCGCGTGTTAGTCGGTAATTACCAGCACCTTGGCTTGTTCGATGGTAAAGACCTGGCGATTCTCAGCCCCCGGGCGACCTTGCGACGCCACGATGACGCGCTGGGTGCAAGCCATGAGGTGACGGTTCAGCTCGACGACCCGCTGGTCGCACGTGCAATTACCTATTACCAGTCCGCCAGTTATGGGTTCACTCATCGTTTATTGAATTGGCCCGGTAGTGAACGTATTGCCACGCAATAGCTAGCGCCATTGATCGCCCCCTTTCCCGTCTATTGGGCGGGGGCCGATCAATCACTTGAGGGACGTTCGCCGGATATCAAGTCGCGAATGGCGTTTATGGCGCGTTCGCGCGCGCTGGCGAGCAATTGCGGGGAAACCAACGGCGCTTGCAAAAGCCCTTGGGGCAGGGGCATGACACCAAGCGCAATGTGCGCCTGTTCGAATTGTCGTTCGCGCCTGATCACTCCGCCCGACACGAGTTTGAAATAGAACCTGCTGAAGCCCTCCTGCTGCTTGGGCGTGCCACGTACCCCCGTTGTCCGGTCGATGACCCCCAGTCGTTGTTCCAGTGTGTGGCGAAGCCGGGCCTTGCCTTTGCGTTGGATAGGCAGCGGAAATACCGCAACCGGACGCCCGGTCATGCAAGCCTCTGTGAGCATTGAAAGGCTATCGCCGGTAACGATAAATCCATCTGCCAGGGCGAGAAACGCAGGGTAGGGATTGTCTTGCGTCTCTCCGAATCGATACGCCCAGCATGGAACGTCAATGGCAGACAGCAGCGCATCGGTGGTTGTCGCCGATGAGCGAGGGCTGGTCGATAACAGGATCGAGCCACCCAGGGCCTTGACCGCGGCATTGGCTTCACGGCCAAGTCGAACTTCTGATTCCGTGTCCATGCAATAAGGTGCGGCACTGGCTCCCACGAGGACGGCGATCCAGGGGCGCGGCAGTGCAGCGAAGCGCTGGCGCCATAGCGCCAGTTGCGCCTGATCCAGCGTACGCGGATTCATGTACGGGGCAGGGAGGTCCACTACGTTGTCTGCCAGGGCAAGCCCATATTGTGGCGTCGACAAGACCAGGTCGAAGCGCCACAACGGGAGCTGGGCACGTCCCACATGGGCCAGTTTTGCCGTGCCCTTGGAGCGATGCTTGATCCATTGGGCAACCTGGGCGCAGCGCCGTCCTGCACTCAAGACCAGGTCTGGCCAGGGCGCGCTCAGGCCTGGGACTGGCCGTCTGGGCAACCGGGTGCCCAACAGGGCGTCGAGCAGATAAGGACGTGGGGGTGTGGTGATGTGTTTGCATTCGTAGGGCCAGCCCAGGGCGTCGGCCATGGCTATCAGCTGTGCATTGTCGCCGGCATGTTGACTCAGCAGCACCCAGACCTTGGGGTTCTCGGCCGCTTTGCGCCGTAATGCGTAGTCCGCGACGAAACGTTGCGTATGGCCTTTTTCATCCACGCAATCAAGCTGCCAGCAACGATCCGGGTAGCGCCGCGCGATGCGCCGCAGCAGTCGTCGCCAGCCGCTGACAGAACTGGTCATTGAACCATCGCCACTGAGCCTTGCGTGAATATAGAGCAATCGGGAAGCCTGGTTGAACAGGCGATCCATGACCCAGGGCAAGTCTTCCGGCGGCAGCTTTTCAAGACCCTGGGCCGCGATGAAATCCTGGGGAGGTAAATCCACCTGGCGAAGCTGCTCGATATCCAGTTGCCTGACCGTCGGGCCGTGTGCCTCCGTGGGTTGCCAACGCCCGATCAACCCGAGATTCGTACACTGCAGCTTGCGACTGAGCAGCCTGACATCCTGCGGGATAAGCGCCGGTAGAGTGGTGGCTTCCCGGCTGCAGTGGACGAATCGCGGACTGGGCTGTGCTGCCGTGTAGAGCTCATACCCACTAGCGTCCGCCGCCTCCTCAAGGCTGAGAAAAATCTCCGCGTAGGGATGAATCTGATAGCTGTATTGTGCCGGCAGAGGTCGCCAGGGCTGCAGATGCAGCGTCGTGTAATGCAGCAACCGGGACTCGCCGTGTTTGTATTCCAGGTCGCGAGCATGCCAGATGGCATCCAGTACGCCGAAGCAGCCCGGTATCTCGGAGGCGAGCGCATGCAGCTTTTTTTTGCTGGTCGTGGTGGCTGCTTGCATGTTCCAGCAGCAGTGCATCCGTTCGCAGTCGATGAGCATGACGGCCGTTTCCCTGGGCGCGAGCGCCAGATAGCCGTGCTCGCCCATCGGTTGGTCGAACAGCTCGGCCGGGTCGGCGGTGTAGAGTTGATCGACGTCGTTGTACAGCGCGCGACCGTGGCGCCCCGCCAGGTCCGGGATAGCGAAGCGGTAATTGGTAAAGCCGGTGCGCCAGCCCGCCTGGTTGAAGCCGGGCAGGCCGGTCATGCGGTAGACCTCATAACGGCGGTCCGGGTTGCGCACCTGTTCCAGCGCATAGACAAACATGCGCTCAGCGCGATATTGGGCAGGTTCGGTACCCAGGAATATGCGCACGGCAGGTGCGTGCGGTGCCCCGGCTCGGGCTGCCAAGACGATCGGCTCGATACGCGGTATCGCGATGTGTTCCCCAATGTCCCCTGGGGTAGCGGGGGCATAGGTACCGATGCTTGAGGACGACTGTGCTGAACCCTCCAGGCGCATGGGCGTTTCCTCGGAACATTAATCTCCACAGCATAGAGCGAAATACGCAAGTCGAGGATAAAGTTTGCGTGCGGTGTTTTTTTGAATCGAGGCGATGGGCGGGTGTCGAAAGGTTTAACTCAGCGAATGGATTGTTCTAGTCTTCCAAGCAAGTCTTTAAGTGATCGCAGGGTCCTGCTCGTTCAAATCCTTAAATGGGAGCCCGGGAGAAATGGGTCTATTCGAACAACGCACCCGTACAGCTGCAATCTTGTTGAGCGCCGGCCAAGGACGACGGCTTCTTCCCTATACGACGAACACCCCCAAGTGCCTGATCGAAGTCGGCGGGCAGCGGGTCATAGAATGGCAGATCGATGCGCTGATGGCCGCCGGGATAAGCCGGATCACCGCGGTCATCGGCTATGGCGCAGAGCAGGTCGAACGGGCTCTGAACGAACGTTACGGGCCTGGCGTCATTTCCACGATCTACAACCCGTTCTTTGAGGTCGCCGATAACCTGGCCAGTTGCTGGATGGCTCGCCAGATCATGCATGACGATTTCATCCTGCTCAATGGCGATACGTTATTCGACCAGCCAGTCCTGGAGCGATTGCTTGATGCACCGGCCAGGGCGATTACACTCGCGGTGGACAAGAAACTGGCGTACGACAGCGACGATATGAAAGTCCAACTGATCGGTGATCGAATCAGCGCCATCGGTAAACTGATTCCGCTCGATGATGTCGACGGGGAGTCTATCGGCATGATGCATTTTCAGGCCGGTGGAGGACCACTGTTTCGTAGTGCGCTGGAAGACAGCATGCGGCGTCCTGAAGCCCTGCAAAGGTGGTACTTGAGCATCATCGATCACCTCGCAGGGACTACCGGGCAAGTGTTCGCGCAGTCCATCGAAGGATTGGGCTGGGCTGAGCTGGACTTTCCTGCCGACCTCCGGGCTGCGCAGGCACTGGTCAGGCCCTGGGTATGCCGCAAGCAAGGGACGGCAATTACCCTCGCGGAGGGAGAGTAGGGCTGCTCGTAAGGTGGGGTTTCAAGCCCGTCTATCGACCAGGCAGGCAGTCACAATGAGACTCGATGCTGGGCTCAAAGGTCTCGCGCAAGGAAGAATATTCCCAGCGTTCGACGGTGACGCGCCTTGTTTGTTTGTCCAGATGGATTCGATTGAACGAATTGGGGGCATTGCCGCGTATACGTGAGGAGAGGGTCGTTCCGGCCTGCACCCCCCAGATTTCCTTGGACAATGCGCCATATTGCGTGCTGAGTGCCAGCACATAGGGAAGATGGATGTGCCCCCCCATCACCAGGTCGAGCCCGGACGAGGCCCAGCGTTCCAGCGCAGCCCCCGCACCGATCTGCAGATTGCGCCGGTCGCTGGCGACGATTGCGCCGAACGGCTGATGAGCGACGACGATGCGCAGTTTTTGCGGATCGCATTTCTGTAGCCGCTCAGCCACTTCCTCGACTTGTCGGGCAGTGACCTTGCCGTCTTTGCGGCGTGCCGGGTGGGTTGTGTTCAAGCAAATGATCAAGGCATCGTCATTCTCGAAAACGGGTGCGAGATTGCTGTCGATGTACTTGTAGTAATTCCCATAGGGTGCAAACAGGCGCGCGAACAGGTTGAACATGGGGATATCGTGGTTGCCGGGGATCGTCAGGACTTGCGGTATTCCATAGCCCTTGATGCGGTTGATGAATGCCTGCGCCGAGGCGAACTGCCCGCGCCGGGCGCGCTGTGTAATGTCTCCGGAGAAAAGGACCAGGTCGGCGCCGTGGGCCTTGACGTGCGTTTCAAAGGCTTGCATGACGGGGAGCTGTTCGGTGCCGAAATGGGTATCGGAAATATGCAGGAGACGGGTCATCGTTGCTGGACATCCTCTATACCCGACAGGGCTTGGCGCTTAATTTTTCGTCCGTTGGTGCCACTGACCACGTTCTTTGCCACTGTTCATGGGGTGCCTCCATTGTTCGCATTGCGAGCAGCAGCGTCTTCAGCGAAGCCGGCGGCTTTTGAGCAGGCGCCAGAGCAATGGCCAGCCGAAGAGCAGTGGAAAACGACGCAAGCGATGGGTCACGACGACAGGCTCACCCAAGTGGCGTTCCAGCTTCCATATGAGGTAGTCGACACCGTTTTCGAAGGTGAAAAAGGATTTGACCAACCGCGCCACGTTCAGGGTTCTTCCCTGGACCCGCCGCCATTTCCACAGACGTTCATTGCCTCGGCGCGTGGCCATCGGACAAAGGTTGCGATAACTGTCTTCTTCGCCCGCACAGGCCGCCATTTGCTTCACCGCAGGCGCGGCTGCCCGGGTGATGCGCGAATAATAGTCCATGTCATGCCTGACAAGCTGCCTGGGGCGATCAGCTGACTCGGGACGCAGCTCGGTCCGGTAGGTCAGCGACAGTGATCTCTCCCACAGGGTGAAACTGTCGAATCGATCCGGCAGCGTGGCGACGCAGCGATCCATCAGGGTCATCACGGCTTGAGCCAGGGCCAAACGGATACGCTTGCGCGTTTCCTCGTCTTTGCAATAAACCAGCCGGCAGGGCTGGGCGAAGCGAGCCCAGAGGTAGCTTTGAAACCATGAACCGGTTCCCGCCTCGAAGTCCTGCAGCGACAGGATGGCGCATTTGGCATGGAGTATTTGCCCATCGGCCGCCGCAGCCCTGACGAGGATCACCGTGGGTGGCAGCCAGGCATTGGCGAGCTGCTGCAAGCGCGTGTGATGAGCGTGAGCGTAGCTATCGACCAGCGCATAGACATCGACCAGGCCATCGGTGAGATCGCCGTTGCGCAGGCATGAACCGTAGACCAGCAGCGCCACCAATGCATCGCCCAGGCGTGTGTGCAATGCCTGGACAATGGCCTGCACCTCGTCAGGCATCGGCTGCGTGCACTGCTCACTGACCTGTTCAAGCAGCTTCGCAGGAAGCGGCGGGCAAGCTTCAGGCATCATTGAGGCCCGAGCGGGGCGCGAACATCCGCACGATCAAGCGGTCGCGTTCGGCGCTCATGTCGATTCGGCTGAGCCAGGGCTGTGGCGGCTGGCCTTGGTGCTTCAAGACAAGGGCGGACATCGTGCGCACCCCCAGGATCAGCGTCGAGACGCAGGTCCAGACGGCCACCCAGATCAACGCCGTGTCATGGGCATCAAACGCCCATAAGCTGGTCAATATGAGCAAGTTGGGGTTGCGCCGCGCGGTGATCAGCCGGTTGAGTGAGTCGAAGGGGCGCCAGAGAAACAGCGAAAAAGGCGCGGCCAGCTTGAACGCACCTTCGCATAGCCTGCCTGCGACATAGCCCAGGCAAATGGCCCAGAGCACGGGCTCGAGGGGTATGGTCGAATCCCAGGTCGACTCGTAGCCCACTCCCCAGGCGATGTACCAGAGCGGCGGGTGAATCAGGTCCAGGCCATGGTCGAAAAGGTTTCCGAAGCGCGTGGAAGTCACGGTGACGCGTGCCAGCTTGCCATCCACCGTATCCAGGAACGTCATCAACCAGCCGGCCAGCAGGCCCGCGCCAAATAATCCATGCCAGAACAGAAAGCCTGCCGCGATGGCCAGGACATAGCTTGCTGCCGTGACCTGGTTGGGACTTAGCCCCAGCCGCACGCACCAGACGGTGGCCCAGCGAGCAGGGACAGGCCAGATCGCCCGGGTGATGAAATCGGTGACGCCCTTGTAGGAGCCGTTGAACAGAGACTTCTCAAGATGCGCCTGGTTGTCGGCGGTGATTTGCGCGACCCAGGGAGGATCGAATTTGCGCAGTTGCGTCTGCATCGCGGTGGCCACGGTGCCGGGAACCACTTTGCGCAATCCGGCGACAGCGTCAGTGTCCAGGCTGGGTAAGTGGGCGAGCCGCTCGACACTGGCGTGGGCGGCGACAATGGTGCCAGTGCGCGGGTCCTGTAGCGCGATCTCAGGCGTTGCCAGCAGCCCCTGGAGCACGCGGTCGTCGTAAAGGTAATCCTCGCGCAGCAGGACCACCTCGCCTTGCGCCGGCAACGGATCGTTCGCGTTGCACAGATGGGCGTTGGGAAACTTTGCGAGCATACGGCCCACTCGCTCCCTGGAAGTCAGTCCCCACAGCCGCACCGGGCAGCTACAGATCAGGTATACGGGAGTCTTCATGGTTGGTTGCGCCTGCGCCGAATCACATTGATTGAAGGAGCGGGCGCCAACGCCCTGTCCATTGAACAGCATGACGGTTTCAACGACTGCCCCGGTCCAGATACGCCACGATCATAATAGCCACTACAAGCAAGACCAGGGCCGGCCCCAAAGTAGTGACCAGAATGTTCATTTTTAGCAGTAGACCGAGGTTTACGATGATCTGATTACTTACATAGACCATTAACCCGACCAGCGCACCCAAAGCCAGCCGTGCACCCAGGTTGGGCGAGCGCGGTTGTGCGAAGGCAAACGGGATGGCGAACAGGATCATCGCCAGGGTCAGGATCGGTCGCCCGAGCTTTTGCCACATCGCCATTTCGTATTGTGCCGATGGCTGGCCCGAGCCTTTGAGGTACGCGATGTAGCGGTAGAGCTGGCGTGCAGACAGGCTTTCGGTCGGCAGCGTAATGTCGCCCAATCGCGCACTGCCAAAAATCGAACGCCAGGGCATTTGATCGAGTTGTTGCGTCGTTTCAGCGCCCTGGTCCCACTGTTTTACCTGGACATTGTTCAAACGCCACTGGCCTGCGTCCAATATGTCCGCCGTCTCGGCAAAGATGTAGGAAACCAGTGAGCGGTCGTTGTCGAACCTGAAAATCTCAATATTGACCGGCAACCGTTTGTGCGCAAGATTGCCAATACGGACGATCTGATCGTCCTGTCGAGCCCAGACGCTGCCTTGATCGTTGCTCGCCTGCGCACCGGCGGCGATGGCTTCGTTGCGCAGCTCCAGGCCATTTTGCTGCAGGGGAGAGGCCACCCACTCATCCAGCGCCGCCCATGACAGCGCCAGCGCGAGACCGGCCACTGTTGCCGTGAACCCGATCCGGGCAATCGACAGCCCGGTAGCGCGCATGACCGTCAGTTCCCGTGTGGCTGACAATTGCCCCAGCGCGGCAATGCCACCCAGCAGTGCGATAAAGGGGCCAAGCTCGACGACACGGCGCGGCAGCGTCAGGAACACGACTTCGATGGCCTGGCTCAACCGATACCCGCCGGGCGCGACGTCGTCTAATTCACCCACCAGGTCAAGGGTGGTGAACAACGGTAGCAGCAGCGCTGCCGCGGCCGCGAAACCGAAGAACACATGGCGGGTAATGTAGCGATCGAGGATTTTCATCGATAGCCGAACCGAAAGTTTGCCAGGTCGCGCGCCAGGAAAACCAGCAGGGCCAGGCTCATCAGCAGGGGCACTGTCCACAAGCCCGGATACAAGGGCAGGGTACTGTTGCCCACCATCGTCTTGCAGATGTCCGCTGCGTAGTAGATCACCGCGAAGACGGCGGTCACGGGCAGCAGGGTCGCAAACCGTCCCTGCCTGGGTCGGGTACGGCTTAACGGAATGGCGAGCAACGCAAGGACCATGGCGCTTACACCCCGCGTCTGGCGCCATTGCAATTCAGCTTTGTCCGAGGGCGCGCTGGAAGCCTTCAGCACTTCGTTGGGGGCTGCCTTGCGCTTACCCTCGGCGGCCCGTTCGATGGGTAGCAAGTGCAGTCGCATATGCTCGAACTTTTCCGAAATGTCCCGGGAAGCACTGTGCTTGAGCAAATAGGAATGGCCTTGCGTCAACTCCACGATCGGATCGTCCGGATTCGGATCCAGGATTCTCGCTTGCCTGGCGCGAAATACACGGGTTTTCGAGTCACCCGGGTCATAGATCAGTACATCGTGGAGGCGGCCATCAGTGCGGTCGATGCGTTGCGCCAGGATCATCCTGCCGTTTTCATTGTTCAGGTTGAACCGTTGCGCCTGCAGATGATTGACGTCCAGGTCTGTTCGCGATTGCTGTTCCAGCACATAGGCCTGCGTATAGGCCCAGGGGCGGCCGTAGAGCGACAGCATGGCCACCGCCAGTGAGATCGGAATAGCCAGCAACAGGACGGCTCGATAGATCCGCAGGGGACTTGCACCCGAAGCGGCTATCGCAATGATTTCAGAATCATGGCACAGCCGTCCCACCGCCAGTGTCACCGAGGCATACAACGCCACGGGCACCAGCATTTCCAGGGCAATCAGTACCTTGTAGAACACCATCGCCAGTACCGCTTGCAAGGCCAGAGTGCCCTCGACGGCGTCAGCGAGATACCGCTCTACCGAATAACTGGCAAAGATGAACACCAGGATGCTGACCATCACGATCACCGGCCGCCGGATCTCGGCGATCACGTAGCGTTCGATCAGGAACATGCCCTGGATCCTGGCCGGCAGCCTTGCCCATGCCGCGCTCGCGCGATCGAGCATTCCTGCCGCCAGGATCCATCAGGTATCGCTCGGTATCGATTGATTTCTCTGGGCATGAATTCTCTCCACCATTTGATAATCCAGCGGCGAATCGACATCGACAGCGGCCTCCGGGAAGGGCATGACCACCGCCCCGAGACTCACCCCCAACCGGTCGGAAAGCTGTTGCAGCGCTTGTTCCAGGGTCAATCGACCCAACAAATATCGCAGTACTCCTTCGACGCCCAGAGCGCCAGCGATGACCCGCCTGGGATGCTTGCGATCGTGTTCGACCCGTTGCCAGTAGCTGGCAAGACGTCGCGCGTCCTCGGTCATGAAGGCGAACAGGTTGCTGCCGCAATAGGGGCCGCCGCGGAGCCGGATGCTGGTGCGTCGGGTGCCTGGAAAACCCGCCAGCACCGTGTCCAGCGGCGTTACCGCCACCACAAAGTCATGGCCGCTTGAAGTCGCTTGCGCAAGGAAATAGTCGACGATCTGCGGACTGAGCAGCGCATGATCCGCCGTGGTCACCAACACGGGACTGTCTGCGGGTTGACGCGCCAGCGCCAGCGCCGCGCTGGCGCTGGGGGAGTTGGCAGGTTCCAGCCAACTGACGCTGGCGCAGTCCAGCAAATGCGTCAACGAGGCCTCTTGCGCCATTAAATGTTGCGCAGGCCCCACGAGTACGATCCGGTCGATCCGGTCACTGGCCGCCAGCGCCTCGATGACGCGACGAACCATGGGGATCCCGGCCACCGGCGCCAATGCCTTGCAGCAAGTCCCGGCCATGGCGGCAACGGGATCGGCCGGCCCCCTGTCAGCAGCCAGGACCAGCGCGGTGAACGGCCTGAGCTCAAATGTGCTTTTCATAGATCCGGTAGCGCTTGTAGGCGGTGGCGCCGATTTGTTCGAGAATCTTGCGCATTACCGCGTTCGATTCCAGGATCCAGGACATTTCCAGGGCTTCTATGCCGCGCTTGACGAAGGGCGGCTTGAGCGCTTCGATCAACAGCAAGGCGAGTGCAGGCCCCAATCGGCTGAACTGGTAAGCCTGCTTGACGCCCATCAGGGGCACGCGTGCAGTCCGCGCACCTTTGACGTAAAGCCGCCACAGCAGGCGTAGCCAGCCAAAGGGCAGCAAGCGCCCGTCGAGCGAGGCGATCGCCTCGTTGATGTTAGGCATGGCCACGATAAACGCGCAGGGCTCGCCATCGACTTCGGCGATGTACAGCAAGTCCTTGGGGACCAGCAGCCTCAACTGGCTGCCAAGCTCGTAGAATTCGGATTCGGTGAACGGGACGAAACCCCAGTTGCGGCTCCAGGCGTCATTGAAGATTTCCCGCAGGATGAGCATGTCCCGCCGGAACTGACGGGGGTCCAGGGGCCTGATCACCACGCGCTTTCGCTCGCGCGCCATCATCGCCGTCAACGCTGGCGGGAAGTGCAATTGATCGGTGCGCATCCAGTAGGCGAGCAGATCCTTGGCTTGCCGGTAGCCAAGGGCGGCGAGCCTTTGGTCATAAAAACGCTGTCCGTGCCCCATCATGGCGCAAGGGGGATGATCGAATCCCTCTACCAGCAACCCGCTTTCCTGGTTGATGGTCAGGTTGAAGGGACCCGTGATACGTGCAGCGCCATGCTCGCGCAGCCAGGCTTCAGCAGCCGCGAACAGGCTGTCGAACACAGCGGGATCGTCCACCGCTTCCAGCATCCCGAAGTGCCCCGAATCATGGCCGTGCAATTGCCGGTGAAGACTGTCGACCTGTGCGGTGATCCGCCCCACGACTTCAGTTCCCGACCAGGCCAGCCACGCCTGCCATGTCAGGTGAGGGGAGGCTGGATTCTTTTGTGAAAGGAGTTCCTGACGCTCGTAATGGATCGGTTCGATCCAGCAAGGATCGTTGCGATACAGGGTGCCGGGGAAACTGATGAATGTCTTGAGGTCCAGGCTTGTGAGGACGGGTCGCGTAATGATTGGCAACTTCTTATTGATCATCGTTGGCCACAAAAGTCCGAAGCAGTTGAACTCGTATCTCTTTCTTAGTACCTCAGAGAGCGTAGCTGAAGTATTGGCGCAGGGCGTATGTGTAGAAAACGAGGGAGCCAGTGAACCAGTAAAAGCTTAGTACTCCGTGATCGTTCCCACGCTCTGCGTGGGAATGCATCCCGTGACGCTCCGCGTCACCATTGCGCACGGCTCACGCCACGTGTCGTCAGCGGAACGCGGAGCGTCCCTGGCGGCGTTCCTTTGCTGCGCGTGGGAACGATCACATCGCGGACAGACCTGCAATCAGGTCGGCTATAAGGCCGCCTCGCTTTGGCTTTGGCTTTTGATTTTCTTGCCTCGAGAGGCTTCGTTCCGGTTCTGCGCAGTGGGTAAACCGGCATGGATGGCGGCGGGCCCTGTAGGAGCGGTGTTCCGTTCTTCCAAGTGTAAAAGCGGAACCCTAAGTGGCCGTTACCGCAGCAATGGATATGCACCCAATCCAAATATCCACCTGCAACCCCCCAAACCTAAAGTGAGCTGCATTACAGTAATCCACGCACTTTGTGATAGACATCACGCTGAGAACGAGAAGCTTTCATCACGATTAATACTCGCCGGTCGTCGCTCATCCGGGAAAAAATTTGCGCTCATCCAGATGCCGATTAGTATTGCGTTAGGCTTTGTAAATAATTGAAAAGGCTGAGCCGGATATCCTTGGGGCCACGACTCCATGGAAACGGTTTTGAGGGCAGTAGAACGGCACGTGTTTTACTGGCGCAGGTGATAAATCCGCTATTTGACTTGTCCTTACTTGGCTAAATGGATGGGTGTCTACTTATGTCTGCGACCCTTTCAAACCAGGCACTCACCCAACGTCTAGCGGACTTTCCCACGCTGGTGGAAGCGCTCGATTATGCCGCTTCAGGCCAGGGCGGGATGAACTTCTACGACAGACATTGCCGCTTGAATGCAGCGCTCGAATACTCAACGCTCAGAAGTAATGCTGTCTCGATTGCCCAGCGCCTACTTGGGCTCAAGTTGAACAAAGGCGATCGGGTTGCGCTCATCGCCGATACGCACCCAAGCTTTATCGAGTCGTTTTTCGCCTGCCAGTACGCCGGCTTGATCGCCGTTCCTCTGCTGGTTCCTGCCAGCCTGGGAAGCCATCGTTCCTATGTGGACAAGTTGAAGGGGCTGTTCGCCAATTGCACGCCGGCGGCCGTCTTGGGGTTGGAGGAATGGCTGCCCTATATCCGCGAAGCACTGGGGGACACCCGGCAGGTGTTCGTCGGGTCGCTTGAGACATTGGGCCAATTGCCCGCGTCGCAGACGCTACCCACGGTCTCGCCGGAGGACATCGCCTACCTGCAATACACGTCCGGCAGTACCCGCTTCCCGCGTGGCGTGATCATTACCCAGCGTGCGGTGATGGCCAACATCAAAGGCATCGTCGTGGACGGTGTTGGCATTCGCGCAGGGGATCGGTGCGCCTCATGGTTGCCCTTTTATCATGACATGGGGCTGGTGGGTTTTGTCCTGGCGCCCATGGCGGCGCAACTGACTGTCGACTACTTGCACACCCGGGATTTCGCCACGCGGCCCGGGCAATGGCTCAAGCTTATCAGCCAGAATCGGGTCACTGTCTCGGTGGCGCCACCCTTTGGCTATGACCTTTGTACCCGGCGAGTCCGGGACCTGGAAAAAACGCCGCTGGATCTCTCCTGCTGGCGGGTCGCGGGGATCGGGGCAGAACCGATTCGGGCATCGGTGTTAAGCCGTTTCGCCGATTGTTTTCTCGACACCGGATTCGATCCGGCGGCCTTCACGCCTTGCTACGGTCTGGCGGAAAGCACGCTGGCTGTCAGCTTCGCCCGTCGCGGGGTGGGGGTGCAGGTGGACCATGTCGCGCGCTCGGTATTGGAGCATCAGCTCAGGGCGCAGGCGAGCGCCACCGATGATCCGGCAAGCTGCGCTTTCACCAACTGTGGCGCCCCTTTGCCCGGCCATCGCGTGGAAATCCGCAACGCTGCGGGGCAGCAGGTTGCGGAGCGTGAGGTCGGGCAGATATTCGTCCAGGGACCCAGCGTAATGTCGGGTTATTTCAATGACCCACAGAGCACCCGGGCAGTCCTGGAAGATGGCTGGCTGAACACCGGTGACCTGGGCTACCTGTCCCAGGGTGAACTGCATATCACCGGTCGGAGCAAGGATTTGCTGATTGTGCGCGGTCGCAACATCTGGCCGCAGGATATTGAATACCTGGTGGAATCCGAACCTGAACTGAGGCCCGGCGATGCGATTGTATTCGTCGTTCCCGTCGATGATGAGCCCCAGGTCGTGGTCCAGATTCAATGCCGCATCCGTGAGCCAGAAGGTCGTGAACGCCTGGTCCGAACCCTGGTGGCGAAGATCACCAGTGAGTTCGGTCTCACTGCTGACGTGCACCTTGTGCCGCCTCACTCGTTGCCCCGAACCTCCTCGGGCAAGCCTTCCCGTGCCGAAGCCCTTGAACGATTTTTGGCCCAGGCGAACACCGACCTTCCTTATCCAGCACTGGAGGAGATGTGAGTGCTCGCATTGTTTCGCTCACTGGCGCGACTGGCTTCATAGGCAGTGTCCTACGCAAACGGCTCATCACCCGTGGCGTGGAGGTCCGTGCCCTGGCTCGCTCCAGGAGCGCAATGACAGCGGATGGAACAAAGTGGATCAGCGGAACACTGGAAGATGAACAGGCCCTGGCCGAGCTCACCAGGGGGGCGGATGCGGTCATTCATTGCGCAGGGAAGGTCAGGGGCAGGAATGCCCGAGATTTCGACGAGGTCAACGTGCAGGGCAGCAAGCGCTTGATGGAGGCGGCGCGGATGAGTGGCAGTTGCGAGCGTTTTCTGCTGATCTCGTCCCTTGCCGCTCGATATCCGACATTGTCCTGGTACGCCGCTTCCAAATTCGAAGGGGAGTGCCAGGTCAGGGAGGCGGCCGGGACGATACCCGTGTGCATTTTCAGGCCAACCGCCGTGTATGGGCCAGGCGACCGCGAGTTGCGCCCGGTGTTCGAGTGGCTCCTGCGGGGCTGGCTGGTCACGCCGGGTAAAGGCGATTCACTGCTTAGCTTTCTGCATGTCGACGATCTGGTCAGTGCCGTCATGCAGTGGTTGGATGCGCCTGTCATGCAATCGCAGACCTTTGAATTATGTGATGGCCAGGCACAGGGGTACGACTGGGCAAGCCTGGCCAGCATCGCCACCGATATCCGCAATGCGCCGGTACGGCAAGCGGTAGTGCCTGCCAAAGTGTTGAAGGGGATCGCACGAGCGAACCTGGTGCTGTCGCGCTTCACCCGCCAGGCGCCCATGCTGACCCCCGGTAAAGTCAATGAACTGATGCACCCTGACTGGACTTGCAGCAATGCCCGCATCAGCGCGGCATTGGGTTGGGCGCCACGGATTCTTTTGCGCCAGGCGCTGCACGATCACTTGTTCTGAACGGGTGACCGCTACTGAACTCAAGGAGAGCCACGTTGATCTCAAAAGAAGCGATACTCGAAAAGGTGATAGAGCTCATCAAGGAACTTGCACCTGATGAAGCGCTGATAAAACCGGATACCGACCTGATCCAGGACCTGGGGATTGAGTCTATAAGAGTGATGGACATGCTGATGGTACTGGAGGACGAGTACGACATCTCGATCGAGCTCAATGTTCTGGTGAAGGTGCGCACCCCCGAGCAGTTGGCCGAGGCCATTCTTACCCTGACGGAGCGTAAATATGGGACTGTTTGACAAGTTCGGCAAGCTGGCAGCCGAGCGCGCCAGTCTCTGCGACTCGCAGATCCATCCCTTTGGAATTCGCATCGATGAGATGTATTCCCCAACCGAGGGCATGATCCAGGGTAAGCGGGTCATTCTTGCCGGCACCAACAACTATCTTGGGCTCACCTTCGACCCCGCCAGCATCAAGGCGGCGCAGCGCTCGCTGGAGCTTGAAGGTACCGGCACCACTGGCTCTCGCATGGCCAACGGCAGTTACGCCGGGCATAGCGCGCTGGAAGAGGAACTGGTCGATTTCCTGGGGCGGCGTTCCGTCATTGTGTTCTCCACAGGCTATGTCGCCAACCTGGCTGTCATCGGGACGTTGGCAGGGGCGCGCGAGGTAGTGTTGCTTGACGCCGACTGCCACGCGAGCATCTACGACGCTTGCAAGCTGGGAGGTGCGGAAGTCATCCGGTTTCGCCATAACGATGCCGCTGACCTGGAGCGGCGCATGGTTCGGCTCGGTGAGCGTGCCCGAGAAGCGATCATCCTGGTGGAGGGAATCTACAGCATGTTGGGTGACCAGGCGCCACTGCGGGAAATAGTCGACGTCAAGCGCCGCCTCGGAGGTTACCTGCTGGTCGACGAGGCTCATTCCTTTGGCGTCCTGGGAACTCACGGCCGGGGCTTGGCCGAGGAGTTGGGCGTAGACTCGGAGGTGGACATCCTGTTAGGCACGTTCAGCAAGAGTTTGGGCGCGGTAGGCGGATTTGCCGCCTGCCACGACGCGCAAATGGACCTGCTGCGCTACGCCAGCAGGCCTTATATTTTTACCGCTTCGCCATCTCCTTCTGCGATTGCCTCGGTAAGATCGGCGCTGATGGCCATAAAAAGACGCCCGCAACTGCGCAGTCAGCTATGGTCGAACGCACGGCGTCTTTATCAGGGCTTGGCCGATTCCGGTTACCAACTGGGACCACAAGTCAGCCCGGTGATTGCCGTCATGTTGAAATCGCCTCACGAAGGCCTTGCGGTCTGGCGGGCGCTGATGGAGAAGGGCGTGTATGTCAATCTGGTCCTTCCGCCGGCGACACCCGGCGCGGTCACCCTGGTGCGATGCAGCGTCAGTGCGGCGCATACAGCTGGACAAATAGACCATATCATCGAGGCCTTCGCTTCTTTGCGTGGCCCGATGGGGCCTGTCGCAGGAAACGCTTGATCAGTGTCCCAGGATGTTGGTGAGCTGATCTACACCCACGTCATAGCGAACCACAGTCATGCGGATTATTTTTGCCTTTGGCCGCTCCTATCCGGCCCGCACCGTGCTGATGCTCCTGAGTCTGCTGCTGGCAGGGGTGGTTGAAAGCGTCAGTTTGAGCACGATGCTGCCCTTGATATCGGCCATGCTTGAAGACCAGCCCCATTCGAAGCTGGCGGTCTACGTCTTCGGGGCGATGAACTCGATTGGCCTGCAGCCGACGATCGCGAACATGCTGGTGGTCATTGTCGTGGGCATGACGCTGAGCAACCTGCTGATACTGTTGGGCAACCGTCAAGTGGGCTATACCGTGGCGCATGTGGCAACCGACTTGCGTGTGAGCCTCATCAAGGCATTGCTGGGTAGCCGCTGGGAATATTACCTGCGCCAACCTTCCGGAGCACTGGCCAATGCCGTGGCAACCGAAGCCTTCCGGGCTTCAACGGCCTATGAGCATGCGGCCAATATGCTGGCGCTGGGTATCCAGGCGGCGGCCTATGCACTGATCGCGCTTTTTGTCTCGTGGCAGGCCGCGATCCTGTCACTGGTGATCGGCTTCGTCCTGCTGGCTGCCGTGCGAGGTCTGGTCAAGACATCGCGGCGTGTCGGGAAAAGCCAGACCCGCCTGATGCGCGAGTTGCTGGTGCACCTGACGGACACCCTTGGCTCGGTGAAACCGCTCAAAGCCATGGCACGCGATGACATCGCCGACTCCTTGCTGCGTCGTCACGCCGGCGAGCTCAATACTGCATTGGAGCGCGAAGTGATGAGCCGCGAAACGCTGCGGGCCTTGCAGGAGCCCATGCTGGCGATCCTTGCCGCGGCGGGCCTCTACGCGGGGCTGGTCATCGGCGGCATGCCGCTGTCTTCGGTGATGGTGTTGATCTTCGTGGTAGTGCGCATGCTGGGGTTGCTGCACAAGGCACAGCAGCGCTATCACCGGATGGCCGCGCAAGAGAGCGCCTATTGGGCCATCAACGAGTCGATCGACAACGCTATTGCCGATGCCGAGCCTGTCGGAGGGACTTGCACGCCTTCCTTGCAGCGGCATATCGCTTTTGAAAATATCAGTTTTGGCTACGGCGGGCGGCAGGTTCTTGACAACGTGTCGATGAATTTCCCGGTCGGTTCATTCACCACCATGATCGGTCCTTCCGGCTCCGGCAAGACCACTGTGCTCGACCTGATCTGTGCGCTCCTCGCGCCACAGTCCGGACGTATCAGGGTCGACGACTGTGACTTGCACGCCCTGGACAGGAAGGCCTGGCGCCGAATGATCGGCTACGTCACCCAGGAAACCCTACTGTTGCACGATAGCATCCTGGCGAACGTCACTTTGGGAGACAGGGCCTTGAACGCCGCCGACGCAGAGCGCGCGCTGCGTCAAGCCGGTGCATGGCAGTTTGTGCAGGAATGCCCTGGCGGACTGCAATCGATCGTCGGCGAGCGCGGTGCCAAACTCTCGGGTGGGCAAAGGCAGCGTATCGTCATCGCGCGTGCCCTGGCCCATCGCCCCAGGCTGCTGATCCTGGACGAAGCTACCAGCGCCCTCGATCCGGAGTCGGAGGCGGAAATATGCCAGGTGCTGAAGAACCTCACGCCTGGTATCACTGTCATCGCAGTGTCGCACAGGCCAGCCGTGATCCGCATTGCGGATCAGATTCTCGAGGTCCGAGACGGCAAGGTACTGGCCACGCACCATGCCGTCGGTCCTGATGGCACTCGGGCTGACGAGGCGAAAGCCTGAGAAAAGCGCAGGGGTACGGTCTGTAGGAGCGAGCATGCTCGCGAAAAACCAGAGAGCACCGCGGCGTGTCAGGCTCCTCGCGTCATCGTTGACCTCCATCGTCGGAACGCCGCCCGGAGCATGCTCGCTCCTACAGAGATATCCGTTCATTCGCGGGAGTTTGCGTTTACAGGCTGCCGACCAGATGGCCGCCGTCCACTGCCAGGACCGCGCCTGTCATGAAGGCGCCGGCCTCGCTCGCGAGCAGGAGAAACGGGCCTTCCAGTTCCTGCAGGCTTCCCAGTCGCCGCATCGGCACGGTGTCGCGTATATACGCCTGGCCCTTTTCGCTGTCGAAATACTCATCGTTCATTTCGGTCTTGAAGTAACCCGGCGCAATGGCATTCACGCGGATCTGGTAGCGCGCCAGTTCCAGCGCCAGGGATTTGCTCAGTTGCACCACGCCAGCCTTCGCCGCGCAGTAGTGGCTGTAGCCAGTGCCTACGCGCAGCCCGAGCATCGAGGCGATGTTGACGATGCTGCCAGGTCGCTGTGCCTTTGCGAGGCGTTGCGCCGCACACTGGGCAACGCGCCAGACGCCGTCGAGGTTGGTCGACAGCATCGCCCGCCAATCGGCCTCGCTGATCTCCAGCACGCGCTGGCCGTTGCCGATGCCGGCATTGTTGAGCACTACATCCACCACACCGAAAGCAGCTTGGGCGGCGTCAAACGCTGCTTCGACGCTGTCGCGATCGGTAACGTCCAAGGCCACGGCCATAGCCTCACCGCCAGTCTGGCGAATTTCCTCCGCCAGTTGCTGCAAGCGCTCCGCGCGCCGGGCGCCCAGCACTACGCGCGCACCCGCACCGCTGGCCACGCGCGCCAGATGTGCGCCAATGCCGCTGGAGGCACCGGTGACCAGTACCGTCTTGCCAATCAGGGAAAAACCGGGGTTGTCATTCATCGCATTGTTCCTGTCGGGGAGTGGATCGGCCGCCCATGGCGGCCGATCGGTACTCAGATTCGTTCGATGCGGGTCTTGCCGGCAGCCACCAGGCGTTCCAGCAACGGGGCAGGGTGGAACCACATCTCGCCGTATTCGCCGAGGGCCTTGCGGTAATGGCGGATACCGTCCAGCACCTTGTCCAGGCCGATCTGCTCGGCATAGTGCATCGGCCCGCCGAGCCACGCCGGGAAGCCGTAACCGTTGATCCACACCAGGTCGATATCGCCACTGCGCTCGGCAATGCCTTCGTCGAGCAGTTGAATGCCCTCGTTGATCAGCATGAACAGGCAGCGGTCATGAATCTCCTGCGTGGCGATCGGCCGGCGGCGGATGTCCAGTTCGCCGGCGATGCGTTCGGCCAGGGTGATGACCTCGAAGTCCTCCTTGCGCTCGCGACCCTCATAGATATACGCACCGCGCCGGGTCTTCTGGCCGAAGCGGCCGAGGGCGTTCAGTTCGTCAGCCAGGCGGCAATAGCTCGGATCATGGGCAATCGCTTCACGACGCGACTCGCGCACCAGGAAACTGACGTCGATCCCGGCCAGATCGTGCATCGCCATCACCCCCATGGCCAGGCCCAGATCAGTCAGCACCTGGTCGATCTGCGCTGGCGTAGCGCCCTCCAATACCAGGCGATGGGCTTCGCGGGAGTAGGGTTCGAGCATACGATTGCCGATGAAGCCGAAGCACACGCCGGACACTACCGGGATTTTCCCAATCGTCTTGCCCAGTTTCAGTGTGGTCGCCAGCACCTCGGGCGCGGTGAGTTTGCCGCGGACCACTTCGAGCAGGCGCATCACATTGGCCGGACTGAAAAAATGCAGGCCGATGACGTCTTGCGGGCGGCGGGTAACCGCGGCGATCTGGTCGACATCGAGGGTGGAGGTGTTGCTGGCCAGAATCGCGCCTGGCTTGCACACCTCATCCAGGGTGCGGAACACCTGCTGCTTGATCGGCAGGCTTTCGAACACCGCCTCGATCACCAGGTCGCACTCGGCAATGTCGGCATAGTCAAGGGTGCCGGTGAGCAAGGCCATGCGCTGGTCGAGCTGTTCCTGGGTCAGCTTGCCGCGTTGCCGGCTGATCTCATAGCTGCTGCGGATTTGTCCAAGCCCACGCTCCAGCGCCTCGGGTTTGAGCTCCAGCAGCGTGACGGGGATGCCCACGTTGGCGAAGTTCATGGCGATGCCACCGCCCATGGTCCCGGCGCCGATCACCGCGACCCGGGCGACCGGACGCAAGGCTGTGTTAGCGGTGACACCGGCCACTTTGCCGGCCTCGCGCTCGGCGAAAAACACATGGCGCAAGGCCTGGGATTGCGTCGAGGCTTCGGCTTCCTTGAACAGGGCGACTTCGCGCTGCAGCCCGGCCTGCAACGGCAGCACGCAGGCCGATTCGACGGCCGCCAGCACCAGTCGGGGCGCCAGGCGGTTTTTCCAGCGCGGTTCGTGGCTGGCCCGATAGTCTGTGAAATACCCATCGGGCAGGGCCGCGGCCGGGTTGGCGTGACGTTCTGCGGGGCGCGCCGGTGCGCCTTCGCGGATCAACTCCCGGGCGAAGTGACGTGCGCCATCGAGCAGGCATTCGCCATCCCCGGGCAAGCGGTCGATCAAGCCGAGCTCAAGGGCCCTGCCTGCGCTGACAGGCTGGCCGGAGATCATCATTTCCAGTGCCGGTTCGGCGCCGATCAGTCGCGGTAAACGCTGGGTCCCACCCGCACCGGGCAATAGGCCCAGGTTGATTTCCGGCAAGCCGAGACGGCTGTCGGCAGCGCTGATGCGATAACCGCAGGCCAGCGCCAGCTCCAGCCCGCCACCGAGGGCGAAGCGATCGATGCTGGCAATCAGAGGTTTGTCGATTTGGGTCAGACGCAACAGCAAGTCGGGCAGCGAAGGGGCGGCGAAAGACCCGGGAAGGCCGAATTCGCTGATATCGGCACCGGCGCAGAACAAGCCGTTTGCACCGTGCACGATGATCGCCGAGACGGCAGGATCGCTGGCGGCGCGCTCACAGGCGTCGAGAATGGCCGCACGCAGGGGTTGCCCCAGTGCGTTGACCGGCTTTGATGCCAGGCCGATCAGGGCGAGATTGTCTTCGACGTGGTAGGTGACCAGGTTGCTCATGTTGATTTCCCGAAATTTATTGTTATCACAGGGGAGGGGCTTTAGAACCAGCGGTCCTGCATGTAGTAGGCGACATGGTTGGCTTCAGTGAGCAGCCGCCCCTGGGACTCCAGCGACGCCAGTTCCCAGGTCATGTAGTAATGCGCAGCCTGCAACTTGCCTTGATAGAAATCGGCGTCGCTGTCGCCGGCGCCCGAACCCAGGGCGCGGCTGGCCAGCAGGGCCTGGCGCAACCAGATCCAGCCGACCACCACGCGTCCAAACAGGTCCAGATAGGGCGTGGCATTGGCCATGCCAAGGTTGGCATCGGCCGTCACCTGCGCTTGCAGGCTGGCGGTGACTTGCTCGAGTACGCGCAAGGCATCGGCCAGCAGTGCCGCGAGCGGCGCACAATGTGGGTCGCTGTTGGCGGTGAGCAGGGTGGCAAGCACTTCGGCGGTGAACAGTCGATAGCCGTCACCTCCGCGCGGCCCCAGTTTCCGACCCAGCAGGTCGATGGCCTGGATGCCTTCGGTGCCTTCATGAATCGGGTTCAGGCGATTGTCGCGGTAGTACTGTTCCAGCGGGTATTCGCGGGTATAACCGGCGCCGCCAAGCACCTGGACGCCAATCTCGGACGCGAGCAGGCCGTAGCGCGAAGGGTAGGTCTTGACCACCGGCGTCAGCAGGTCGAGCAATTCGCCGGCATTGTTGCGCGCCAGCGCAGTGGTCGCGGTGTGGGCATCTTCCACCAGGCTGCTGGCATACAAGCACAGCGCCAGGCTGCCCTCGGCGTAGACCTTCTGTTGCAGCAGCATCCGGCGCACATCGGCGTGCTCGACGATGCGCACCTGGGGTGCCGCCGGGTTCTTGTTCCCGGGCAAGCGGCCCTGTGGCCGCTGGCGGGCGTAGTCCAGGGCGTGAATGTAGCTCTGGTAGGCGAGGCTGGCGGCCCCGAGGCCGACACCGATGCGGGCCTCGTTCATCATCTGGAACATGTAGCTCAGGCCCTGATGTTCCTCACCGACCAGGTAGCCCACGGCGCCGTCGTGCTCACCGAAGCTGAGCACCGTGGACGTGGTGTTGCGATAGCCCATCTTGTGCAGCAGGCCGGCCAGGGCCACGTCGTTGCGCGCACCGACGCTGCCATCGGCATTGACCAGGAACTTGGGCACCAGGAACAGCGAAATGCCCTTGGTCCCGGCGGGCGCGCCTTCGATACGGGCCAACACCATGTGCACGATGTTCTCGGTCAGTTCGTGGTCGCCACCGGAGATGAACATCTTCTGGCCGAAGATTCGGTAAGTGCCGTTTTCAGCCGGGCGTGCCAGGGTGCGCAGATCGCCCAGCGCCGAGCCCTGGCCGGGTTCGGTGAGGGCCATCGTGCCGCTGAAGCGACCGTCGAGCATGGGCGCCAGGAAGCGTTCAAGCAACGGTGGACTGGCGAAGGCTCTGAGCAGATTGGTCGCGCCGATGCTCAGGAAGGAATAGGCGACCGTGGAAATATTCGCTGCGTTGAAGTAGGCCATGCAAGCTCGCAGGATCACTTCCGGCAATTGCAGGCCGCCATCGGCAAAGTCGTGGTGAGCGGCCAGGAACCCGGCCTGGGCAAAGGCGTCCCAGGCGACTTTGGTTTCGGCGATCATGTGAACCCGCTCGCCATCGAAGCTCGGTTCGCTGGCGTCGCCCTTTTGATTGTGCGGGGCGAACAGCTCAGCGGCGATCTGGCGGGCGGTGGCGAGAGAAGCGTCGAACACGCCGCGGTCGTGCTCGGCATAGCGCGGGCGTTGCAACAACGCTTCGGTATCGAGCAGCTCGTAAAGCTGGAAGCGCAGTTCGCGTTCGTTGAGCAGCAGGTCAGTCATGGCATCTCTCGTCAAACAGTGTCGAGTGTGGGCCATGGAAGCAATTCTCGGCCCGTTACAGGCGTCCACAATAGTGTGATGTGCCGGGCTTTTATCCCCCTCCTTTGGGGGAGGCCCGGACGTGGTCAGGTGATGGAAACAGTGTCCTCGCCCGCAACAGGCGCGAAGAGAGAACCTTGACGGTTCCACGCACGGGGCTTGCGTCGAAGCACCCACCGCCGATGCTATGATCTGAGCGTCTATGCCTGGCCAAGAGATCGTCCATGGATCGCCTGTCTACCTTGTTTTCGCAGTTCGGCGTACGCGCAAATCTGTTTTACAACGGCAGGTTATGCGGCCTGGCGTCCTACGATGGTGCGCAAGGGCGTGGTTATATTCATCTGCTGCAGGCGGGCAGCGTCACGTTGCTGGGCGCTGATCGCAAGGACATGCTGCTGATCCGGCCCAGCCTGATTTTCATGCCACGCCCCAGCCGGCATCAGTTGTTTGCCAATGAGTCCGAGGGCGCTCAACTGTTGTGTGCCTCCATGGAGTTCGAGGGCGGAATCGATAATCCGTTGGCGGCTTCGCTACCCGATCGCCTGGTGTTGTCCCTGGATGAACTGCCCATGCTGGCCGATACGCTGAAATGGATGTTCGGCGAGGCAGCGAGCGCGCATTGTGGCAGGGAGGCAGCTCTGGAGCGTTTATTTGAACTGCTGATCATCCTGTTGTTTCGGCATTTGCTTGATCACCAACAATTGCGCACCGGAATGATGGCCGGCCTGGCCGATCCGCGGTTGGCGCGCTCCCTCGTGCAAATTCACAACGCACCTGAGCGTGCCTGGTCAATTGCGCAACTGGCGAGCGAGTCGAATATGTCGCGCGCGGCCTACGCGGTGCATTTTCGCGACGTCATCGGGCAGACACCTGCCGAATATCTGTTGAGTTGGCGTATCAGCCTGGCGCAGAAACGCCTGCGTGAAGGGCGGTCGATTACGCTGATCGCCGCTGAGGTCGGCTATGAAAGCCCTTCGGCACTGGCACGTGCGTTTCGACGCAAGACGGGCTGCAGCCCGCGTGACTGGGTGAAAGACGTGGCGGGAGAAGATGATGGGGCAATGGCCTGAAAGCATCGAACTGCTTCAGGCCATCGCGCAGGGTCGATCATCGGTTCAACGGCTTTGCAGTTCGGTCAGGGAGTGGCCGGCGATAAATATCGAGGCGGCAAGCAAGCCGATGTCCTTGAGCAGAAACTGCCCCGGCGCCACCGAAATGCCTGGAAAACCGAGGCCGGGTTCAATCACGCCGGGGGTTGAGAGCATGAAGCTCAAGGTGGTGAAGAACAGACCGGCAGACAGGGCTGCGCCGATCAATGAAAGCTTGGGTGACAGCAAGCGACCTACAATCAGGACCCCGATCGAGACCTCCAGGATACCGAGCAGGCTGGAGAACGTATCGACACTGAAAATGTCGTAGACCCAACCCAGCAGAGGGCTATTGCTCACCAACGGAACCAGCCCGACGGCTTCGTAGTGGGTGAACTTCATCCCGCCAAACCAGAAGTAAATGACGGTGAGTGCAAAGTAGGCACCGTAGGTGCCAAGCGCCATGGTTTTGATCCCGAGCGTGGAAGGGTTCTGCACGTTGTGGGTGCTGCTGTTGTCGATGCTTAAGGTTTTCATGATCAAGGCTTCCAGGAGTGGTGAGGAACACTAATCAACAACCCGCCGCGGTGTGCGTTGGGAGTGCGGACAGTGTTGCCTTTGATCCCCTTCTCGTGGCGTCAGAACGTATTGCGTTCAGTGCAGATCGTCTTGACTTGGCAACGAGAAAAACCACAAGACCAGAGCAGCAGTACTGATCGAGGCGCCCAACAGGCTAACGGCCATCCAGCCCCAAAGCGCATAAACCTGGGTCGCTGCGGCGGCTCCCAGCGCGCTGCCGACCGAGTAGAAGCACATGTAGGCGCCGACCATGCGACTGTGCGCGTCGGGTCGTGCGGCGAAGATGATGCTCTGGTTGCTGACGTGTACTGCCTGCACCGCAAAGTCGAGCAGCACGACGCCGCAGACCAGCGCGACCAGGGACGTCTGGGCGAAAGCGATGGGCAACCAGGACATCGTCAGGAGCCCTAGCGAAATGCCGGTCACTCGTTGCCCCAGGCCTTTATCGGCCCAGCGACCGGCTCTTCTGGCGGCCAGGGCACCGGCGACGCCCGCCAGGCCAAACAGGCCGATAGCCGTGTGTGACAGCGATAGCGGCGGGGCGCTCAAGGGCAGCACCATGGACGTCCACAACACGGAAAAAGCGGCAAAGATCAGCATCGCCAACAGGCCCCTGGTGCGTAACGTGGGCTCGGTAATGAACAGGGTGAACAGCGAACGGATGAGCGTGAGGTAGCTGTCTTGATGCCTTGGCACCGCCGTTACGGGCACGCTTTTCCACAGCACCGCCGCGAGCGTGAGCATCAGTCCTGAAGACAAAAAGTACACGGCGCGCCAACCCGCGATGTCCGCAATCACGCCAGAGGTAAACCGCGCCAGAAGAATACCCAGGACAATCCCGCTGGTTACCGTCCCGACGGCTTGCCCACGTTGCGAGGGCGTTGCCAGCGCGGCGGCGTATGCCACAAGTACCTGTACGACCACGGCCAGCAGGCCCATCACGATCATGGCACTCAACAGGGGCAGCCATTGCTGTGCAGCACCGACCGCCGCCAGCGCCACCACCGACAGCAGCACTTGCGCCAGAATCAGCCGCTTGCGATTGACCAGATCCCCCAGCGGGACGATGAACAGCAGCCCCAGCGCGTAACCCACCTGGGTGGCCGTCACCACAATCCCGATCATTGATGAGTCCACGCCCAGACTCTGGGCCATGGAATCGAGTAACGGTTGCGCGAAGTAAACGTTGCCGACTGCAAGTGCGCAGGTGATGGAAAACAATAACGTCAGCGATGGTGAAAGCCCTGGAGAGTGTTTGAACCCGGTGCATTCGCCGATTTGCCCAGGCCGCCTGACCAGGCATTGGGCCGCTGAATCGGTATCTGCTGTCATGTGCGCCTCCGTGGCGTTAAACTGGTTGCAAATTAAAACCTGAATCTATTGTTGGCATGACAGGTTTCAAATTGCAACCGCATTCCCGGGAGTAAAAAATGCTCGACGACGCTACGCCACAAGGCAACGAATGCCCGGTCGCAAGAACACTGGATTCCATTGGCGATCGCTGGTCGCTCATGATCATCCGCGATGCCTTTGACGACATTCGCCGGTTCAGCGAATTTCAGAAGAGCCTGGGCGTGGCCAAGAATATTCTGGCTTCGCGACTGAAGACCCTGGTCGAGATCGGGATATTCGACATCCGACCGGCGTCGGATGGCAGCGCCTACAAGGAGTACGTGCTGACAGAGAAAGGACGGGAGATCTTTCCGTTGGTGGTCTGCATGAGGCAGTGGGGCGAACGATTCCTGTTCGAGCCGCAGGAGACCCGTTCTGTGCTGTTGGACAACGCGTCCGGCCAGCCGTTGATGTCGATTGAGGTGCGCTCAGCGAGCGGGCAGACGCTGGGGCCCGCTGATTGCCACAGGGTGAGACTGGTTGATGGCGAGTCGTGAATCGACTGTTGTCATTCCAGAAGTGGTGAGGGCCAGGCAAACTTTCCATCATCGCCCAGGCTGCCATTGTGAGTACCCTGGCAGGCCCTCTCCATTCAGCCACGCTACGTCCTGCTCCGTCCAGATGTGATACTCCGGCCTGGAACCAGGATCCTCGTCCAACGTCGCCACGCGCACGATCATCGCGCTTGAGCCGTTACGCTCTGCCGCAAGGTGCGATCCGCAGTGCGAGCAGAAGTGTCGGATCTTCCCGGGAGATGATTCGAAAGGCCTCAACGCGTCCAGGCCTCGTGTCCACCTGAAATGCTCTTTCAACACGCCAGCTGTGGAGACATAAGCAGCGGCATGGGTCTTGCGGCAGGTATTACAGTGACAATGGCTGATGGGCATATCAATGCTGTCGATCTCATAGCCTACAGCCCCACAAGCGCAGCTTCCTTTCATTTCATCCTCCGGTTTGGGCACTGTGTGAAGATCACGGCTTTTTACAGTCTGACGGCGTTTGCCAAGCGACAAGCTCGACGTAGCTCGACTCCCCACCTCCAGTCGCACCCGACAACCAACCCCATACGAATGACAGGGTGGTCCGCCCCTCGTGATCAACGCCTACCGTGCCACGAGACCAGCCGGACAGAATCTCACCCTCCGTAGTCAGGCAATGAAAAAGCAGCTCGATGGTATCGGCGCCCGTCACGCGGCCGACTTGATGGCCGATGCGGATCTTGCCGCCCTGGTAGGTACTTGAAATGGCATCTCCCTCGACCTGGTAGTGAAACACCGTGCCTGCACCGGACAGTCCGTGGGTATTGCCTGCTACCGTGAATCGGCGATTGTTCAAGCGTTCGGTGACTTGAGAAAAGGGGCTTTCCATGAATGTTGCTTCCTTGTAGTGGAGAGGGTCTATCTTAGCGTTGGAGTATTGAGCGCCAAGCGTCAAAACCTTCCCGTCAGCGGATACTCCACAGCCAGGCGTACCTGATCCGTGTCCAGTTCTGCCTGTGCGGTATTGCCCCGATGCACATTGTATTGTAACGACAGGGTGGTGCCTTTTGCCGCGCCACCTTGCACCACATGGCGCACCTGCAGGTCACGTTCCCAATGTTTGCCACCTTCGCCATAACCCAGGTAGGCGTAGCCGCCTTGCGGGTCGACATGGCTTCCATCGATCCGGCTTCCGCGCACATAGACGGCGCTCATGGTCAGGCCCGGTAACCCCCAGGGGCTGGCATCGAGATCGTAGCGGGCTTGCCAGGACCGTTCATGGGGAGCGTTGAAGTCCGACAGCTGGACGGCGTTGCTGATGAAGATAGCGCCACGGGTGACGTAGTCAAACGGTGTGTTGGCGTCCACCTTCTGGTAGCCGAGGCTGAAGCCATGGGGGCCTTGGGTGTACGTGGACATCAGGCTCCAGGTCGTGCTGTCGATCCTGCCGGACAGCGACTTGCCCTCATCCGTGGTGCGGTACAGGTTCAGGTTGATCGACAACGCGCGGGTTTCATCCAGCGGCTGGATGAAGGTGCCACCCAGGTAATGCTGGTTCCAGGTGTCCTCATAGCGCGATGTATAGGCGCTGACGGTCAGCTTCTTTGCCGGTGTGAAGACCACGCCCGCGAGATCGAAGGCATCGCCTTTCCCGGCGTTGGAGTAGTTGACCACAAAGCCCTGGTCATGGCTGCTGGCGTTGCGATCGGTACTTTCGCTGAAATGTCCTGCTACCAGCGTCAGCGCCTCCAACTCGCTGCTGGTGAGAAACACCCCGGTGGCGGTCTCCGGGAGCAGGCGGCTATCGGACGAACTGAACACCGGCGTTTTCACGCGCTGCTCGCCATAGCTCAGCACGGTCGATGACCGGCGCAGTTTGAGTGCCGCACCGCCGCGGCTGAACGCATCCTTGGGATGTCCCTGGTTGTCGAGACCGAGCAATCGCGCTTTTCCTGCGCGGCCACCGCCGCTGTCGAGTTGTGCCCCGAGGTAGGCATGGGCATCCATGCCCACCCCGATCAAGCCCTGGGTGAAGCCCGATTGCACCGTCGCCATCAGCCCGTAGGCCCATTCTTCGGCGTAGCCATTACGCTCGTCACGCGGTTTGTAGGCATTACGCGCAGCGCCATTGCGGGCGCCATTGAGGTACTCGCGATGGTCGTAAACCGTGCGATTGAGCACGCTCCAGGCGCTGTCCTGGATAAATCCATTGGCTTGCGATTGAGCTGAATCGGCGAGTGTAAGAGGGCTTGCCAAGGCGAAGAGAATGGCCGATCGGGTATGCATTCCGGGGTGTCCACAAACGAATCAGGATGAGCGCAAGCGCAGGATGTGCGCGCCGTCGAAGGGGTCAATGAGGTAGTGCGCGTGCACCCCGAAAGTCTCCAGCAGGCGTCGCGGGGTCAACACCTCGAGCGGCTTGCCAAGGGCCACCATGCGCCCTTTTTCCAGCACCGCCAGACGATCGCAAGTGAGTGCCTGGTTGAGGTCGTGCAGGGCAATCACGGTGGTCACGGGCAATGCGTGAACAACGTGCAGAATCGCCAGCTGGTGCTGGATATCCAGGTGGTTGGTCGGTTCGTCCAGCAACAGGATCTGCGGGCGCTGGGCCAGGGCGCGAGCGATATGCACGCGCTGACGCTCGCCGCCAGAGAGGCTACGCCACGTGCGCCTGCAAAGATGCGTCGCATCGACGTCGCGCAAGGCTTGATGGACGATGTCTTCGTCCGCCTTCGACCATGGAGTCAAGGCCGACAACCACGGCGTTCGGCCCAGGGCCACGGCATCGAACACACTGATCGCATCCAGGGTGTCGGCCTGCTGCTCAACCACCGCCAGGGTTTGGGCGATGGTTCGCCGGGACAGGGCCTTGAGGTCTTGGCCGTTGAGATGGACCGCTCCCCGGCTGGGCGCACGCACGCCGGCCAGCAGTTTGAGCAGGGTGGATTTTCCAGAGCCGTTGGGCCCGACAAGGCCCAGGGTTTCGCCACGACGAATGTCCAGGTGAATCTGGTGCAATAGTTCAACTTCGCGGATATGCAATTCGAGGCTGGAACAACTCAGCACGGTTTCGTCGGTAACCGGCGCAAGCGCATTCATCGGGCATTCCTCCGACCGACCAGGATCAGCGCGAACACCGGCGCGCCGACCAATGCGGTAATCACGCCGACCGGAATCACCTGGCCCTTGATCAAGGTCCGCGACAGCACATCGGCGGCCACCAGAAACACCGCACCGCCCAGCGCACTCGCCGGCAACAGGCGGGTATGCCGAGTGCCCAGCAACAGCCTGGCGGCGTGGGGAATGACCAGTCCAACGAAACCGATAGAGCCGACAATCGACACCATCACCGCCGTCACCAGGGCGGCGCAACTGATCAACAGAAATTGCACGGGACGTACCGCGATGCCGAGTGAGGCCGCGGAGTCCGCGCCGAAGGTGAAGGCATCCAGTGCCCGCCGGTGCCACAGGCAAACCGCGAGGCCGGCCACCGCAACCGGTACAGCCAGCCACACGGAGGGCCAGCGCACGCCACTGAGATTGCCCAGTAGCCAGAACATGATGCCGCGAGCCTGTTCGGAACTGGCCGACTTGGTGATCAGGAACGCGGTGAGCGCATTGAACAGTTGCGAACCGGCAATGCCCGCCAGGATGATCTGGCCTGTATTGCCGGGCGAACCGCTGGCACGGCCCAGCAACACCACGACGGAGAAGGCGGCGACGGCGCCGGCAAACGCCCCGGCCGACATCGAAATCGCTCCGGCACCCAGGCCCAGCAACGCCACCAGCACCGCGCCCGTCGAGGCCCCCGCGGAAATGCCAAGCAGGTAGGGATCGGCCAACGGGTTGCGCAGCAGCGATTGCAGGATCACCCCGCAGGTCGCCAGGCCCGCCCCGCAAGCCGCCGCCACCAACGCGCGGGTCAGGCGGTAGTTCCAGACGATGCCCTCATCGATAGGATCGAGGGCATACCCGGCCATCCACAGTTTGTTGGCCAACACCTGGAACACCACGCCGGGTTCGATGCGGGTTTCACCGATGGCCACGCCGGCGATCACGGCCACGAGCAGCATCACCAGTGCTAGCAGCGTGCGAATCAGCGCCGCAGTCATTTTGGCAGGTCGTAGCGGTTGATGGCCGTTGCCAGCGATTCGAGGCCGTCGAACATTCTCAGGCTGGCCTGCATGGCCATGGCGTCGAGGATAATGATGCGGTTGTTTTTCACCGCGTCCATGTTGCGGGTCACAGGATCGCTGCGCAGGAATTGCAGTTTCCTTTGATAGTCATCAGCCGGGAAACGCCGGCGATCCATGCGGGCGATGACCAGGAATGTCGGGTTGGCCTTGGCGATGGTTTCCCAGCCAACGGTTGGCCACTCTTCGTCGGACTGCACCACATTGCGCACGCCCAAGGTGCCCAGCATGAAGTCGGGGATGCCCTTGTGCCCGGCGACATAGGGATCGATGTCCAGGCTGGCACTGGAAAACCAGACCAGCGCGCTGGTGTGCGTGAGGTCTTTGCCTTGCACCGCGGCAATGGACTTGGCCAGGCTGGCCTGCAGTTGCGCGTTCAGTTGCTGCCCGCGCGCCTGGACATCGAAAATCTCGGCCAGATGGGCAATGCTTTTGTAGAGACTGTCAACGCGAAACGGCTGCAGGCGGGTGCCGTCGGCCCCCACCAGGTTGTCCTTGGATTCGCAGTCCGAGGGCATGAGATAGGTTGGAATCTGCAGCTCGTGAAACTGCTCGCGGGTAGCGACTGCGCCTTGCGGGCCGACCATCCACTCAAGTTCGACAGCGACCAGTTCCGGGCGCTTGCCGATGACCGACTCGAAACTCGGCTCGTTATCGGCCAGGCGTTCGATCCTGTCGTTTTGCCCCTTGTATTTGCCCAGCACATCATTGAACCACAGCGAAGTGCCGACCAGTTTGTCACCGAGTCCCAGGGCGAAGAGCATTTCGGTGCCGGCCTGGCCGATAGTTACCGCACGTGCAGGGGCGTGCGTGAACGTCAGTGTGCTGCCGCAGTTCTCGATCGTCAGCGGGTAATGAGTCGGGGAGGCACAGGCGAGGGCAGAAAGTCCCAGGCCGGTGACAAGGGCGAAAAAGCGCGGCAACAGCATGATGCAATCTCCATTTGAACCGTACACGCAGCCAGGGTGCAAGGTCAGGAAAACACATCATCGAGCGCTGCCGAAAACAGCAGTGCAAGGCCCATCACCTGAGTGACGCGCGCACAGATGTCCTTCCCGGACACCCCGCCGGTTAGTGATTTGTTGCTTGGCCGGCAGGTCTCCTGACTGATGCGTCATGGCGTGCTCCAGCCTTCCCGGGAATCGATCCCAGTGGCAGTTCAGGAGCAGGCTCGGCACCTACAGTTGCGGGGGCAGTTCCGTTTGATGCATTGGCAGCATCACGGATTCCCTATTAATCCCGTTTGGGAACCGGCGGCGGCATGGTAGTCGATCATGCCGCCCGAGGCGAACCCATCGCGTGATCAGAAGTATTTGAGCCAGGCGATATCGCGACGACGCGCCTTCAATGCAGCGAACCAGCGCACCGGTGGATACAGCGTTGCCGCCAGAAGCACGGCGGTCAACCATACGGCGCCTATGCCGTCGAAGCCGAAGTAGTCGCCCTGGTTCAGACCGAACAACGCCACGCTCAGCAGATACAGGATTTTCAGCACATATAGATGGAGCAAGTAGAAGAACATCGGTGCCGCGCCAAACACCGCCAGGGCGCCGATCCACTGGTGTTGTCGGGTCCGCTCGAAGCCGGACAGCAGCAGTAGCCCGACGCCTAGTGTCAAACACAGGAACAGCAGGGAAGGCGGGTACTTGGTGATGTTGAAGAAACTCATGAGGGTGTGCGTGGTGCTTTCATGGACCACCCACTGCACCTCGCCGTAACCATTGACCAGGCGCAGGGCGATGAAGCCGATCAATGCGCTCGCCCCGGCCAACAACAGATAACGCTGACGCACGGCGACCGGCGTTGAGCGCGCGAACCAGGGGCCGATGCAGTAACCCAGGGCGATGACCCCGATCCACGGCAGCACGGGGTAGGAGGTGCGCAGGCGCAAGTGCTCGGAGAACTCGATCCAGCCGCGATCATGCAAAATCGCCCAGGGCAGGTGCAGCGCCGATCCGGGCGGGAAGTGCAGGGGATCGAGCAGGTTGTGCAAACCGATTATGGCCAGGCCCAGGACACACAACACTGGCCGAGGTAGCCAGGCCAACACAGAGAGGGCAATCATGCTGACACCTATCGCCCAGATCACCTGCAGGTAGATCACAGCAGGCGGGAACTGAAAGGTCCAGGCGAAATTCACCAGGGTGAACTCCAGCACAACCAGGAACAGGCCACGCTTGAACAGGAACATCGACGGCGTGCCCTGGTGCTTTTCACCGTACAGGAATGCCGACAGTCCAGTAAGCAGAACGAATACCGGCGCGCACAAATGTGCGAGGGTGCGGCTGAAAAACAACGTTGGCTCCGTGCTGTCGACAAGCATCGGGTCGGTGACCTGGCGGTGCAGGAAGAATGTCTCGCGCACATGATCCAGCAGCATGAAAATAATCACCAGGCCCCTGAGGGCGTCGATGGACGTCAGGCGTTGGCTCAGGCAGGTGATGGGCGGGATTTGAACAAGGTTTGTCATCGAAAGTCGCAGGCAGGGGGTGGGTCACGCTGTCGGTTAGTAATCGATAGCGTCAGGGTTGTTATAACATAACATAAAAACTGACGTATGGGAGAAATGCTATTCGACTTTGCAGGCGCCGGCTTGCCGGTGATGGCGTCCCTAAAGCCCTCCACCGAAGCGATACTGCCAGACGATGCCAACGGCATCGTATTCGCTACCGGTACGGGTATGCGCACCTTCACTCGCAAACAGCTTTAGCGAGTGATTTCGGTTCAACGGCAGCGAGAGGGTACCCCCATAGCGTGTATTTTCCTGAAAATCGTGGTTACCAACCCCATCGACTTTGGTACTCCCGCCAGCGAAGTACGTCCCATCCAGTGAGGCCCAGACACCGTTACTAAAGGCATAGATAAGATGCACCTGTGCCTGGTAAGTGGGGTTCTGGGAAAAAGTACGGTCACCCAGGTACTGGTTATTGTCGGTGTAAAAAGTTGTCGCAGCGGATAATTCCAGGGTCACGGGACCCAGGCGCTTGGAAACCCCAAGTTCGGGTTTGAATGACCAGCGGTTGTTGCCGAGATTTACCAGTCTGCTGGAGTCGTATTGGCCAAGTGGCGCCGTAATTGCCAGGCTGGCGCCGATAATCACATCTTGTTGATAGCTGGGGAACTCAGCCAGGGACATCGCCGGGGCGCCATACAAATTGACCGAGAAGCGCAATCTTGGATCTATCAACCCAGTGACATTTCGCTCCCTGGGTTCACCGTCAAACAGGGCCGAGCCCGTCAATCTGGCTTCAGGCACGACGATATCGAACTTCCCGGAGCGGCCCCAGACGTTCAGGGACCTGGCGAAGGCAAACACGATCGTCTTGATGTTGAGCTTGGCATTCTGCAGCGGGACGGAGGGATTGGCGGTCACGTTGCCATGGAGATCGCTGTAGCCCAGTAGCAGGAAATTGATACCGACCGGCGTATTGGCGTAGGCCCTGGGTTCAAGATCCTCTGCGACGGCAGTGGTGGCTACCATGATGAGCGATGCGGATGCGACCCGAGCCAGCCTGGCGATGCAGAGTTTGTGTTTCATCCACATTCGCTCGCTTCCTGTCAGGACTTCAGGGGTCTATGTATTGTTGTAGTGCATCTGCATTAGCTTTGAAAGGTTCGGGGCTTGGTGCGAGCAGCACATCCAGTTCGTCTTTGGTAGTGACGAGCACTTAGGGGTCGATATCTGACACATCTTGATGGTTCCTGACGCCGACAATCGGGTGAATTCCTGACACCTCTTAAGCGGCACGGAGATCGAAGATGGCTATCAGTGTTTTGACTTGTTCAAGATTGGAGTCGGCCCCTGCCGATTGGCGGTCAGCGCCATCGAGTGCTGAGTGACCTTGATCGACGGGAGAGCATGACATGCTGCAACTGACTGAATCCGAGCGGCTACAACCGCCGATGCTGCGCATTGGCTTCTGGTTGATGGAAGCCTTCGATATGTACTCCCTGGCTAATGCACTGGAGCCACTGCGCCTGGCCAACCAATTGGCAGGGCACGATGTTTGCCAGTGGCAAATGCTGAGCCTGGACGGACAGCAACTGTGCGCCAGCAACGGCATCGTAACCGCCACCGCGCGACTGGGTCAGGGACAAGCGTTCGATGTGTTGATCCTCTGTGGTGGCGATAACCTGCGTCTTGATCCAGACCTGCGCCAGCAGCTGAGCTACTGGGCGGCGCAACCGATCAGCTTCGGGGCCCTGGGCGAGGCAGGCTGGTTGCTGGCGCAGATTGGCGCCCTGGAGGGTGTCCGTTGCAGCTTGCCAGCGCCCGCCGCGTCACTGGAGTTTGCCGCTTTCAGCAAGTTGACACCGGTGGCTGCGCCGTTCTGTGTCGACCGCCAACGTCTGACTTGTGTCGGGCCGCAGGCGGTTCAAGGGCTGATGCACGAGCTTCTCGCAAGGTTCCACGGTCGTGGCTTGATACTACGGATGGAAAAACATGCAGCACGCCAGGCCCGGCCGCTACTGCCCGTGCAGGACGTCCCGAAAAAACTTCAGGCAACGCTGGCGTTGATGAACGAGCATTTGAGTCCAACGCTGAGCATCGACGAACTCGCCGAGACCATGGGTATTTCCCGGCGGCATCTGGAGCGGCTATTCAAGCGCAGTCTGGGTTGCTCGCCGTCCAGGCACTACCTGGACTTGCGGCTGCAACAGGCGCGTCAGATGTTGCGGGCCGGTGAGCTGTCGCTGTCGGATGTCGCTACGGAGTGCGGTTTCGTCTCGCTGCAGCATTTCTTGCGCTGCTATCGCCAGTACTTCGGCGCGCACCCTCGTGAGCATAGGGTGGCGCAATCGCAGCGTCAGCGGTCTTCAATGCTGAATGCAGCGGCTCCATCGAGAGCGGGTCGAATCGTCGCACCGTCACTCCCACACTGACCGCATTACCCATTGGCCAATGCCCCCGTCAAGCGGACTTTACCGCTTGCCGGGGGCATTTCTGTTTCTGGCACAGCGTCCTGAGGAGGCTGTTTCGCAAACAGCGGATATGGCCAACTACAGGTCGGATTCGCGCAAAAAACCTCGCTTTGCATCTGTTCGAATGATCTTCAGCGGCCCACCAGATTGGCGCCTCCGATAGCTCAATCAATGACAAGGATAAATGACATGCAAATGCCGAAAACCATCCAGATCAAGAACGGCGAAAAGGTAAGTCCGACGTTCTCGGCTCAAGAATATGCCAATCGCCAGGGCAAATTGCGGGCTTATCTGGCGCAGAACAATATCGACGCGGCCGTCTTCACCTCCTATCACAACATCAACTACTACAGCGATTTCCTGTACTGCTCCTTTGGGCGTCAGTACGCGCTGGTGGTGACCCAGGACAGCGCCGTGACCATCAGCGCCAACATCGATGGTGGTCAGCCATGGCGCCGTACCGTCGGCACTGAAAACATCGTCTACACCGACTGGCAGCGCGACAACTACTTCGTCGCGATCCAGCAGGCCTTGCCCAAGGCCGGGCGCATCGGTATCGAGTTCGACCATCTGAACTTGCTCAATCGCGACAAGCTCGCCAGCCGCTATCCGCAGGCTGAACTGGTGGATATCGCCGCACCGTGCATGCGCATGCGCATGATCAAGTCCGCCGAGGAACATGCGATCATCCGTCATGGCGCGCGGATCGCCGACATCGGCGGTGCCGCCATCGTCGAAGCCTTGCGTGACCAGGTGCCGGAATACGAAGTGGCCCTGCACGCCACCCAGGCCATGGTGCGAGAAATTGCCCGCACTTTCCCGGATTCCGAGCTGATGGACACCTGGACCTGGTTCCAGTCCGGCATCAACACCGACGGCGCGCATAACCCGGTGACCTCGCGCAAGGTCAACAAGGGCGACATTCTCAGCCTCAACTGCTTCCCGATGATCGCCGGGTACTACACCGCGCTGGAACGTACGTTGTTCCTGGACCATTGCTCCGACGAGCATCTGCGCTTGTGGGAAGTTAACGTCAAAGTGCACGAGGCCGGCCTCAAACTGATCAAGCCGGGTATGCGCTGCTGCGATATCGCGCTGCAATTGAACGAGATCTTCCTGGAGCACGATCTGCTGCAATACCGCACCTTCGGCTACGGTCACTCCTTCGGTACGCTGAGCCATTACTACGGCCGCGAAGCCGGCCTGGAACTGCGCGAAGACATCGACACAGTGCTGGAGCCGGGGATGGTGGTTTCCATTGAGCCGATGATCATGTTGCCAGAAGGCCTTCCAGGTGCCGGCGGGTATCGTGAACACGACATCCTGATCGTCAACGAGCAGGGCGGGGAAAACATCACCAAGTTCCCGTATGGCCCGGAACACAACATCATCAGGAAGTGAGGCCTGAGCGCCGCACAGTGAAGCTGTGCGGCGTTTTGCTTTGACGATTGGCGAAAAAATCTTCCCGGTGGCTGAGATAAACCGGAAAAACATGGCGCATGCGTGCCCAAGAACGCGCAGCATCTACTGAGCCTTAACCCTGCCAAGTAAAACAATAGAGGGTTTTGTCATGTCCTACGTCCCGACCTTTCATTTCGATAACCGCACCTCTACCACCGGAGGTGCACAATGAGCACCCAAACCGCAAGCCTGACGCCAACCATGGCAGACAAACTTGAACAGACAGCCGAACGCAAGGCCCTGCGACGCGCAGCCAGTGCCAGTTTCATGGGCAACTTCGTCGAGTGGTTCGACTATGCGGCCTACGGCTACCTGGCAACCGTCATCGCCCTGACGTTTTTTCCGCAAACCGACAAGGCGACCGCGCTACTGGCGACTTTTGCAGTATTCGCGTTGTCGTTCATCGTCCGCCCGCTAGGGGGACTGGTCTGGGGGCATTTCGGAGACAGATACGGGCGGCGCAGTGCGTTGTCCTGGTCGATTCTGATCATGTCTATCTCGACCTTTTGCATCGGCATCCTGCCGACTTACAATCATATCGGCCTGTGGGCGCCGGCCTTGTTGTTGCTGATTCGCTTGTTCCAGGGCTTTTCCGCTTCAGGTGAGTACGCCGGGGCTTCGGCCTTTCTCGCCGAGTATGCGCCCGAGGGCAAGCGCGGCTTGTACACCAGCATTGTCCCGGCGAGCACGGCGGCGGGCTTGCTGTTTGGTGCCGTGTTTGTCGCCGGCCTGCATGCGTGGATGAGTGTCGAGGACCTGCACAGCTGGGGCTGGCGTCTACCCTTTCTGCTGGCGGCGCCATTCGGTCTGGTGGGGCGTTATATCCGCATGAGTCTGCAAGACACGCCCAAGTTCCTGGAGATGGAAAAACGCCTTGAAGCAAAGGAGTGCGCTACCCACGCTCCGGTTCGCGAATTGCTGACCGTGCACCGACGCAGCGTGATGATCGGGATCGGCGCGACCTGCCTGAATGCCGTGGCGTTTTATCTGTTGCTCAGCTACATGCCAACCTACCTGTCCACCGAAATGGGCATGAGCGAAAGTGATTCGTTCCTGGCGTCTACCGTGTCGCTGGCGACCTATATCGGTTTGATTTTCCTGATGGGCAAGCTGTCGGATCGGTTCGGACGCAAGACCATGTTGGTGACCGCTTCGGTCCTGTTCCTGGCGCTGACATTCCCGCTGTTCGGGATGTTGGAGAATCAGCCTTTGATCGTGATTCTGATGATCCAGATTGCCTTTGGCGCGATCCTGGCGATGAACGACGGCACCTTGCCGTGCTTCCTCGCCGAGATATTCCCCACCCGCGTACGCTTCAGTGGTTTTGCCTTCAGCTTCAACATCGCCAACGCGGTGTTCGGCGGCACCGCGCCGTTTATCGCGACCTGGCTAATTCAACTGACCGGTAACAAAATGGCCCCGGCCTGGTATCTGCTGGCGGCTGCGGCGGTGGCGTTGATTGCCATGCTGGCGAGCCGGGAGACGGCGCATAAGGCTTTGCAGGACTGATGTCTTGAGTGTTCTTGAGTAAGCCTTCGCGAGCAGGCTCGCTCCCACCGTTGACCGAGTTGTCCAGGAGGACGCGGTTCAATGTGGGAGCGAGCCTGCTCGCGAAGGGGCCAATCCGGTCAACACAAGTCAATGAACGGCAGCCACCTGCTTACGCTCCCCAATCGGCGATACGCCAAAGAATCGGCTATAGCATTTGGAGAAATGCGCCGGCGAAACGAAGCCGCAGGCGAGGGCGATGTCACGTACCTGCGATTCGCTGCGCAGCAATAGCTGTCGCGCCCGTGCAAGGCGCAACTCCAGGTAGTACTGACTCGGCGTGCGTTGCAGGTGCTTGTGAAACAGCCGCTCCAGCTGGCGCACCGACACCTCGTTCAACCGCGCGAGTTCCTCAAGGCCCACCGGCTCCTCGAGATTGGCTTCCATGATCGCCACCATCTGGCTGAGCTTGGGCTGCGAGGTGCCCAGCTTCTGCCGCAATGGCACACGCTGTTGTTCCTGCGCCCCCCGGATCCGATCACACAACAGCAACTCGGCCGTGTGCGCAGCGATGTCCCTGCCACCGGGTTCGCGGGCGATCAACTGCAGGGTCATGTCCATGGACGCCACGCCGCCTGAGCAGGTGTAGCGATCACGGTCCAGCTCGAACAGCTGATTGGAAATGATGATCCCCGGGAAACGCTCCTTCAATGCTTCGATATCTTCCCAGTGAATCGTGCAACGATAGCCCTTGAGCAGATCGGCGCGCGCCAACAAGTGGCTGCCGGTGCAAATCCCACCCAGCGGCACCTGATCATGCGCCAGCTTGCGTAGCCAATTGAGCAGTGGTCGGCTGCTGTGATTGGAGACGATCGGGTTTGATCCGACAACGAACAACATGTCCAGCTTCGGTGCATCGGTGATGCTGTGGTCGGGGAGGATGCGCATGCCGTTGCTGGCCGTTACCGGGTCCAGGTTGGCGGCGATGATGACGGTGCGGAACATCGGTTTGCGCGCGGCCAGGTTGGCCATGCGCAGGGTTTCCACGGCGGAGGCGAAGCCGATGGTGGTGAAGTTGGGGATGACCAGGAAACCCACGGTTTTCACTGGCTGTTGTTCATTCGCCGAGCGTCCTGCGGCGGGTTTCGCCACCTGGAGTTTCGTCATTGTTGGTGCTCCTCAACTGCATCAGTGACGTGCTCCGCGGCAAGCTGCCATTAGGGGTAACGTCATCTCGTTTTTGTGATTGTAAGCCCTGCTTACTGGCTTCAGGATTTTACATCGAGTGTCCGGTCAATAGACCGTGACGAAAGGAATATGCACGCAAGATGCCATGAGTCCGGATTGTCTGAAGGGGGCGCGGAAGACGTGGGGGAATAAGGGTACTGCTAAAAAAATGAATGCTTGGGGACAGCCGATCACCGGATAGACCAGCAGCCGGGGCAAACTGGATCCATAAAATGCAATAAACGACAGACGAATAGCGAAGGTGCCGGCGCCGATCAACAGGAACAGGCCCCACTGGGAAAGCTCGCTCATGAAGCCTCCTGTTCGGCGTCATTAACCATGGTCACTGGCAAGGCGCCATTTTGCATTAACTGCAGCACGGCTATCTGCGCCGACCCGGAGTAGAAAAGCAGCGTCATGCCCATGGAACGGGTGAGTGACATCCCCATCCCGGCAGCACTGACGCCAGCGATCAAGCCGAAGGGAATGACCCCGGTGGTAAACGGGGAAGCGGTGTGAGCACCGTGCAGGAAGGCATGTGTCCCACTTCGATAGTTCATTTGAATTCCTTGAAAGTGACCGGGCTGGTACACAAGTCTTGCGGTCGACACTTACTTCGCGAATTAAGATACAAGGCCGAGTGCAATTCACTGCTTGTAGCCAATCTGCCGCAACAGGTTCTTGCGCCACAGGATGTCGGCATCGCCTTCAATGTCTTTGGCGCAGAAGCCATCCACTACGCCCAGGATTGCTCGCCCTTGATCCGTCTCGGCGAGAATCACTTCAGTCGGATTGGCTGTCGCACAAAAAATGCGGCACACCTCTGGCACCGTTTTTACGCTGTTCAATACGTTCAGCGGATAAAAACCGTCACCCAGGAATACGATGAAGCTGTGGCCTGCGCCGATGGCCTTGGCATTTTTCTGTGCAAGTTCAATCATGGCGGTATCGGTGCCGGACCATCGCACCAGGCATTTGCCCGAGGCCTCGCAAAAGGCCACGCCAAAGCGGACACCCGGCACGGCATTGACCAATGCTTCGTGGATATCCTCGACGGACTTGATGAAGTGCGCCTGACCGAGGATGAAGTTCGTATCTTCCGGCTTTTCGATTTTCAACGTGATGAGTTGCATCTCAAACGCCTCCTTTCACGAAATTGCTGGCAGAACTTTTCAGCGATGGGGTCGTAGCCTGGGGTTTTGCGAGGGCGGTGATTTATGCCACGCATAGCCCTTCGCGCTGAGTTGAAAGGCGTAGTCGAACAACCGCTTCATGTACTCGCCATCGAATTGTTGAGTGCGCGCAGCGTTAAAGTCGGAGCCGATGTACGCCAGGTTGAAATGCGCTCCATCCTGCTGCGCCATGCGGTAGATTCGCTCCAGGTCACTGATCCCCTGGGTTTGAATCAATGCACTGATGGCTCGGCCGCCGATGCTCAATGTACGGCGCTTGGTCCCGGACCATTGCGGCTCCAGCGTCCCGTTGCGAATGACATAGAAATGACGTTCCAGACGCAAAGGTACGCCAGCGGCCCTGTTGAGTCCCACGAGCGTGCCAGGTGGGTAAAGGAACACTTGAGTGATGACCCCGCCGTCCACGTGCATCTCATGAAACTGTTTGCCATCGACCTCCACATCGATCATCACGGGTGAGACAGCCCCCGGAATGCTCATCGACGCGATCATGATGTTACGAAACAGGTCGAGCGCTCCCGGTGCCTGGCTTGCGGCAATGGCGCCCATGTTCCAGGTGACGGGTCGGCCTGCATCAAGGTCAGTGGTGCCGATCAGCAGGATTCTGCCCTTGGCGTATTGCGCGGCGATCGCCGCCACAATCTGCTCGGTGACGTATTTTGTGATGAGCCGCGACAGTGGCTTGCTGTCCGCTATGCCGTCGCTGGCAAGACGGGTCAGCACGTTTCGCGAATGAAAAATATCTTTTGGACCGATTTCATTACAGACGTGCCGGATCACGCCGTCGTATTCCGGCCCCAGGTAAGCGAACGGGGCGACCAGGGCTCCCGCACTTATGCCCGTGACGACCTTGAAGATTGGCCGTGTGCCATGGGTGGTCCATCCAGCAATCAGTCCCGCTGCAAATGCGCCTGCATCGCCGCCGCCAGAAACGGCCAGCATGCTGGCCGGCGGCAGGATATCGTTCGGCTTCCCGGCCTTGGCGAGCACCTCGCTCTCACGTTTGTTGGATTGAACCGCATCCTGGATGAACGGCGTCAGGTCATGGTCCAGCCTGTAGCGAGCATCGGGAATGCCCGGGATGACAGCTTGTTCCGTCAAGGTGGGCGGGACAGCGTCACGGCGGGGCAGGCACGCTTGAAGAAATACGTCCAGGGTCGAGGTGCCGGGTTTGAGCGGGAATGGTTTCAAAACGCCTCCTCCGGCCCCTGCAGTCGACAGAAAGTGAGCTCGTCGTTCAAGAGCGCCGATCACGCGCCCACTGCCGTGACACGTCATTTGAGCGCCAGGAAGCTCATTCTGCGCTCGTTTAGATGATAAAAAAACTCATTGGGCGCGATCTGGTAGTCTCCCGGGCGATCGCCTGTGCGTCGGTCTCGCCATCAATAACAACAAGAGAATGCCCTATGCTCGCCTTACTCGGCCTGGCCATGGTGGTAGTGTTCACCTACCTGATCATGTCCAAGCGATTGTCGCCAATCGTTGCGTTGACCGTTGTGCCGATCGTCTTTGCCCTGATCGGCGGTTTTGGCAGGGTCACCGGGACAATGATGCTCGACGGCCTGAAAATGGTCGCGCCGTCGGCCGCGTTGCTGCTGTTCGCGATCCTGTTTTTCGGGTTGATGATCGACTCGGGACTGTTCGACCCGCTGATCCGCAAAATTCTAAAGCGGGTGAACGGCGATCCGATGAAAATCGCCATCGGCACCGCACTGCTGTCGTTGACTGTCGCGCTGGATGGTGATGGCACGACCACCTACATGATCACCTGTGCGGCGATGTTGCCGTTGTACAAGCGCATCGGCATGAACCCGATGATCCTGGCAACGATTTCCATGCTGTCGCTGAGCATCTTGAGCGGTTTAAGCCCTTGGGGCGGTCCGGCCACCCGGGCGATTGCCGCGCTTGGGGTGGATGCCGCGGAGTATTTCATCCCGTTATTGCCGACGATGATTGGCGGTGCCGCCTGGGTGGTGTTCACGGCATTTTTGCTGGGGCGCGCTGAGCGCAAGCGAATCGGCACAACGCACTTGCAGAGCGGCGGTGGTGATTGCTACATCAAGGCCATTCTTGAAGACACACCGTATAAACGCCCGAAGCTGGCCTATGTGAACCTGATGTTGGTGATCGGAGTGATGATTGCGCTGGTGATGGGACTGGCCCATTCGGCGATTTTGTTCCTGATCGGTTTCGTTCTGGCACTGATGATCAACTACCCGCAGCTGGACATGCAAAAGGAACGCATCCTCGCCCATTCCGGGAACGCAATGACCGTGGTACTGCTGGTGTTCGCAGCCGGTGTGTTTGCCGGGATTTTCTCCGGTACGAGAATGGTTGATGCACTGGCGCAGACATTGGTGGAGTGGATTCCACCGTCCTGGGGGCATCTGTTTCCGCTGGTGGTGGCGATTACCAGCATGCCGTTGACGTTCGTGCTGTCCAATGATGCCTACTACTTCGGCGTGGTGCCGATCCTCGCGAATGCAGCCGCAGCTTATGGCATTGACCCGGTGGAAATTGCCAGGGCATCGGTCCTGGGACAGCCGGTGCACTTGATGAGTCCGCTGGTGGCTTCGACCCTGTTGCTGGTCGGGATGGTCGATCGCGACATAGGCGACTTCCAGCGCGCCACCGTGAAATGGGCAGTGCTCACTTCTCTGGTGATCACCGCTTTGGCCTTGCTGACCGGTGCCTTGACGCTGTTCGCCTGATTCACCCCTGACTCACCTCTCGACGCATTTCTCGCGCCCAACTGCCGGCGCGCGGATAGCTGCGTTCTGAAAAAACAACAATAAGAGCAGTTCGACTGCGCAATCCTACGATATGAGGCTCTGGTAAGCAGGCCTCGATGGTTATCGAGTGGCAGCCTCGCGTGATGGGAGATCAACCCACATTGGCACAGGCTGCCATTGCTTCCCCGACGATCAACGGGTCTGCCGGTGCTAGCGTTTAATCAGGGAAATCTTCGTGCCTTCGATACTGATGCCGGCCATCAGTCCCTGTTGGTCGAAGATGAACGCGTACGCGTCGTCTTTCAGCGTCGAGCTGGACAGGTTCTTGGCAACCCCTTCATCCACCACGACCACGGTTGGCCCTACACCGATTTCCCAGCCTTTGGTTTCAGTGATGTATTTCACCGCTTTGTCGGTCATCAGGAAAACCACATAGCCATACGACTGGGCGCCTGCCTGCAATCCCCAGGAGCCGCTGACGGAGTTGTAATAGTCCACGACCTTCGAGCCCTTCATCAACACGCCTTCGCCGTAGCTGCCGCCGAATACCAGGCCGGCCTTGATGATTTTTGGAAAGACCAGTACAGCCTTGGCTTTGTGCGAGATGGTTTCGGAGAAGGGGTTGGTTTTGTAAAGCGTCTGCAACGCTTGCCGGGAGTCGGTATTGAGATCCTCGGCGGTGGCGGCACCTGCAGTGTTCAGGAAACTGGCCGATGCCAATGCTGCAACCGCGAGCAAGGTTGTCAGGAATATCCGTATGGATTGAGTCATGTGCGTACTCCGATAAGGGAGCATTGGATGGCAGCAGCTGTCAGCGCCTGTGTCGAAAGGACTGAACTCACTGAAGGTAATCCGGCGCGCCCTGGTATGTGTGAATTGTAAGCGCCGCTGCTGAAGGAAGCAGGCCTGAGGCCACATCAGTTGCGATGCCATCAATTGTTGTGACCACTGAGTGATGGCAGCGTTCAGCGTCAGCGTTTTGCTGGGGGTTTCGCTTTTACTGTAGGAGCGAGCATGCTCGCGATGCCACCTGAGAGCGCCGCGGGGTGCCAGTTGTTCAGCGTTATCGTTGACGACCCTCGTTGGAACGCCGCCCGGAGCATGCTCGCTCCTACAGTGCCCGGACCTCCAGACGTGCACGATGCCCTTCCGTTCTCAGGGTATGCGTGCCTTGGCTATGCCGATTTCGTCACCTCCTGCATCAAAAGGCATCAAGCCTCGTCGCTTCGAGCGGATCACCCTGACAGGTCTTTCCCAGGAGATGACCATGATTCGACTGACCCTGATCGAAGCCCGTGAACTGGCCGAATCGATCCTGTTGCACAACGGTTTTAATCTGGCCCATGCGCAAGCGGTGGCGGCGACGGTAATGGCCGGTGAACGTGATGGCTGTGCCTCTCACGGGTTGTACCGGATTCTTGGCTGTGTCAATTCCCTGCGAGCCGGCAAGGTGTCGGCCAATGCCGAGCCGAGGGTCATCGACCAGGCGCCGTCGATTGCGCGGGTGGATGCCGGTGGCGGCTTTTCGCAGTTGGCGTTTCAGGCGGGGCTCCCCCTGTTGACGGAGAAAACCCGTGCCAACGGGATTGCCGCGTTGGCGATCAACCACTGCGTGCATTTTTCCGCGTTATGGGTGGAGATCGAGCAATTGACGGAAATCGGCCTGGTCGCGCTGGCGTGTAACCCCAGTCATGCCTGGGTGGCGCCAGCCGGGGGGCACTTGCCACTGTTCGGCACTAATCCCATTGCCTTTGGCTGGCCGCGCGGCGGGCGAGAGCCCTTTGTATTCGACTTTGCCACCAGCGCCATCGCTCGCGGCGATATCGAACTGCATCGACGTGCCGGCAAGGCGATCCCCGAAGGGTGGGGAGTGGATGGGCAAGGCCATCCGAGCAGCGATGCGAGCGTGGTGCTCGACAGCGGCGCGATGCTGACGTTCGGCGGGCACAAGGGATCGGCACTCGCGGCGATGGTGGAGTTGATCGCCGGGCCGTTGATTGGTGACCTGACAAGTGCTGAATCACTGGCTTACGACGCGGGCAGCAAGTCATCGCCTTATCATGGCGAACTGATCATCGCTCTGGATCCCCGGCGCTTTTTGGGCGATGCAACCCTGGAGCACCTGGCCAGGGCCGAAGCGTTGTTCCAGGGCATTGAAGGGCAGGGCGCGCGCTTGCCCTCGCAACGACGCTATGAGTCGCGGGCGCGCAGCCTGGTGGAGGGGGTGCAGGTTCCCGAGGCGTTGTACAGGGATTTGAAGGCACTGCTGGATTGAAAAGCAAACGGGCGCCCATGGCGCCCGTTCGGTTTACAGCGACTGGCGCTGGAGGATGCCATCCACCAGGCGATTGAGGCCCAGTGGGTTGGCGTTCTGGAGCGCTTCGGGCAGCAAGGTGTCGGGGCAGTTCTGGTAGCACACCGGGCGCAGGAATCGCTCGATGGCCAGAGTGCCGACAGAGGTGCCACGGGCATCGGAAGTAGCCGGGTACGGGCCGCCATGTACCATCGCATCGCAGACTTCGACGCCGGTAGGGTAGCCATTGAACAGCACACGACCGACTTTCTGCTCCAGCAACGGCAAGACGCCTGTGCAGATTTGCAGGTCGATGGTCTCTGCTATCAACGTGGCGGTCAGTTGACCCTGCAAGTTTTGCAACACTTGCTGCAATTCCCCTGCATCGGCGACTTCAACCAGCACGGTCGTCGGGCCGAATACCTCTTCCTGCAGCAGCGCATCACGCTTGAGCAGCAGGCTGGCGTCGGCCTTGAACAGTTGTGGTCGGGCCTGGTTGCCCAGCTGTTCCTGACCGGCCAGGTGGGTCACCCCTGGATGACTGTGCAGTGCCTGCAGGGCTTTTTTATAGCTGGCAAGGGTTCCGGCGTTGAGCATGGTCTGGGGCGGTTGCTCGCTCATCAAACCACTGAGCAGCGCTGTGAAAGCGTCGAATCGCGGTGACGAGATGCCGATGACCAGGCCGGGATTGGTACAGAACTGACCGCAGCCCTGGATCACCGATGCCACCAGCTCACTGGCGATTTTTTCGCCGCGAACTTGCAAGGCTTCGGGCAATACCACGACCGGGTTGATGCTACTCATTTCAGCGAACACCGGAATCGGTTGTGATCTTGCAGCGGCCATATCGCACAGGGCACGGCCGCCCTTGAGTGAGCCGGTGAAACCAACAGCCTGGATCGCCGGATGCTTGACCAGGGTTTCGCCCACGCCAGAACCGTAGATCATGTTGAACACGCCCTTGGGCATGTCCGTCTGCTCGGCAGCGCGAATGATCGCATCAGCCACCCGTTCGGCAGTTGCCATATGTCCACTGTGGGCCTTGAACACCACCGGGCAACCGGCGGCCAGGGCGGCAGCGGTATCGCCACCGGCGGTGGAGAACGCCAGGGGGAAATTGCTCGCGCCGAAAACGGCGACCGGGCCGACACCGATTCGATACTGTCGCAGGTCTACCCGTGGCAGTGGTTGGCGTTCGGGCAAGGCGCGGTCGATGCGCGCACCGTAGAAATCACCGCGACGCAGGACTTGGGCGAACAGGCGCATCTGGCCGCTGGTGCGAGCACGCTCACCCTGGATGCGTGCGCTCGCCAGTGCCGTCTCACGGGTGACCAGGGCGACAAACTCATCGTCCAGCGCGTCCAATTGCGTGGCGATGGCCTCGAGAAATTCCGCACGGCGGATGGCCGGCAGGTTGCGAAAGGCCGGGTAGGCGGCTGCGGCAGCTTGGGCGGCGGCGTGCACTTCTTCTGCGGTGGCTTGCATGAACGAGAAGGGCAGGACTTCGCCAGTACTTGCGTCATGGCTTCGCAGCGCGATGCTGCCGGCGGCGCTGCGTGTACCGCCGATGTAGTTGTGACCGAGGATCTCAGGCATCTAAAAAGCTCCTGTCAAAAAAGGGGGGTAATTCAACTCCCCTGTAGGGGCGAGCATGCTTGCGAGGCACTCAAGGGCACCGCGCGAATCCAGAATGCACGCGTTATCGTTGACGACCATCGCGAGCGTGCTCGCTCCTATAAGGTTTACGCCAGTGAGTCGGCGCGACGTGGGGTAGTCGCGGTCGGGCCCAGCGCCCCAATCCGCGCAGCAGACTCGGCATCCACCGTGTGCAACGATTTGCCACGGGTTTCCCGGGTCAGCCCGACGGCCACGATGGAGATCAGCGAAGCGCCGACCAGATAGAGCGCGATGGGTGTCGAGCTGTGGTACTTGTTGAGCAGGGTGATCGCGATCAGTGGCGCCAGCGAGCCTGCGAAGATCGGCGCCACCTGATAGCACAGCGAGAGTGCGGTGTAGCGCACGTGGGTCGGAAACATCTCGGCCATCAGCGCCGAGTAGGGCGCGTAGGTCATCGATTCGATGGCCAGGCCCAGGGTGATGGCCGCCATGATCAGCCAATTGTTGCCAGTGTCCATCATCGGGAAGCCGACGAATCCCCAAAACGCGGTGAGTACTGCACCGACCAGGTAAACCGGTTTGCGCCCGACCAGATCCGACAGATAACCCATCAACGGAATCAGGAAGAAGTGCAGCAAGTGAGCGCCGAACATCAGCAACAAGATCTCTGACGTGTCCTTGTGCACCACCAGCTTCAGATAGGTGATCGAGAACGTCACGACGGTGTAGTAGAGGATATTCTCGGCAAACCGCGCGCCAATCCCGACCAGCACCGAGCGCCAGTGGTGCCGCAGCACTTCGACCACGCCCAGTTGCTGATGCCTGGTCTGCGCCTGGCGGGCCTGGGCCTCCTTGAAAATCGGTGCGTCATCGACACTGGTGCGTATCCAGTAGCCGATCAGCACCACCACGGCCGAGAACCAGAATGCTACGCGCCAGCCCCAGGCGAGGAATTGCTCCTCGGACAGGTTCGACGACAACAGCAGCAGCGCAACCGTCGCCACCAGGTTGCCGGCCGGTACACCGGCTTGTGGCCAACTGGCCCAGAAGCCTCGTCGGTTGTCCGGGCAGTGCTCGGATACCAGCAAGATCGCACCGCCCCATTCGCCGCCAAAGGCGAAGCCCTGGATCAACCGCAGCAGTACCAGCAATACCGGCGCGGCATAGCCGATCTGGTTGAAGCCGGGCAGGCAGCCCATCAGGAAAGTGGTGATGCCAACCACCACCAGGCTTAATTGCAGCAGGCGCTTGCGGCCGTACTTGTCACCGTAGTGACCGAACACCAGCCCGCCCAGCGGACGGGCGAGAAAGCCCACGGCATACAGCGCAAAGGCTGCGATGATGCCATCGATGGGGCTGTCGGTCTGGCGGAAGAACAACTGGCCGAAGACCAGTGCCGAAGCGGTGCCATAAAGGAAAAATTCATACCATTCGGCAACGGTGCCGGCCATGGCGGCGGCCACGACACGTTTGAGTCCCGAGGGAGTGGTTGCGCTAGACGGGTGTTGAGCGTTGGACATGCTGGCGTTTCCTGTAGATGCGCAAAAACAGGCAGCCGGGACGGGGCCGCGAAGACCAACCCGGCAATCACTCAGAGACCGACGTCCGGCAGGTGCGGACGGTTGGCCAGGGCCTTGGCCATGATCTGCTCGACAAAAACGCGATCGGCTTCCGGCAGGGCCAGGCGTGGCGGACGGGTCAGGGCGCTGCCGCGACCGGCGATGGCTTCGCACAGCTTGATGCACTGCACCAGGTCGGCACGGGCGTCGAGGTGCAGGATCGGCATCAGCCATTCGTAGATCGGCATGGCTTCGGCATAGCGTCCGGCCTTGGCCAGGCGGAAGATGGTTTCGCCTTCTTTGGGGAACACGTTGGACATGCCCGACACCCAGCCTTCAGCGCCCACGGCGAGGCTTTCCAGCACCACGTCGTCGAGGCCGGCGAACAACACGAATCGGTCTCCCACTTCATTGCGAATGTCGATGAAGCGGCGCGTGTCGCCTGAGGAATCCTTGAAGCACACCACGTTGTCGCAGTCGGCGAGGGCTATGAGGATGTCCGGGGTCACGTCGTTTTTGTAGATCGGCGGGTTGTTGTAGACCATCAGCGGCACGTCGGCGTTTTTCGCCACGTAACGGTAATGCTCGGCGGTTTCGAACGGCTTGGAGCCGTAGACCAGCGCCGGCATCAGCATCACGCCATCGACGCCGACCCGGCGTACCGCGTTGGCAACCTTGGCCGCTTCCACGCTGGTGAACTCGGCTACGCCGCAAATCACCGGTACACGGCCGCCCGAGGCCGCGACCGCGACTTCGGTCACGGCAATTTTTTCGGCGGCGCTCAGCGAGGTGTTTTCGCCTACCGAGCCGCAAACCACCAGTCCTGATACGCCGTCGCGGATCACGTTGGAAATGACCTCATGGGTTTTTTCCAGGTTGATGGAGAAGTCATCGTTGAATTGAGTGGTCACCGCTGGGAACACGCCACTCCAGTTAACACGCTTGCTCATTGTTGCCTCCAGATTGTTTATTGTATTTCGTATACGATATTGAAAATGAAAGAAATCAGCCAGTGGTTTTTTTACGTTTTTCGGGGTTTTTCCTGGCCGTTGGTCGGGCCTTGGGATTGTGCGTTCAGGCACCCGGCCAGGTGTCAGACAGTCGATAGCCTTGTGGCCACGGATCGCTTGGGTCAAGCAGTAATTGATGGGTACCGGTAATCCACGCCCGCCCGGAAATGCACGGATAAATGGCAGGGCGCCCGGCCACTTCCGTCAGCGAGTCAATGCGGCAGTGGAACGCTGAGCCGATGATCGAGCGACCGATAAATCGATCCCCGACGCCCATCAAGCCTTTGGCCTGCAACACGGCCATCCGCGCCGAGCAGCCAGTGCCGGTAGGCGAGCGGTCGATCTTGCCCGGTTGAATCACCACCGCATTGGTGCCGGTGGCAATGCCCTGTTCATGAACGATGGGCGCGGCGATCTGGCAAAAGGAAATGTGCGACCACTCGGGGTTCAGTGGATGGACAAAGCCCAATTGCTCGTTGGCGGCCCGGGTGATCTTCAACCCAATCGCCACCAGGTCGGCCGCTTCATCGGGGCTGATTGAAAAACCCAGGCCCGGGGCATCGGCGATCACAAAGCTGTCGCCGCCATAGGCGGTATCGACCTTGAGCGTGCCGACACCTTCCACTTCAATGAACGCATCAAGGCGATCGGCGAAGGACGGCACGTTTTTGATTTCCACCCGTTCGACCTTTCCGTCACGGCAATCGGCGACGGCTTCGATCAGGCCGCCGGGGGCTTCGAGCACCAGTCGGGTTTGTGGTTCGGTCATTGGCACGATACCGCTGTCGAGCAACACGGTGGCCACGCACAATGAGTTGGAGCCTGACATTGGCGGCGTGTCTGCCGGCTCCATGATGATCCAGGCCATCTGCGCCCGCGGGTCCTTGGCCGGCACCAACAGATTGACGTGCCGGAACACTCCGCCCCGCGGTTCGTTGAGTACAAAGTTGCGCAGGGTTTCGTCTTTGGCAATCCAGCGCGATTGTTCCCACACCGTGGCGCCGGGCGGTGGTGCGACTCCGCCGACAATGACGTCGCCGACTTCACCTTCGGCGTGGCAACTGACTACATGAATCACTTTCGATGAGCGCATTCTCTGCTCCTTGTGTTGACTGTTCGGGCCTCTTCGCGGGCAAGCCCGCTCCCACAGGGTCTGGTAGTGTATACAAAATCAGCACCCAACCCAGACCACTGTGGGAGCGAGCCTGCTCGCGAAGGGGCCACCGGTTATTTCACCGATTTGAGAAACGCCGCCGTCTCGGCATGCACCGGATTGCCGATCACCTGATCCGGCGATCCAATCTCATGCACCAGGCCGTTGCGAAAGAACGCCACGCGGTCGGACACGTCCCGCGCGAAGCGGATCTCGTGGGTCACCAGTACCATGGTCATGCCGTCTTCGGCGAGCATGCGCATCGTATCCAGCACTTCGCCGACCAACTGTGGGTCCAGAGCCGAGGTGGCCTCGTCGAACAACATGTAGTCAGGTGACATGGCGAGGGCGCGGGCGATGGCCATGCGTTGTTGCTGACCGCCAGACAGCTTGCCGGGGAAGGTCTTGAGTTTGTCGCCCAGGCCCACGTGGGTCAGCTGCCGTACCGCCAGTTCCTCGGCGCAGGCCTTGCTTTTACCCAGCACTTTGCGCGGCGCCAGCATGACGTTTTCCAGCACAGTCAAATGCGGAAAAGCGTTCCACTGCTGGAACACGATGCCGATCTTCTGCCGCAGGCGGTTCAGGTCGGTGGCGTTGTGATGGACCTCGACGCCGTCGACACGGATGTTGCCTTTCTGGATTGGCTCCAGGCCGTTGATGCACATCAACAAGGTCGATTTGCCAGAACCGGAGCCACCGATGATAGACACCACCTCGCCCTTGCTCACCGTGAGGTTCACACCCTTGACCACTTCGAGATTGCCGAAGGATTTGTGTACGTTATCGATCTCAATCATTTTCTTGCCACCTTCTTTCCAGACGAGCGCCCAGGCGTGCGACCGCCAGGCTCATGACGTAGTAGATAAGGCCCGCGATGCACAGCACCACCAACGGTTCCTGAATGCGGGTCACGATGGTTTGCGAGGCGCGCAGCAGTTCGACGATGCCGATCCACATCACCAGCGCGGTGTCTTTCATCACGCCCAGCACCAGGTTCAGCCAGCCGGGAAAGGCCACGCGAGTGGCCATTGGCAGGACGATCCAGCGCAGGTCCTGCAGGAAGCTCAGGCCCAACGAACGACTGGCGCGGCGCACCGTGAACGGCACCGACAGCACGCCGCCGCGCACGATTTCGGTAAAGTACGCGGCGGTGTAGACCCCCAGAACAATGCAACCGACGCTGAAGGCGCTGATGTTCAGGCCGACGATGCTTTTGAGTGAGTTGAACAGGACAAACTGGATCAGCAACGGCACGCTGCGAAACACGTCCAGCACCCAGGCCAGTGGCAGGCTGGCCCGTGGGCACAGGGCCCGCAGCAACCCGAACAACAACCCGGCAACGGAACCGAGGATGATCGCCCAGAACGTCAATTGCAGCGTGACCCAGGCGCCGTTGAGCAGGAACAACAGGTCATTGGAGGAAAACTCGGTGGAAAACATGGACAGCTCCTCAGTAACGGAACAACCGCCAGGCCATCAGCCGGGCTGCCGCGACAATCGCCTTGGCAATCAGGTAATACAGCACGGCTGCGATGGCGAAGTATTCGAAGGTGCGGAAGGTCTTGACGTTGTATTCCTGAGTCACTCCGGTCAGGTCATTGTTAAGGCCGACGATGACCCCCAGCGATGTCATCAGCACCGCCCAGACCATTTGATTGGTGAGCGGATAGAAGACTATTCGTAGCAATTGCGGGACGATGATCATGCGGTAGGTCTGGAAGGCACTCATGCCGAGTGAGCGCGCGGCACGTACCTGGGTGTGGGGCACCGCCTTGAGCCCGCCACGGAAGTTTTCCGCGAGATAACCTGCGTTGTTGAAAGTGATCCCTGCCAGTAGCGCGAGCCAGGAGCTGACATGCAGGCCCAGTGAGCCGAGGCCGAAGTACAGGATGTAAATCTGGAACAGCGACGGCGTGTTGCGGGCAATCGATACCCAGCTGTTGCCGATGCCTCGCAGCAGCGGGTGCCTGGCTTCGCGCATGACCGTCAGGACCAGGGCAATCAGTACACCGAAAATCATCGACAGCGCAGCGGTCTCGAACGTAACCCACGCGCCGGTGAGCATGTCCGGCAAGGCGCGCAGGGCGGTGCGCCATTGGAAGGTGTAGTCAAACATGCGAGCGGTTCTCCATCGGCAAGGCAGGTTGCAACCAGCTCGGCAGACGCCCGCTGGCGGTGGCGGTGCAGGCGGCATCGACACATTCGGCCAGGCTGGCGAAGTGCACGTTGCGCCCCACCAGGCCGGGTGCGTAATGGGCATACTTGCCCGAGTTGGTCATTAAGGTGGTGGCGGCCCGCGGGATCACCGGTTCGCCGAGCATGCACCAGCAGGTATCGGTCACCAGGGTGGCGCCGAAGTTTTCAATGACGTCGATGTACCCGGCGTCACGGGCCTGCTCCAACACCGCACGACCGCAAGTGATGACGAGTACCGCATCGGGGTGTTTGACCCGGTCGCGACACAGCTGTGCCAAGCGGGCGAACTCGCTGAGCGAGAAGTGCGGGTTACCCAGCGAGACCACATCCACGCGGTTGTCCCTGGCGCTGTTGAGCTCACGCCAACTGACCAGCAGGTCCGCCAGGCGGATTGTTGCCACGGGCAGCGGGGTATCCGGCTCCAGCACCTGCGCCGGGTCGAGTGCTTCGGGCGTGACCCCGGCGATGTGGAACAGCGGTGCGGCGGACGTGGTGGCGAACGCCGCGCCGAAGGCTTTCAAGTCGTCCAGGTCTGGCTGGCGTTGTTCCAGGCCGAATATCAGCGGGATCCGGCTGCCCGCGAGTGCGCCGATGTGGTAACCGAGCAAGGGATAGAACGCATCGTCGAGTTCGGCCAGTTCCGGCAATTCAACGCGCAAGCGAGCTTTGCGTGGCGCGTCCAGATGGCAGCCGATCAGGGGCGCGCGGCCGGTCAGGGCGATGCAGATATCCAGGTAGTCGGGGTACTTCAGGGTGCGCGCCCCAAGCACGCTGTTGGCGTAGACCACCGCGTTGGATTCGGCCCAGACGATCTGGTCGCCGGCCTTCGGTGCGCTGTCGAGCAAATAGGGCGCACAGGTGAAACTGAGCTGTGCACCCATGGCCATGTAGGCGTCGCCCACGGCACTGGCCGGCTCGCCGAGCAGTGGGTCGATGCCCAGCTCGCGCCAACGACGCTGGTCTACGGATATTGAATTGAGGGTAGTGGGTATCCGAACCTTCGCGCCCCACTGCACCAGTTGTTGGGCAAAGCGCAGGCTCGCAGGTCCGGTGTAAATGCAACCGTCGATGTGTGCCTGGCTAACATCTATCAGACGCTGGGCACCTTGCAGTTCGGCCAGGCGCAGGACGATTTGCATGGCCATCTGCGCCGCTTTGCCATGCGTGCCGTCAAGCAACGCGTGGTCGAACTCGCTGAGTTCGATTGCTGTGCTGGTATCGCGAGCCTGGGTCGGCGTTTCGGATGGCTGCCAGTTGTCGACGGGGATGTGATCGAACACGGCTAGCCTGGCACTGTCGATTCGGGCAAAGGCCTTGCCGCGCAAGGCGGCGAAGGCCTCGCTGCCGATGCAGAGCACCGGCAGCGAACGCTCGAAAATCATCTGTGCCACCAGCACGCCCAAGGTCAGGATCTCATCGGCCTCGGCCAGTACCAGAGCGGCTGGCGCATGACTGTTGCTGATCAGTTCCATCAGCACACTGCTGCCGGTACACGAACCGCGTCCGCTGGGAATGGCGAGGACTCGACCGCTCAGATATTCGCCGCTGAGGGGATGGTGACGGTCGATGATTTCACCCCGCAAGGGGTCGACTCCGCCCCAGAAGCTCAGCCCGACATCGGCAAACAGCAGGGCGCCCTGGGCAGCGCCCGGGACCAGGCTGCGACCGGTCAGAGAAGTGGGCCTAGGCATGCCGGGCACCTCAGTAGTAGACCTTTGGCACGGTCAGGTCGCTCGGCGAAATCTCGGTGCCGACCCATTTGGTGAACAACTCCTTGTAGCGACCGTTGCGCACCTGCTGGTTGACGAACAGGTTGAGGTAATTGAGCAGGCCGTACTCGTTGCGCTTGGTACCCAGGGAGACATAGTCGATGGTGTAGGGCGCGTTACCGGCGATCTTCAGGTTTTTGTATTTACCCGACTTGATCGTTGCGGCGGCGACGGTATTGGTGACCACCGTGGCGTCGATATGACCCTGGGCCACCGCCAGCAGCGTGTCGTTTTGTGACTGGTAGGCACGGAAGGTACCGGTGCCCCATTTCTTCACATCGTTCTCCAGGGCAATGGCTTCATAGGTGCCACTGGTGTTGCCCAGTGCCTTGCCCTTGATGTCGTCGAAACTGTTGATGCCGGTGTTGTCGCGGGTCAGGACGACCATCTGGAAGGCGAAGTACGGCACGGTGAGGCCGACGGTCTTGGCCCGCTCAAGGGTGTCGGAGGTCGAGGCGACAATCACGTCGGCCCGCCCGGATATCAGTGCCGGAATGCGGTCCGGGAAGGGGGTTTCGACCACTTCGGCCTCGACCCCGAGGACCTTTGCCAGGTCGGTGCAATAGTCCACGTCGAAACCCGCCGGGGCGTTGCTGGCATCTCGAAAACCCATGGGCGGGAAGTCCAGGGTTACGGCACAGCGCAGCTTGCCGGAACCGATGATGTCGTCGAGTTTGTCAGCCTGTGCGGTGGCAATGAAGGTGGTACTGAGGACAGCGCTGAGGGCTACGGTAAATGCGCGGGTTTTCATAGAGGCCTCGTTGTCGGAAGTGTTGTTAGATATCGTATTGGGGATTTCGTATACGATATTAACAATAGCAACGGTTGTGCCGATTTGCCTTTTTACCGGCAAATATTTTCCAGCCCTTGAGTCAGGGCGGTTTAGAAGTCGGGAGCAGGGCAGCGGCGGCGTGCCGCCGGGCAGGCAGGTGTTACAGAAGGGAGCACCCTGTGTGCGAGGCGCCCCTTAAAGGAACATGTCAACGACCACGATCGCGGAACTGGCTGGGCGAAAGGCTGGTAAGGGCACGGAACTGGCGGCTGAACGCACTGTGGTCGGTATAGCCGCAGCGCAGTGCGATTTCGGTGATGGGCAGGTCGGTGTCCAGCAACAACCGCGTACCTTCTTCGAGCCGGGACTTGTGGATCATCTGCCGTGGGGTGAGTTGGAACACCCGTTTGCAATGGCGTTCGAGTTGCGCAACCGAAAAGCCCGCGATTGCCGTCAGTTCGGCAAGGCTGATAGGTCGAGCAAAATGACGACGGATGTGCGCATCCACCGCTGCCAGTTTCTGGAACGCCGGGTGGTTGGACTGGGGCAATTGCAGGTCACGGGAAATGCCGGCCAGGCCGACGATCCGCCCATGTTCATCGCGCAGCGCGAGTTTATGGGTCAGGCACCAGACCGGCTGGTTACCGAAATACAGGTGCAGTTCGAGCTGGTCGGCCAATTCGCGTCCGGTGCTCAACACCCGCCGATCCTGCTCGGTGTAAATCGGGCCAAAGCGCTCCGGGAAGACACGGTCTGCTGTCAGCCCCAACAGTTGGTCACTGTGCTTGAAGCTACAGCGTCGGACCAGGGTCTGGTTGACGAAAACGTAACGGGCCTCGCAGTCCTTGATGAAAAACACCACGTCCGTCAGGGTATCGAGCAGCGTCGCGATGGCCTGCAAACTGTTCAGCAGCGTCGGCAGGTCGCAGGGTTTGAAATGATTGAGTGAGGGGAACATATCAACAGGGGCCTGGTGGCGACTGCCGGGACTATAAAGACTCGGCAGCGCCCCCGAAACCCCGAAGCGAGCGTTTACACCGGTGGCGTGTCATCCAGGCACATCAGGGTTTCGACGCGCGCCGGGTTGAACGGCGGCCGGGGCGCCGTGGGTTGCCAGTCGAACAGATACTGCAAGGCACCGCCACACACCCGGCCCTGGCAGGCGCCCATGCCGCAGCGGCTGGCCAGTTTGGCCTCGCGCCAGCCAACGTGTCCGGATAGCACCGAGTAGGGTACGTCTTCGCAACGACAGACCAGCGTGTCGGGTTGCGCCAGCGACTTGAGCTGCGGGTCGAGGCTGAAGGCGCTGTTCAACGCCTTGGCGAAACCCTGCCAACGTGCGCGACTTGGCCACAAATCCCGTGCTGCCGCGGTGTTACCCACCGCCACGTGCCCGGCGATTGTCCCTTCGACCAGCGCCAGCTCACTGCCGCCGAAACCGGTGCATTCGCCAGCGGCGTAGTGGCCGGTACGGCTCGTGGTTTGCCAGGCATCCACGGCAAGCGCCGAGCCATCGAGCGCGCAGCCCAAGGCCTGACCGAGTTGGGTGTTGGGAATCAGGCCGAAACCACAGGCCAGGCGATCACACGCCAATTCAACGATTTTGCCCTGATGCCGCAATCGCACAGCTTCCAGCCGTTCGTTGCCCAAGGCCGCCACGACGTGGGTGCCAGTGCAGTAATGGCGGTCGAGCAGACTGAAAGATTGCACCAGCTTGCCCGGCCAGCGCGGCAGCTGCAGGGCGAATCCTGCGACCGCGACCGCAGAGGCCTGCTCGGCGATGCGCAGCACCTGGGCACCGTTGTGTTTCGCAGTGGCCGCGCTGGCCAGTAGCAACGGACCGCTGCCGGCGATCACCACACGCTCGTCCTGCACGGGCAGGCCACCCTTGATCAGCGCCTGAAGCCCGCCCGCGCCGGTCACTCCTGGCAGCGTCCAGCCGGGGAAGGGCAGCAGCAATTCACGGGCACCGGTACATAGAATCAGTTTGTCATAGCCGATCAACCAGCCTCGGTCGGCGTCTTCCACCAGCAATTGCTTGGCACCAGCGAGGGCAATTACACGGGTGCCGGCATGGTGGCGGATATTGCTGTTGGCCTGCAGGCGCTCGCGCATCTGCCGTGCCTGATTCGGCAGGCTGGCCTGTGGCCCGTCGCGCCAGATCTGGCCGCCCGGCAGCGGGTTGTCGTCGAGCACCACAATGTGTGCACCAGTGGACGCAGCGGCGAGGGCGGCACTCATGCCCGCGGGGCCGGCGCCGATGATCAGCAGGTCGGCGTATTCGTTCATGGTCGAGTCTGCACTTGCATGCCTTGCTGGCATAGCGTCTGACAGGCCAGGGCGCAGCGACCGTCAATGGTCACCCGGCATTCGTGGCAGATACCCATGCCGCACATCGGCGCGCGCCGTTGACCGCTGACTGAAGTGCGACTGCAACCGTCACCGGCCAGTGCCAGTGCCGCAGCCACCGTCGTGCCCGCGGCCACCTTCAGCGCGCGGCCATCCATGATCAAATCAAGCATAGGCGGCCTCTTCAAGAAAACGTTGCGGCAGATAGGGTTGTACCGCCAGGGGCGGCGTCTCGTTGAACAATTGCGCGACCAGTAAGTCGGCAGTCCCGGGCGCCGTGGTGACCCCCAGTCCTTCGTGCCCGACCGCCAGCCACAGGCCTTTGCGTTTGGGATGCTGGCCAATCAGCGGCAGGCCGTCCGGGCTAGCGGCGCGAAAGCCGGTCCAGGCGCGGATACCATTGAGTTGAGCCAGGCCCGGCATGTATTCGGTGGCGCGCTTGAGCATTTTCGCGAGCATCCAACCTTCGACCTGCGGGTCGGTGGTGCCGAATTGTCGCGAAGCACCAATGAACAATTGCCCGGTGGGGCGGGGCTGAATGTTGCAGGCTGTCGACGGTCCCGTCGCGTTGTGGGCGCTGGTGACGTAACCCAGCTCTACCAGCGTGTGGGTGACCTTGCCGGGGTAGCGGTCGGTGATCAGCAGGTGGCCCTTCTTCGGTTCGATCGGCAACTCGGGGCACAGGTCATTGGCCTGGATGCCGTTGGCCAAAATGACCGCTTCAGCGTTCAACCACTGGCCATCATCGAGTCGCACGCGGTTGCCATCGACCTCGCTGACCCGTGCCCGCCGTTGTTCGATGCCCGGCGTGTCGAGCATCCAGTTGGCGGTCGCCGGGGCATAGAGAATGCCGTCGCCGTTGATCAACAAACCACCCTCCAGGCCATCGCGTAACTCCGGCTCGCGGGCATGCAAGGCGTTGCGGGTGATCAGCTCGCAGGTAACGCCCCGGGCTTGAAGGTTCATGTGTTTGCTTTGGGCCACGGCCATTTCCTCGGCATTGGCCGCCAGCCACAGTGTGCCATTGCTGCGATAAGCGCAGCTATCGGGCAGTTGCGGGGCCTGTTCGCGCCAGCGTTGCACTGAGTATTGGCTCAGGGCCAGTTCGGCAGGGTTGTCATCGAGCACCAGCAAGTGGCCCATGCCGGCGGCTGTCGCGCCGTGCAGGCCAGCGTCCAGTACCAGCACACGCAAGCCGCGCCGGGCCAGCGCCTGGGCACAAGCGGCGCCGATGATACCTGCACCGATCACGATCACATCGGCCACCAGGCCTTGGTTCATGGGCGAATGCCCCAGGCGAACGGGTCGGCCTGTTCAATGATCAGGCTGGCTTCGGCATTGATATGAGCGCGGCCGCGAATGGTCGGTACGATGCGCTCGCCATGACGTTCGTAGGAGCCCTCGAACTCGCTGCCGATCACGCTGGCCTGACGCCAGATCTGTCCCGGTTGCAATTTGCCGTCGGCTGCCAGGCACGCCAACTTGGCACTGGTGCCGGTGCCGCAGGGCGAACGGTCGTAGGCCTTGCCGGGACAGAGCACAAAGTTGCGGCTGTCGGCCTGGGCGTCATCGGCGAACAGTTCGACGTGGTCGATCAACCCGCCGTCTTCACCGCGTATCCCCTGAATGTCCAGTGCTTGCTGCACGGCGTAGGTGTAAGCGGTCAACGCCTCCAGGTTGTCACTGTCGATCGGCAGGCCATGTTCGGCGATCAGGAAAAACCAATTGCCCCCCCAGGCGATATCGCCAACCACCTGGCCGATCCCCGGCACCTGCAAGGCTACGGCTTTGCGATAACGATAGGCCGGCACGTTGCGCACGCTGACGGAGAAGTCGTCGTGCAAGGTGGCCTGCACGGTGCCGACCGGTGTTTCGATGCTGTGCACGCCCGGACCGATCTTGCCCAGGTGTGCCAGCGACGCCACCAGGCCAATGGTCCCGTGGCCACACATGCCGAGGTAGCCGGTATTGTTGAAGAAAATCACTCCGGCGCAGGCAGCGGGGTCGACCGGTTCACACAACAATGCGCCAACCAGCACGTCGCTGCCCCGTGGTTCGAGTACGCAGGCGGCGCGCCATTGATCATGGTGTTCAGCCAGCCGCCGAAGCCGTTCGGCCATGCTGCCGGTACCCAGGTCGGGAAAACCGCCGGTCACCAGGCGGGTGGGTTCGCCGCCGGTGTGGGAGTCGATCACGGTGATGCGTTTCATGACAGGGCCACGTCCGTTCAGTTGAGTGAACGCAAGAGTGGCCCGTCGAGGGCTTGGCGGCTTGATGGTTTTATCCTGCACCGATGACGAAATCGGCACAATCAAGCAGACGGTCAATGGTGGTGGGGCAGGTGCTCGAACAACGTTTTGCAGACCCCGGCGATGTGTTCGTCGAGCAGCTTCACGGCCCGGTCGACGTCACCGGCGCGACAGGCTTCGACGATCTCCCGGTGCTCGTGGTCGGCACGTTCCTTCCCGGAGGAGAGGCTCATCTGCATCCGCAGATAACGTTCCAGTTTGTCGTTGACCGAACGGATCAGGCCCACCAGAAACGGGCGTTGCGCCGGCTCGTAGAGACAGGCGTGAAGTTCCCAGTTGAGCTCAGCCCAGCGTCCCACGTCATCTTCGCCGATGAACTCCTGGCAGATACGTTCGGCGCGGGCGAATGTGTCTTCGGTCATGTTGGGAATGGCCAGACGCAGCACCTTGTCTTCAAGCAACATGCGCACTTCGAACATCTGTGCCAGTTCGGCATCCGACACCCGCGTGACCATTGCCCCGCGATTGCGCTGGAACATCACCAGGCCTTCGGCTTCCAGACGCTTGAGGGCCTCGCGGACCGGGATCTTGCTGACGTTGAACTGCCGGGCGATGTCGTCCTGGCGAATAGGCTCGTCTTCGGCGAAGTGCCCCGCGACGATGGCGTCACGCAGATGGCGAGTGATGATTTCCGATGTCGAAGGCGCATTGCCCAAGTCGGGAGCGTTGAATTTGGGTGAGTTCACGGCGGCGGTCGTTCGGATTGAGTTAGAGATATGGTATACGAATTTTGCGCCGAAACTCACTGCCTGTGCCTTGACGTAGTTCGCATGACTTACCTGTACACACATTTCACGCGGCCGAATGCCGGGGCGCGGACATCAGTACTGATCTACAACGACGTACGTGTGCTGACGCAGACCGGTGAGGGTGGGGAATTAACGTTTTGGCAGGTACATCCGGAGCGCGTGCAAAGTCCTGTAGGCGTCAGCGGTGCGGCGATCCGGTTGGCCGCGAAGAACGGTAACGCGGTGCAACAGGTACACCGCAGCGTCTGGTTCGCCGGCAAATCAGATCGCCGCACAGCGTGCCCAGACAAGGGGAAGGTGGGGGCGCCGTGACGTAGCGACCCCGCCAGGTGAATCAAAGCTTCGGTAGCTGCCCGATGCGGCTCATCATCTCGGTCACGATTTGCAGGTCAAGCAGGAATTGCTCGGTGGTCTTGAACTCGTTGTCGTTGTGACCGGTGTATTTGACGTCCGGCATGGCCAGGCCGAATTGCACGCCGTTGGGCAGTTCGTGCACTGAGGTGGCGCCGGCGGAGGTACCGAACTTGTGCTCCATGCCGAGGTTTTCGCTGGCCACGGCGAGCAGGGCCTTGACCCATTCACCCTCGGGATTGCGGTACATCGGTTCGGCGATGGAGTAGTCGAAGGCTGGTGCGATGTTGCTCTGTTTGCTCCAGGCATCCAGTTTTGTGGCGATTTCAGACTTCAGTACTTCCGGGGACTTGCCCTTCGGTACTCGCAGGTTGACCGCAAGCTTGAAGGTTTTGTCATCCATCCCGACATAAGTCAGGGAGGTGGTCAGCGGACCCATGAACTCATCGGCGAAACCCAGTGCCAATTTGCCCCCCAGGTAATCCAGCCCCCAGTTGTCGGCGGCATAGCGGGCGGCGTCGGTGATGTGGTTGTGCTTGAGCGCGACCTTGCCGTCGAGGCTGTTGATGAAGTCCAGCATCCTCGCCACCGGGTTGACGCCAGACTCGGGTTCGGAGGAGTGGGCGGACACACCGGTGACGGTCAGCATGACGTCGTTGCCGACCACCTTGGCGGCGACGTCAAAGTTGCCACCATTGCGCATGGCGTACTCTGTACCGGCCTTCTGCAGGCTGGCCGCCAGTTCCGCGGGATTGTCCGTCACCAGGGTGGCGACCGAGGTCGACGGAATCTGGTTGGTCGCCAGGCCGCCGGTCATCGCGGTGATTTCAGCGCCCTTGCCTTGAGCCTTGCGCTTGGCGAAGCTGGCCATGACCGTGCCGTAGCCTTTCTCGGCAATCACCACCGGGTAGCCGCCATCCAGTGCCAGGTTGTAGTTCGGCGTCGGGTTGCGTTCGAAATAATAGGGGATGGCGTCGCCCGTGGTTTCTTCGGTGGTGTCTACCAGCAGCTTGAAGTTCCTGGCCAGCGGCAGTTTCTCTTCCTTGATGACCTTCATGGCGTAGAGCGTGACCACGATGCCGTTCTTGTCATCTTCCGTACCCCGGCCATACATGCGATCGCCCACCTGGGTGACCTTGAACGGATCGAGACGGGTGCCATCCTGCAGTACCCAATTCTCTGGCGTCACCGGCACCACGTCGGCATGGGCGTGAATGCCGACGACTTCATCACCAGCGCCTTCCAGGGAAATTTCATAAACGCGGTTGTCGATGTTGCGAAAGCTCAGGTTGAACCCCTGGGCCAGGCTCTTGATCTTCTCGGCGATCTTGATGAATTCGGGATTGTCGTGCTGGGCAACGCCGTCCACGCGCACGGTCGGGATGGCCACCAGTTCACGCAGGGTTTGCGTAGCAGCGCTGCCGTATTTCACCCGTGTGTAGAGGCCAAGCAGGCGATAGATCTGGTTTTGCTGCTCAGGGGACAGTGTCTTGTTATCGAGGAAGGCACTGATGGCCGTGCCAAGATCGTCAGTCTTGGCGATATCGCGCTTGGCCAGGCTTGTCAGGAACTGGCGGAAATCCTTGACCGAGGTATCGCTGAACGTCTTGAGGATGACCGCATTCTGTTGCGGGGTGATGTTGGCATGTGCAGCGCTGGTGAACGACGACAGGCTGGCGACCATCAGGGTAGCTGCGGCCAGGTGCTTGAGTGAAAAGTCCATTGCTGGGGGCATTCCTTTGCAGGCGGTTTGTAGGAAATATCTGATCGTATGATCAGAAACATCCGCAAGCTAACACTGCGAGGGAGAGGTGGGCAGCCCCCGAAGTGGGATCTGTCGCACAGAAATGCAAAAGCGGCGCAGATATGAAAAACGCGCATGACGAACCGCCATCGCCCGCGAGTCGGTTCCTACAGGGCCGTTTTTGTCCCACGTTTGCTGGTGCCTGCAGGCTTGCGCTTGGCCGGCTTGCGTTTGTTTTTCCAAGGCGTTGCACCGCGCCCGGCAGGGCTGGCCGGACCGCTGATGGTGAGGCTCAGGCCGGCGCAGCGACTGACTTGCTTGCTCATCCAGGCAGCCTGTTTGGTGACGAACTCGTCCAGGCTCATTTCGCCGCTCTGCACCATGTCCAGGGCCTGCTCCCAGATGGCGGTGGTGCCCGGGTCGGCAATGGCCCGCGGTACCGCATCGATCAGGCTGAAAGCGGCCGGGGTCGCGGCAAGCGCCTTGCCGTTCTTGATCAGGTAACCACGGTCGAGCAGGCCCTGGATGATCGAGGCTCGAGTCGCTTCGGTGCCGATGCCGGTGGTGTCCTTGAGTTTTTGCTTGAGCAATGGATCTTCCACCAGTTTGGCGACGTTTTTCATGGCCTTGATCAGGTCGCCTTCGGTGAAGGGTTTGGGCGGTTGTGTCCAGAGGTCCTTGAGTTGCACGTCAGCCACCGCGCAATCAATGCCTTCCCTGAGGTTGGGCAGGGTTTGCGGGGCGGGTGCTTCGCGGCCCTTGGCGGGTGCAAGGGCTTCGGGCAGGGCGCGTTTCCAGCCAGGTTCGACGATTTGCTTGCCGACCGCACGCAAGGCCTCGCCAGCGCAATCGAAGTCGGCCTGGGTGCGGTCGAACTCGTGGTTGGGCAGGAACTGCGCCAGGTAACGGGCGCGGATCAAGGTGTAGACCGCGCGTTGCTTGCCTGCCAGGCGATCGAGGTTTTTTGCCGCGGCGGTGGGAATGATGCCGTGGTGCGCGCTGACCTTGGCATCGTTCCAGGCCCGTGAGCGACGCTGGGGCTCCAAATAATCGTGCAAGGCATTCAGTGCCGGGTCGGCCTGGCGTAGCGCCGCCAGGATGCCCGGTGCTTCGCTGTGCTGGCTGAGTGGCAAGTAGCCGCAGTCGCTGCGCGGGTAGGTGATGACCTTGTGGGTTTCGTAGAGCGCCTGGGCGATGTCGAGGGTTTCCTGGGCACCGAGCCCGAGCTTTTTCGAGCAGACTTCCTGCAAGGTGCCGAGGTCGAATGGCAGCGGCGCCACTTCGCGCATCCGTTCGGTGCGCAGCTTGATGACCCTGGCGCTTGCGGCGGCAAGCATGGCCGCTGCCGCTCGTTGCGCCAGCGCCTGATTCAGGCAGCGATCCTGGTCGTCGCACACCTCGGAGGCGGCCCGCCATTGTGCGGTGAAGGTGGTGCCGTCGTGCAGCAACTGCACCTCGACAGCCCAGTAGGGCACGGGCACGAAGGCGGCGATGCTGCGGTCGCGATCCACGACCAGGCGCAAGGTAGGCGTCTGCACCCGGCCGACTGGCAGCACGCCCTGATACCCGGACTGGCGTCCCAGCAAGGTGAATAGCCGACTCATGTTCATGCCGATCAGCCAGTCGGCCCGGGAGCGCCCCAGCGCCGAATGGTAAAGACTGAAGGTCTGAGCACCGGGCTTGAGGGCGGCGAGGGCCTTGCGGATCGAGGCATCGTCCAGCGCCGACAGCCACAATCTCTGGATCGGGCCGCGATAGCGGCAATGCTCCACCAGTTCCCTGGCGATCATCTCGCCCTCGCGGTCGGCGTCGGTGGCGATGACCAGGTCGCGTGCTTCGCCGAGCAGGCGCTTGACCACCTTGTATTGGCTGGCCGTGCGCGGCTTGACGGTCATCTTCCATTTGTCGGGAATGATCGGCAGGTCTGCCAGTACCCAGCGCTTGTAGCGCGCGTCATAGGCATCCGGGGGCGCGGTTTCCAGCAGGTGGCCGATGCACCAGGTCACTGTGACGTCCGTTCCCAGCCAGCAGCCGTCGCCACGTCGCCGCGCGCCGAGCACGGCCGCAATGTCTTTGGCCTGGGAAGGTTTTTCACAGAGGTAAAGCCGCATAACCACCATCGTCGATCAATGTGCGCAAGTGCACAGGATGGCGTGAGCGGCGCGCGAGAGCAATCTTTATCTGTATGGATGTACAGTTTTTGCGTTGCGTCTGGTTGCGCAGGCCGTTTGGCTGTGAGGCCATCGTTATCGGGGAATCTGAGTTATACCTGATAAATCGTAGTCTCAGGTTTTGGGGTCGCTGCACGGCCCATCGCGGGCAAGCCACGCTCCTGCAGGTCAACTTCTGTCATGAGGATTGTTTTCCATGAAAAGCTCCGGTCCCAGCCCTGTCATCACCATCGCCGAGCAGCCAGGCTGCCTGTTGGTGAAGTTCCACGGTATCCAGGTGGCTGCGTCTTCACGTGCGCTGGTGCTATTGGAGGCCAATTACCCTCCGGTGTACTACGTCCCGCGAGAAGATATCGACGAGAAATATTTCGCCCGCACCGACCACACCAGCTATTGCCCCTACAAGGGCGATGCCAGCTATTTCAGTTTGCAGGTGCCGGGGCATGAAGGGGCTAATGCGGTGTGGAGTTACGAGAATCCGAAAGTCTCGGTTGCACAGATACGCGAATACATGGCGTTTTATCCGGACCAGGTGAAGTTCGAGCTCGTTGAACTCGACGAGTGAGTCGCCATTGCCATTAAAAGATCTCAGCCTGCGGCAGCTCCTACAGGGGAACGCATTCCAGGGTAGGAGCTGCCGCAGGCTGCGATCTTTTGATTTTCAATCAGTTCTTATCCAGATCGACGTTACGTGTCTCACGCAGGCACAACATCCCCACTACCAGGCTCACCCCGGTGATCAGCACCGGGTACCACAGCCCGTAGAAGATGTCGCCGGTGTACACCACCAGGGCAAATGACACGGTCGGCAGGAAGCCGCCGAACCAGCCATTACCGATGTGGTAGGGCAGGGACATCGAGGTGTAGCGGATACGGGTCGGGAACAGTTCGACCATCAGCGCCGCCAGCGGTCCGTAGCACATGGCGGAGATGATGATCAGCGCGACAATCAGGGCCACGATCATTGGTTTGTTGATCTGCTGCATGTCGGCCTGTTGCGGGTAACCCGCCAGGGTCACCGCGCCCCGCAGGGCGGCTTCGTCGAAACCGTCGATCTTCATGTCACCGACGCTGACCTGCACACCGCTGCCGGCCGGGGCTGCTGCGCTCTGGTACGGCAGGCCTTGCTTGACCAGGAAGGTCTTGACCTTGTCGCATGGACTGTCGAATTTCGCCTTGCCTACCGGGTCGAACTGGAAGGTGCAGGTGGCCGGGTCCGCGAGCACGGTAATCGGCGCCTGGCGGCTGGCCTGGTCGATGGCCGGGTTGGCGTAGTGGGCCAGGGTCTTGAAGATCGGAAAGTACAACGCGGTGGCCAGCAGCAGGCCAAGCATCAGCACGGGTTTGCGCCCGACCTTGTCCGATAGCCAGCCAAAGAAAATGAAGAAAGGTGCGCCGATGGTCACACTGACGATCAGCAAGCCGTTGGCCACCGCGGGGTCCATTTTCAGGAACTGGGTGAGGAAGAACAGCACATAGAACTGCGCAGCATAGAAGGTCACCGCTTGTCCGGCGTTGATGCTGAACAGGGCGATCAATACCACCTTGAGGTTTTCCCACTTGCCGAAGGAATCGCGGATCGGCGATTTGCAGAGTTTGCCTTCCTCTTTCATTTTCACGAACGCAGGCGACTCGTGCAGGCTCAGGCGAATCCAGGTCGAGATGCCCAGCAGAATGATCGAAAACAGAAACGGAATGCGCCAGCCCCAGACTTCGAATTGATCGCCCGTGAAATAGCGGCAACCCAGTACCACCAGCAGCGACAGCAACAGGCCGAGGGTGGCGGTCGATTGAATCCAGCTGGTGTGGAACCCGCGCTTGCCGATCGGCGCGTGCTCTGCCACGTAGGTCGCTGCACCGCCGTATTCCCCGCCCAGCGCCAGGCCCTGGAGCATGCGCAGCACCACGAGGATGATCGGCGCGGCAATGCCGATGCTCGCGTAATTGGGCAGCAAGCCGACGCAGAAGGTTGCCAGGCCCATCAGCACGATGGTGGCGAGGAAGGTGTATTTGCGCCCGATCATGTCCCCCAACCGGCCGAACACCAGGGCGCCGAATGGCCTGACAATGAAGCCGGCGGCGAACGCCATCAAGGCAAAGATAAACGCCGTGGTGTCGTTGACCCCGGCGAAGAACTGTTTGCTGATCACCGCCGCGAGGGCGCCGTAGAGGAAAAAGTCATACCACTCGAAAACCGTCCCGAGCGACGAGGCGAAGATGACTTTCTGGGTTTCCTGGCTGGTGCCCGCGCTGCGCACGGCTTCCAGGGGCTGAACGTGTTCTGACATATCGGTATCCCTCACAGTGATTGTTTTTGTTGTTCCACTGTCGGCGCTTTCCTTGTGGGCGGGCGCCGCGTTTATCCATAAATCGGGTGTACCCGTCACCCGTAGGAGCGAGCAGGGTTCAGGGGTGTGTGGCCAGTTCCTTTGTCGGGGTGATGCTCCTTGTGTCAGGGTCAAGAATGAGTTGCGCAGCCTTCTCCGCGATCATCAGCGTAGGCGAGCAGGTGTTGCCCGAGGTGATGCGCGGCATGATCGAGGCATCGGCGATGCGCAGGCCGGGGATGCCGTGCACGCGCAGTTCGGCATCGACCACCGCGTCCGCGTCGTTGCCCATGCGGCAGGTGCCGACCGGATGGAAAATCGTCGTGCCGATCCGCGCGGCGGCTTCATGCAGCTGTTCTTCGCTCTGCAGGCTGTCGCCGGGCAGGTACTCGACCGGTTTGAACGCCCTCAGGGCCGGCGCGGCAACGATGCGCCGGGTCAGGCGGATGGCATCGGCGGCGACCCGCAAGTCTTCCGCGTGGCTCAGGTAATTGGGCTGGATCAGCGGCGCTTGTTGTGGATCGGCAGAGCGGATCTGCACCGTGCCGCGGCTTTGCGGACGCAGATCGCAAACCGATGCGGTAAAGGCCGGGAAGGCGTGCAACGGCTCACCAAAGCGCTCCAGCGACAGCGGCTGCACGTGGTACTCGAGGTTGGCCGAGGTTTGCTCGGGCCCTGAACGCGCAAAGGCCCCCAACTGACTCGGCGCCATCGACAACGGACCGCTGCGGTCATACAGATAACGCAGGCCCATGCCCATCTTGCCCCACAGGCTGCCGGCGATTTGATTGAGTGTTCGGGCATTCTCCAGCTTGTAGATCAGCCGCAGTTGCAGGTGGTCCTGCAAGTTGCCGCCAACGCCGGACAGTTCATGGACTACACCGATGCCCAGGCGCTGCAGCAGTGGGCGAGGGCCGATGCCGGAACGCTGCAGGATGCTCGGTGAACCGACGGAACCGGCGCACAGGACGATTTCCTTGCGCGCCTTGAAAGTCTTGACCTGGCCCTGCCATCGGGCGCTGACCGCCGAAGCACGAGCGTTTTCCAGCATTACGCGGTCGACCTCGACACCGGTCAGCACCGTCAGGTTGGGGCGCTGGCGGATCGGTTTGAGAAAGGCCTTGGCCGCATTCCAGCGTATGCCAGCCTTCTGGTTGACCTGGAAATAGCCGCAACCTTCGTTATCGCCCTGGTTGAAGTCGTCGATGCTGGCGATGCCGCTTTGTTCGGCGGCGCTGCGAAAAGCATCCAGAATCGGCCAGGACAGGCGCTGGCGTTCGACCCGCCAGTCGCCGCTGGCGCCGTGAAACGTTGACTCGCCGGCAAAATGGTTTTCGCTCTTCTTGAACAACGGCAGCACGTCTTGCCAACGCCAGCCAGGGTTGCCGTCGGCCGCCCAGCCGTCGTAGTCACCGGCCTGGCCGCGCATGTAGATCATGCCGTTGATCGACGAACAGCCGCCCAGTACCTTGCCGCGTGGGTAACTCAGGGTACGACCTTGCAAGCCCGGTTGCGCCTCGGTCTTGAAGCACCAGTCGGTTCGCGGATTGCCAATGCAGAACAGGTAGCCCACCGGGATGTGGATCCAGGCGTAATTGTCGCGACCGCCGGCTTCGAGCAGCAGCACGCGGTATTGCGGGTTGGCCGACAGGCGATTGGCCAGTAAACAACCGGCCGGCCCGGCCCCGACCACGATGTAGTCGTATTCATCAAGGGAAGCGTGCATCCCTGACCTCGCTTGTTGTTCTTGTTGGGGTTCATCCTAGTTGTTAGCTTTCGTTAAAAGAATGTTAGTTTTTACCCAGCTACTGTTCGTTTTTAAACAACGCTGACCAAGGGATGGACGATGTTCGACTGGAATGACCTGCGGTTCTTTCTCGAGCTACAGCGAAGCGGGCGTTTGCTCACGGCTGCGCGCCGTTTGAACACCACCCATGCCACCGTGGCGCGGCACATCGAGGCCATTGAAAAGAGCCTGGGCACCGCACTGTTCGTGCAGCATGCCCAGGGATATGAGCTGACGCCGGCGGGCGAAGCATTGCTCAAGCACGCCGAGGCGATGGAGAACGTCGCGCTGCTGGCGCAAGAAGAAATCACCCAGTCCACGGCGCCGCTGGGCAAGATCCGGGTGGGGGTGACGGAAGGGCTGGGCATCATGTTCCTTGCCAGCCGCATGAACGGACTGTTCGAGCGCTACCCCGGACTGGAAGTGGAACTGGTGGCGGTGCCGCGTTTTGTCAGCATCCTCAACCGCGAGGCGGAAATCAGCATCCACCTGGAGCGCCCGGCCGCCGACATGCTGGTCACGCGCAAACTGGCGGACTATCGCCTGGCGCTCTACGCCAGCCAGGACTACCTCGACCGCTCCCCGGCGCTGCGAAATCGTGAAGACCTGGGGCGCCATGCCTGGATCGGCTACGTCGACGATTTGCTGTTCAGCCAGGAATTGATGTTCCTCAACAGCTTTTGCCGCAACCCGCAGGTGGTGTTCCACAGCACCAGCGTCATCGCCCAGCAACAGGCCGCGCGCGCAGGTCTTGGGATCGCCGTGCTGCCGTGCTACATGGCCAGTGCCGATCCTGGCCTTGTGCCGTTGTTCCCCCAGGAGAGCATTCTGCGCAGCTACTGGATCAGTACCCGTCGCGAGTTGCACAAGTCGGTGCGGTTGCGGGTGATGTGGGATTACGTGGTGGAGTTGTGTGAGCGTGAGCAGGATTTGTTGCTGGGCCCCAACCCTCCCGTGATTTAACGGTGCCTCGGATACCACTGTAGGAGCTGCCGCAGGCTGCGATCTTTTGATTTTTC